>JAWOCP010000157.1:0-7806 GCA_046483735.1 Dehalococcoidia bacterium
TAGGTCTGTCCCACACCTTCGGCGGTACCCCCGTAGACGGTGGTACGGCGGCCATTTGCATACTGGGATGCCGGGATTGATCTAGGAAATTCTATAGCGTCTCGTCGAAATCGGCGCCGGTGAAGACCAGGTCCTCAACCTTCTCGTAGACCACCTCCGTAGGTGTCTTACCTGTCGCTTGTGCTTCCTCCAGTAACCTCCTGAAATCGTCGCTGCATATACGCTCAATCCTCGGCTTCAGCTTCTCGAAGGAAGCTTCTTCTTGATAGACCCATTCCATCCAGGCGCATAACACACCACCTGAATTGTGCGCCCAGTCGATAACAAAGAGAATCCCTTTGCCAGCAAGTTCCCTGGCTAGTTCTATTTCCTCCTTTTTGCCGGTTGCCTTCAGCTGATTGTTGGCTGCGCCTACTATAACCTTGAACTTAAACTTATCGATTCTGTCCTTTGTTATTACGCCACCCATGGCACAGGGACAAAAGGCATCGGCATCTACAGTATATATCTCTTCTGGTTCCACATATTCAACCAGTTTCTCGCTCCACCGTTGCTGCAGACTTTTCACTTTGGATAGGTCCCCTCGGCAACAAACGAAAAGCTTGGCGCCTTCACCTAATAGATACTCGGCCAATGGGTATCCTACTTCCCCCAATCCCTGAACTGCTATCCTCCTATGAGATAAATCTCGATCGCCATAGACGAAGTCGCACGCCTCTTTTACGGCAAGATATACACCGTACGCAGTGGGCACGCCGCTTGTTTTCATGGGGCTCTTCCTGCCATCGGTGTAGTTTCTGGTAAACCTATCGCGAATAATATCTGCCATCTCAGGTTCAAAATTCATATCGGGACCGGTAAATGAGCGGCTCCTGTCGGTGACATAGGCAAGGAAACCCATTGACTCAAAGTCGTCGAGTTTCACCGGAGCACATTGCACCAGTATCTTCGAGCCTCCGTACGGTATCCTGGCTATCGCATTCTTGTAGGCCATGGCTTGCGCGATGTTCAATCCGTCCGTTATAACGTCTATTTCGGGCTCACTTAGCTCATGCCTGCGCATAGCGCCACCTCGGATGGCTTGCCGACCGTTCCTTATACCCAGAGTATTCACATGTTTGCAGTACATGGCACGGATGTTTTTCTCACGATGGTAGTAGAACTCGATTCCGTGGTCCCGCCGCTCCCTTATGAGTTGCTCAACATATTCCAAATAGTCATTCAAACCAGACTTTGTAAGCTCTGAGACCAATGTCTCTGTCCCCATTGCGAAGTAGTCTTCGGTCAGAATATCTTCCACGGTAAAGTCGAGGTTGTATCTCTCAAACCGAGCATTGTCGTCCCATTCCTTCATACCGCGAAGCAAGAAACTGTCCTGCTTCTGATTGTAGAAGATCTCCAGAGTGGTCAGGCCCTTACTTCCCATGAAGTGGAAAAGGCTGTCAGATTCGTTCATGATTGCACCTCCTTTGCTAACCACCTCCCTCAACCCCTGCACCGCCTTCTCAAAGGCAGCTGGCAAATCCCACTGGTGTAAGCGTTTTCTGGCTTCCTGCTCACTCCCTGAGCAGTACCTTGTCGTCGACGAACTTTCTACCGGCGGCTTGTTCAAAGTAGGCTACCAGGTCACCGATGGTCAAACCTGTTTTCTTACCCTGGTCCAGGTCGACGACAATCTTGCCCTGGTGCATCATAATCAGCCTGTTGCCGTATTTCAGTGCCAGGTCCATATTATGGGTCACCATCAATGTGGTCATCTTCTCCCGTTTTACAATCATGTCGGTTAAATCGAGCACCGTTTTAGCTGTCCTGGGGTCCAGGGTCGCAATATGCTCGTCGAGCAGCAACATTGCCGGGTTACTCATAGTCGCCATTACCAGTGCCAGCGCCTGTCTTTGCCCCCCCGAAAGCGTACCTACCAGGGCACCCAGCCTCTTCTCCAACCCCAGTCCCAGCGGAGCCAGGGCGGCACGGAACATCTCCCTGCGCTGTTTACTACTGGCGGGTCGCAATCCTCTTGGTTGCCCCCGCAGCAGGGCCATGGCCATGTTTTCTTCTATGGTCATCTTGGCGGCAGTGCCCACGTGGGGGTCCTGGTAGACCCGGCCGACATGATTGGCACACATATATTCACAGAGACAGGTAATGTCCCGGCCGTTGAGGATTATCTGGCCGCTTTCCGGCGGGTATACGCCGGCAATGATATTAAGCAGGGTACTTTTCCCCGCCCCGTTACTGCCGATAACTGCAATATAGTCTTCGCTGTCGACATTGAGATTAACTCCATCCAGGGCTGTAACCTCATCTATCGTGCCCCTGGCGAAGATTTTGGTTATCGCCTTCAGCTTGAGCAAACTCTTATTCTCACTCATCATAATCATCCTTCTACCACCGTGACGCCGGTGGTTGCCACTCCCCCCGTATCTTCTTCCGCACGTACGGAACCGCGAGAGCTATAATTACTATCACTGACGTAATAAGCTTCAAATCACCCGCAGGCATACCCATTCTGAGGGCAAGACTCAGGACGAAGCGGTAGACAAAAGCACCGCCCAGCACTGCCAGCAGAAGCCTGGCCACCCCCTTGGGCCGAAATAGCGCTTCGCCGATTATCACCGAGGCCAGGCCCATTATAATCATTCCTATCCCCATGCTGACATCGGCAAAGCCCTGTCCTTGAGCTATCACGCCGCCGGAAAAGGCAACCAGCCCGTTAGCGATGCACACCCCCAGTATCGTCATCTTGTCAGTGTCTACTCCGGCACCACGCACCATCTGCTCATTATCACCCGTGGCTCGCAGCGCCAGCCCGATCTCAGTGCGCAAAAACCAGTTTAGAATGAAGAAACCTATCGCTGCCAGCACCCCGGCAACCACGAGCTGATAGGCAATGCGAGTCTCCAGTCCCAGCAATTGAGAGACCATGACAAAGATGGTTGCCTGACGAAGAAGAGGCATATTGGGTCGACCCATAACCCGCAGATTTATCGAGTAGAGGCCGACCATCATCAGGATGCCGGACAGCAGGGCCGGTATCCTTAGCTTGGTGTTGAGCAGTGATGTTGCCAGGCCGGCACATAGACCGGCTCCCACCGCAGCCAGCGTGGCCAGGAATGGATTCACACCATCCGTAATAAGCACGGCGGCAACGGCCCCCCCCAGAGCAAAGCTTCCATCCACTGTAAGGTCGGGAAAATTAAGCACACGGAAGGTGATATATACGCCTATGGCTACAAACCCGAATACCAGTCCCTCATACAGGGAAAAGGACAGTAAACGCATGAAAGCTGTAGGGTCCATCAATCACAAACCTTTCTATCGTATTTCTCTGTTACCGCAATATCGCCATCCGGCTGCCCGGGCAACCGGATGGCGATGCAAGAACCCTATGGTCCCCATTCTGCTATGGGTCTTATTCTTATGGGTCTACGTACACTACGTCTGCCATGTCTATAAGCCACTCGGGAATGGTTACACCCATCCTTACGGCTGCCTCGGGGTAAAGGTGAAGCTCATCCGCCGGTGCTGTTTGGACTGGCATCACGGCCGGGTCTGCACCCTCCAGCAATATCTCCCCTGCCATCAGACCGCTCGTATAGCCGACATCGTAGTAGTTCAGGCCCCAGCACCCGACTGCCCCTCTCTCAATCGTCGCCACGTCGGCGGCAAAGAGAGGTATGTCATTATCCTCACAAACCCCCACTACGGCCTCGAAAGCAGTCACGACCGTGTTGTCCGTCGGAATCCATATGGCATCCACCGGTCCCAGCGGGGCTGTTGCCAGTGCCTCTGCTGCAGGCAAAACACCCGCCGTATCCATTGCCGGAGACTTCACTACGGTGATGTTCAGGCCGAGAAGGGCGATTGCCTCGGGAAGCTGCACATCCACCTGGTACACCGAGTTATCTTCGCCGGGATTGTACATCACGCCCAGTTTCTCAAGAGTGATGTTATTGGCCGCGAAGATGTCCAGGATCAGTTGTAGCTGAGGGTCAACAGGAGCAATATCGCTCACCCCGGTTATCTGCCCGCCCGGCACATCCCAGCTGTCAACTACCCCTGCCACTACGGGATTGGTAACCGAGTTAAAGACCACCGGTATGTCCGTCCCCTCGACGGCCAGCGCTGCTGCCTGCACGCAGGGCGTGGATATGGCTAATATCAGGTCCACGGGTAAGCCAACAAAGTAGTCTGCGATTGCAGCGTTTGTTACAGGATCACCTGCGGCATTCCTTTCGATAAACACGACGTCGCCTTCAGTGAGTCCCTCGTCTTTCAAAGCAGCCTTGAAGGCATCCTTGAAGCCTTCACGCGCCGCATCCAGAGCCGGGTGGCTTAATATCTGGAATATGCCAATCGTCAGTAGCTCTTCGCCATTGCCATTGCCGTCCCCGTTACAACCGACAAGCCCCAGGCTGATAGCCAATACCACGGCCAATAGGATTAATAATACTCTCTTCACTTTTTCTCCTCCTTACTTAGATTTTCGGGCTGTCTATAAATCCTCTGCACCGGAGCCTGTCCCGATGAAAGCAGGGAACCGATCACAGCCCACAATCGTCTCCGGTGTTTTTGACGACACCTTCAATTCCTTGCTATCACCTCCTTCCAGCCACCAGGCTGCTTACTTTCGCTTGCCCATTCATTCTCAGGGATTTTGGTAATTTCTTGATTCCCAAAAGCTGCCGCAAACCCTCCACTTTGTAACGAGTATAACAGACAAATGTTAAAATCCTGTTAAGATTCCCTAGCTGATAACCCGAAATATCATCCAAAATTTGACGTGTCACAACCGTGATTTCCCGTCCCGTCTTGTCTATCTTTCTCCACCAACTTCTGCACTGCGACCCTTCAGAATCGCGCAGCACGAGACTAAAGCCTCGTACTCTATTTCCAAACACCATCATACAATACGACCTCCACGACGCAGAACAATGGTCAAATCTACGTTCAGAAGGTGATTATTCCGGAATCGGTTGGTTTCTCGCCAGACTCGACAGCACATCACGCGCCCCACACAGGTTGATTACTTGGCAAGAGTTGACTTCTCTTACTCTCACTTAACACTATATCACCCTTCCGTAGGCCTGTCAAGCCACGTGGGCGCTACTTGATTTTGTCCAGAAGCCTTTACAGAATTGCGGCAAGAACCTCGGGGGCAGAGAAAACGTAACAACTCCGTTTCTCCCAGAAGCTGCACATCATTTACCATGCTCCATATTTTCGGGCCATCGCAATGTCTAGAAGACTTACCTGTTACGCATCCGCCATGTCAGCAGTTGGCCTGATTCACCGGGCCTGCCAGATTCTTGTAGTTGCCTGATTTATCAGGCCCCGCCACTCTCCATATACGCGAGCCCCGACAAGTCGGGGCTCGCATTCACAAATTAACTTCACGCCGCAGGAACACCCGCCGGCGGTCCCTTTGGAGGTCCAATTGGAGGAACCAGGGTGAGTATCTCGTCTACTTCAGGGACTGCTACTACAGGGGGTGTAATAGAAAGTCTTCCCGTGACATATTCACCCGCTCTGAAAAAGTACTTGAAAAGCAAGTAATCAAACAATTCCCAGTAGGCGTCCGAAACTGCACTCATGCTTAAGTTGCTATATCTTGTTATGAACTCTTTTGCAGCTTCTTCTCCTCCCCAGCCTTTTGTTTCCTCATATAATTCAACGGCAACGCTTTCAACTTCATCTTGCTTTGCAAACAAAGCTGCTTCTGCTGGATCTCTGACTGCCCTAATGTCTTCTATCGTATCCTGCCACTTGATAAGTGAAAGCCCATCGACGAAAGTGAAGGCCCACCATGCAGAATCCCTATCATAATAGGTTTTCGGCGTGTAGGTCCATTCATCGGGAAGCTCCGTAACTCCGGAATAGACAGGAACGTGTAAGGTAGGCACACCGGGTCCGGCACCATGCCACAATACCCCCTTGACCGGCTCTGGCAGCCAGTCTCTCACCTGCGCTACGTTCACAAATACTGACGCTCTAGTGGCTATACTCCTCTGAGGTCTTATTCCGAGCAATTTGTGTAACTCACTTGGCCCGAAGGGAGATGCCAGTGGGCTTGTTTCACCATCAATCTGGTAAGCCGGGTCCATGGTAACATCCAGGTCTTCGATTCCCGTGAAATAGTCACGGTGGATATTGATTACATCTTGAACTGATACAGGATTGTCTGGCTCCACAGAAAATGGCCATTCTTCTGCACCTTGCTCTATATTTTTTGAAGGTGCTACGAGATTATAGACACTCCATTCCCTTAAAGAGAGTGCATGGCCCCGGCCTCCATATACATAGTACCAAATAAATGGTTCCTCTCCATCCCACAAGCCTAGCTCCAACGCCAGATCATACACATTCGAGGAATACATGAAATTGTCAGGGTCGTCTTCTATGATCTCACCGATCCGGGCGCGGTTGGCAGAAAAGGCAACATGGTCATCCGGTACCCTCTGAGCAGCCCAAACAGCGCCTGGTTTATCGCAGTCGTGCGTCCAATCCGGTCCGGGTCCAAATATTTCAAAGGCCCAGACTTCGTTACCGTCAACCACGGTGACGTGCTCCCCGAACTGATGATATCCGTAGGTTTCCGCCAGCTCACCCATCACCTGGATAGCTTCCCTGGCGGTTTTGGCCCGCTGCAGCGCAAGGGACATCAGGCTTGTTTCCTGGAAGTTCGAATACACCCACATCCAGGCGTTAGGATTAAAACGTAGTATTCGTTTTCCGCCAATTGTAGTCTCTCCCAGCCACAAGCCATGCTCATTTAAGCCGCCAACCCACTGATCGTCAATATAGACGATGCTTGCTACGTAGCGGTAGGTTTCTTCCACTTGGGGTATTTCTCCAAGATACACATCTTCTTCATCGTATTCCTCGTCGTATATTCCATAAGGGCGGTAGTAAAGCGGGATCATTGTCCCTGGCTCGTGTTGCTCTCCGGGAATCACCTCTAGTTTGGAATATATAGCACCATCGCAACAATAACTACCCATTACAGAACCGTCAGCGGAAGCATCCTTGCCAACCAATATGTCTGTACAGCCAATGGAGTACGGCGCACAATCAAATGTATCCTCGCCTGCTGGCATTCCATCATTGTCCGCCAATGCCGGTACCAGTGTCAGTGAAACTGCCAGCACCGCGGCAAACAGGATACCAAAGATTTTCTTTTTCATCTTTCTTTTCTCCTTTACTTACTGTATTCTTAATATTAACCGGTCTTTCCCGAGCGTCCACAGGTCTTTCCCGAGCGTCCATTTGCATAGGCATCACCTCCCAAAATCTACTTTGCCCTTGACACTTTTACTACCTTCAATAAGAGCTTCTACTCAAAATCCCCGCTATCACCCCCTTTCAGCTACCAGGCTGTGCGATTTTGCTTGCCCGTTTGATTTCGGGCATTTCGGTTGAAGCCAGTCTTGATAAGGCGCTTGTGTCACGCACAGCATGTCATGTCCACACCCCTGAGCTATAGGGAGGCGCCAGTATAGTACTGGCGCCTCCCTCCCAATCTATCAAGGTATTCAGAACTCTGCTTCTGCATCCGGATATGCGTACGGCCAGCGAGGTATCCCAGGCCCTCTAGGAGGAATCTCGTCCCAGCGGTCAGGATCGGCATCTGCCAGCTCGCCCGTAACAACTGCGTCAATGACGGCCCAGAGCCCTACGATATTCTGCTGAATCAGGTATCCCCTGCTCAGCTGCTGAATGCCGCCGCGCGTTTCGAAGAATATTGCTGCCGTGTCCCATTCGGGATCCAGAATAAAACCATCCTGTTTGGCATGCCATTCCGTTGGA
>JAWOCP010000161.1:0-8832 GCA_046483735.1 Dehalococcoidia bacterium
CCTCCAACTACCGATAGGTTCGCAAAGTGATTTTCAAGGCATCATAGACCTGGTGACCATGAAGGCTTACATTGGCAATGACTTGAAAGAAGCCGAGGTACCCGCTGCACTTCAGGAGCAAGCAGGGGCCAGCCGTGAGAAACTGGTGGAGGCTGCTGTGGAGATTGATGACGAGCTTATCAGCAAGTATCTGGAAGGCGAGCCCATAAGTAATGAGGAAGTTTTCGCTGCCATAAGGAAATCCACCGTTGCCGGTAAGCTGGTGCCGGTTTTTGTCGGCTCTGCCCGGCAGGGCATTGGCATCCAGCAACTTCTCGATGGCGTTTGTTACTATCTGCCTTCGCCGGAAGAAAGGGATGCCTTTGTAGCGAAGAATGCGGCTACCGGCAATCAAGAGGAGGTCAAGCCCAGTCCCGAGTCACCTTTTTCCAGCCTTGTCTTCAAGACGAGCGCAGACCCCTATGTTGGCAAGCTCAGCTATTTCCGGGTTTATTCGGGCGTCATTGCCAGCAATTCCCAGGTTTGGAATGCCAACAAGAACGGCATGGAACGGGTCGGCCAGCTCTTCACCATGCTGGGCAAGAACCAGCAGCTATTGCCGCAGATTTCTGCCGGGGATATCGGGGTAGTGGCGAGGTTGAATTTGACCACGACAGGGGATACCCTGTGCGCCCGCGAGCATCCTGTGATATTCGAAGGCATTAACTTCCCCCACGCTAATTTCAGCATGGCAATCCAGCCTCAAACGAAAAGCGATTTGGACAAGCTGAGCACCACCCTGCCCAGGATTTGTGAGGAGGACCCTTCTCTCCAGACACGTCGCGAACCTGATACCAACGAGTTTATTATCTCTGGAGTCGGTGACAGCCACCTGGAGATAGTAAAAGAAAAAATGCGTCGCAAATTCGGCGTAGCCGTGAGATTGGACACGCCGAAGACTCCCTACAAGGAAACCATCACTGTTTCGACCAAGGCAGAGTATAAGCACAAGAAACAGACTGGGGGCCATGGTCAATACGGGCATGTCATGCTGGAGTTGCAGCCTTTGCCTCGCAACGGGGGATTTGAATTTGCCGAGAAAATATTCGGGGGGAAAATACCCCAGAACTATATCCCCTCCGTGGAAAAAGGGGTCAATGAGGCGAAACAGGAGGGAGTCCTGGCCGGTTATCCAGTAGTGGATGTGAAGGCCACCCTTTATGAAGGGAGCTTCCACCCAGTCGATTCGTCAGACATTGCCTTCAAAATCGCCGGAGCCCAGGCCTTGAAAAAGGGGCTGTCGCAGGGACAGCCGGTATTGCTTGAGCCCATAATGAAGCTCAAAATAACTGTGCCCGAAGCATATACCGGGGATATTACCAGCGACCTCAATACTAAAAGAGGCCGGGTGCTTGGAATGAACCCTGGCGATGGTATCAATGTCATTGATGCTCAGGCGCCCTATGCCGAGTTGCTTCGTTACGCCATAGATTTGAGGTCCATGACGCAAGGGCGCGGTGACTTCGTCATGGAATTTGACCATTATGAAGAGGTACCAGCCCATCTCAGTCAGAAAGTCATTGAGGACAAGAAGAGGGCAGGCAAGGGCGACTGAGAACCCCTGGAAGCCACACTGCTCAGGTTCAACTTTCTGACTGGCAGGTACGGACTTATCTCAACCAGCTAGCAACTCTTTTAGCTTACTGGTCAAGGCTGGTACCACTTCCTCATATTTGCCCACCACTCCAAATTCCGCCTCCCTGAATATGTTGGCCTCGGGGTCCTTGTTGATGGCTATGATATGCTTGGAACCCGAGCATCCAGCCGTGTGCTGGCTAGCACCTGAAACAGCTATAGCAAAGTAGACATCAGGGGCCACAATTTTTCCAGTTAGGCCGATATGCAGCGCCTCTGGCACCCAGCCATTATCAGCAGGGGGCCGTGAGGCACCTACCGTGCCATGCAGTAAATCAGCCAGCTCCTTCAATGTTGTCTGGAAGGGTTCGGGGCCACCCACCCCTCTGCCTCCACAGACGATAACAGGGGCATCCTCAAGCTTCATGCCCACTGCCTCTTCTTTAACGGTCTCTAATACCTTTGTCCTCACCTTCGCCGTGTCTATGTCAACCTTAAAGGGTATGACCTCTCCTTTCCTTGAGTCATCACGCTCCAGTGGTGACATTGCCTTGGACCTGACGGTAACCATCTGAGGCATAAGCTCGCTGGTGAATACCGCTTGAGCATTGCCGCCATAAACAGGCCGCGTTTCCACCAGCAGCTTTGTCTTGGAATCTACGCTTAAGTCGAGGCAGTCTGTTGCCAGGCTGGTGCCTAATCTGAAAGCAAGGCGAGGAGCTACGTCTCTTCCCATGAATGTTTGCCCCATGAGTATGATGCGGGGCGAAATCTCTTTGACCAGTTTTTCAGCGGCCTGTATGTAGGAATCTGCCTGATATTCCTTGAGGGAGGGGAGTTCTACAACGTAGACCTTATCTGCCCCGAAGGCAATTGCTTCTTCAGAAGCTCCGCCAACTGCATCGCTAGCCAGCAAGCAGGACAGGTCTTCCTTCAGGTCATCGGCAAGCTGCCTGCCACATCCTAGCAACTCAGTGGTGATGGAGGCCAACTTTCCATCTGCCAGTTCACCACAAACTAATATACCTTTATATTCGGCCATCATTTCCTCCTTGAATTTAAAGCAATTTGGCTTGCCTGAGCCTTGCGGCCAGATTAGCGCCCGCCTCTGCGGGCGTCTCGCCTTCGATTATTTCACATTTGCCTTCCTTTACCGGCTGGAAGAGCTTGTCCAGCTTGCTACGCCTTCCAGCAGCGCCAACCTGCGCCGGCTCAAGTCCGATGTCGGCTGGTTTCCAGATGACAGGTTGTTTCTTGCCTGCCGCCATAATTCCTTTCAAAGTGGGATAACGAAGCGCTCCCAGCTCGCTGGTTACCGTAATCAGGGCGGGGAGCATCACTTCAATGGAGCGATAGCCATCAGGAATAACCTGCTCCACTTTCGCTTTTCCATCGGTAGCTTCCACCTTCCGGGCCAGAGTTACAGCCGGAATTTCCAGAATCTCGGCAATGCCTAACCCCACCTGCCCGGCATCCCAGTCAGAGGATTGCCTGCCGCAGAAAACAATGTCAAATTCCCCTATCTTCTTTATTGCCATAGCCAGGGCGTTGGCTGTTGACCAGCTATCGCCCTCCTCAAAAGCTTCGTCCTCCAGAAGGATAAGCTCATCACTTCCCACAGCCAGAGCTTTCTTAATCACGTCCCGAACAAAGTTGTTGCCTAAGCCGAGCACAGTAATCTTACCCCCCACTGTATCCTTAATCTTGAGGGCAGCTTCCAGGGCAAATTCTTCGTATTGACCGATTACAGGTTTCACGTCTGGCGGCAAGGTCATCTTGTTGTTTACCACCTTAAACACTGCCGGTGGCACTTCAGGGTCTGGCACCTGCTTGCAACAGACAATCATATTGACTGGCATTCCGTCACCTCCTCAATGATTCTTTGCCGCCGTAAGGATATAACGAAGACGGCCCTCCTGTCAATGATATGCTGGCTGTCCACGGTTCCCCCCTTGCCATTTGAAATCCCATGGTTTATAGTCTTCGGGCGAAGGGCAAGCAAACCTGAACTGGCTACCGGAGAAAACCTGAGCAAGGAGGCACTGAGATGGAGAAACGGCCACCGACGTATGACCAAGCACTGTCACTCCTTAAGGAATTCAACCGAGATGAGGGCTTACTGAAGCACGCCTATTGCGTCGAGGGAGTGATGCGCTACATGGCACGCAAGGCAGGGGAGTACGAGGAGAAATGGGGCATCGTTGGACTACTGCATGACCTGGACTATGAACGCTTCCCTGAGCAGCATTGTATCAAAGCAAGGGAGATACTGGAGGAACGGGGTTGGCCGGAGGAATACATAAGAGCGATTTTGTCTCACGGCTGGGGTATCTGTAATGATGTTGAGCCGCAAAGCAAGATGGAGAAGACGTTGTATGCCATCGACGAGCTGACCGGGCTCATATCAGCAGTAGCCCTGGTCCGGCCGTCAAAGAGCGTGGCAGACCTGGAAGCCAGGTCGGTGATGAAGAAATGGAAGGACAAGGCATTTGCTGCCGGCGTGAACCGCTCCGTAATTGAAAAGGGAACGGCAATGCTAGGGTTGGAACTGACAGAGCTGGTCACTGACGTCATTACGGGGATGCGCCAGGTAGCCGGCAGAATAGGACTGTAGCGAGCAAACCGCCCTCACCCTCCTCAATCCCTGAGCCTTCGCCTCCGCTTTGTGGGCCGGTATCAGACTCATCTACGCCCCAGGACGGAACCAACAAAATCTCTTCTCCCGCGGACAAAATCGTCGATCGCCATCTTGTGTTTTCCCTCCAGTTGGACCTGCCCGAGCCCCAAAATACCGTGACCGGTTACCACTCCAACTCCAGCTGGCTCCGCCAGGGTTATCACCCTTCCCGCCTCTCCCCTGGCCGCACCGTCCAAGGGCACAGCCTCATGGATTTTTAGACGTTTACCCTGCAACCGGGTATAGCAGCCCGGCCAAGGATTGTATGCCCGTACCCTTCGCCAGAGTTCTGGCGCGGAAAGGTGCCAATCAATCCCGGCATCCTCACCGGTTATCAGTTTACTGTATGTAGCCTGAGACTCATCTTGACCCTGTGGCCTGAGCTCGCCGCCAAGCCATTTGGGCAAGGTCTTCAGCAAGAGACTGGCTCCCACATCAGCCAGCCTGGAACTAAGCGATCCCGTAGTATCCGTAAACGAAATACTCACTTTCTCTTGAGCCAGAATCGGCCCGCTATCCAGGCCCGCGTCCATCAACATTATGGTAACGCCGGTAACTTCATCTCCGCAAAGAATGGTACTAGCGACGGGAGACGGCCCTCGGTGCCGCGGCAATAATGAAGGATGAATATTCAAACAGGCAAATCTGGGCAACGAAAGTACCTCAGGGGGGAGGATATAAGCAAAGGCTGCCACAACTATCAGCTCCGGCTGCAAGCTGGCCAGCTTCTCCACCACCTCGCTCGACTTAAAGGTCTCTGGCTGAATAACCGGTATGTCCCGCTCCAGAGCCAGCTTTTTCACCGGAGAAAAAGCCACTTGATGGCCCCTGCCAGCCGGCTTATCGGGCTGAGTATACACAGCAAGCACCTGGCAGGGACTCTCGAGCAAAGACTCCAATATAGTGGCAGCAAATTGGGGGGTGCCCATGAAAACCGTGCGCACTTTCATGTCAAAGACTATTCTTGATAATTTCTTTGATTATGTCAAAGTTTGCCTAGAAAAGGTTTACGGAAAGTTGCTATGCTGTAAAGAGGCGGTTCGTGGATTCCTAGCCTCGCCTTGGTACTCCTTTCAGCTATCTTTGTAGCTGAGCTTTGTTGGGAATGGGGATAAATTGCAGTCAGCGAAAGAGATTTGGAAGAGAGCCCTGGGTGAGCTCCAAATTCAGGTCAGTAAGCCAAACTACAACACCTGGCTTGGTGACAGCCAGGGCCTAACCTACCAGGATAATCTCTTTGTCGTCGGTGTTCCCAATATCTTTGTCGCCGAATGGCTATCGAAGCGCCTGTATCCTCTGGTAAGGAAGACCTTAATTGATATTACGGGGAAGGATGTCGATGTCCAATTCATGGTTCACAATCACGAACCACTATCGGCCAGCCCTTTGGCCAGTCAGACCGATGGCGGGACAAGCAGCAAAGCCATACATTATAGGTTCAATCCAAAATATACGTTTGACAACCTTGTTGTGAGCGATTTTAATCGTTTAGCTTATGCCGCCGCTGTCGAAGTAGCTGAAAACCCGGGAAGCAGTTACAACCCTCTTTTCATTCACAGCGGCACGGGACAAGGTAAGACTCACTTACTACATGCTATCGGGCATTTGACAACGAACAATGGGCTGCAAGCAGCCTACACTACCGCAGAACAATTCGCCAATGAATTTGTATCAGCTGTCAGAGAAAATCAGGTTGACAAATTCCGCAGCAAATTCAGAGGTATACAGGTCCTGCTATTTGACGATGTCCAGTTCTTGGTCGACAAGAAACAAACCTTGCAGTGTTTTTTTCACACGTTCAACGAGCTGTACAGCGACAACCGTCAAATTGTCATCACCGCTGATTGTGCCCCCAAGGATATGGAGCCACTTAGCAACAAACTGAAATCACGCCTCGAAGGGGGGCTCGTTGTTGACATACAGCCACCCGATTTTGAAACACGCCTCGATATCTTGCGGGCCAAGACAGACAAGACGATGCTCAACCAATTCGATGGGGTGCTGCGCATCGTAGCGGAGAAGGTATGCCAGAATGTCCGCCAGCTTGAAGGTGCCCTGGTTTATCTGACTGCCCAGGCTAAACTGACCGGCACCAAGCTCACTCCTCAGGTAATCAACAAGTTATTAACAGGCACTACCAGTAAACAAGACACCAGGATACTCTTGCAGGGGGTAGCAGACCATTTCAACCTTTCGACAGAAGAGCTAATTGGCAAGAAGAGAGATAGAAAGACTGCCCTGGCACGACACATAGCCATCTATCTGATGCGCGAAGAGCACAACATCTCTCTAACCGAAATCGGCAGAGAACTGGGTGGCAGAAACCATGCCACAATCCTTCATGGCTATGAGAAGATCGCCAGCGAATTGAACGTAAATCCCAACCTCTCTGCCCAAATAGCCCAAATCAAGGAGAAAATCAACTCACACAAGGGCTACAAAAAGCCACGGTAACCTGTGGAGAACCGGCACTGATTTGTGAACAGATTGTTCCTTTTCCGGGCCACGGTGCCTTCTAATTCCTGACCAACCCCATGGTTGGCCCGTCCGACAACAATATTGCTTATTATGGTTATTAGTTATTTACTAATATAGTCAAGTTTATGTTAGGCTATTTATCTATGATGTACAGAAGAGAGATTATTGTTAGAGGTGGGTGTGGTGGGGATGGCTCCGTTAGCTTTCGAAGGGAGAAGTATGTCCCGTTTGGCGGTCCGGATGGCGGGGATGGTGGGGATGGTGGAACTGTGACAGTGATGGCTGTTCCCGACATGGTTGATTTGAGCTTGGTGAAGCGGGGGAAGGAATTCGTGGCCGGCGACGGTCGTCCGGGACGCGGGTGGCGGAAGCGGGGCAAGAAAGGGGAGGACTTGGTCATTCCAGTACCGGTGGGCACAATAGTTCTGACTCAGGCTGATTCTGGGGCGGAGTTACTTCTGGCAGACTTGAGCACGGCAGGGCAAAAGATTTCAGTGGCTGAGGGGGGAAGGGGGGGACTGGGCAATGTTCGCTTTGCTACAGCGGTAAACCAGGCTCCCGAGATAGCGACTGAGGGCAAATCAGGAGAAGAGCGGCACATCATTCTTGAGCTGAAGCTCATAACCGATATCTGCATTGTTGGTAATCCAAACTCAGGGAAATCCACTTTGTTATCTGTGGTTTCAAGGGCCAGACCTGAGATCGGCGATTACCCCTTTACTACCCGCCAGCCGATTTTGGGAGTAATGCCAGGCGACAGGAGGGATTTTGTTGTTGCCGAAATTCCCGGCCTTGTGGACGGTGCTCATCTGGGTAAGGGATTGGGAAATGAGTTTTTGCGGCACGTTGAACGAACCAGACTGCTGATTATCTTGTTGGACGGCACTTCGCCAACGGTTATGGATGACCTGCGGCGGTTGGAGAAAGAGATAGCCTTATACAAAGAGGATTTGTCTCAGAAGCCAAGAATCGTGGCCATCAATAAGCTGGATTTGCCCCAGATCCAGGCTCGAGTGTCTGCACTACGGCCGGAATTTGATGAGCTGAGGGTACCTGTCTTCTACATCTCTGCCGTTAGCGGCCAGGGTGTGTTAGAATTGGTCGGGAAAGCCACGGAAATGGTAAATCAGGCAAGCCAGGCTGAGGCGAAAATCCCCCGACCTCAAATAGCGGTATTCCGGCCCAAACCGAGAAAATAGAGCGGTGAACATAGGCGTTCTGGGTGGCACATTTGACCCTATCCATATAGGTCACCTTATTGTCGCGGAGGAAGCAAGAATAAGGTTAGGATTCCAGGAAGTCCTTTTCGTGCCTGCCGGGCAGCCCTGGCTCAAGCCAGACCGTAACATTACCCCGGCGGTTCACAGGGTAGAGATGGTGCGCCGGGCTATAGCTGACAACCCTCATTTCAAGACTTGCACCCTCGAAGTAGAGCGACCCGGTCCCTCTTACTCCGTGGATACCCTGATGGTGCTGCGCAAGCAACTGGGCAATGAGGCAAGTTTCTTCTTCATCCTCGGGCGCGACACCCTGGCTGACCTGCCTCTGTGGAAGGAACCAGCGAAACTAATTCAATTGTGTGAGCTGGTGGTTGCCCCCAGACCTAGTTTGAGCGAAGTCGAAGGATCGGGCACAAAGGATTTAGAACATTTGGAAACATTGATACCCGGGCTGCCAGACAGGGTTATTGAGCTTGAGATGCCGGTAATCGGGGTTAGCTCTTCGGGGATCCGTCAGCGCATAGCCCAGGGGTTGTCCATTCGTTATCTGGTGCCCGAAGGCGTAGAAACGTATATAACGGAACAAAAGATATATCAGACATCTGCCAGATAACGGTGCGTTGCAGCCAGCGCGACTATGCATCGCCTGCAACGAATTGCTAGGTACTATAACGCGATTTTAGCTGTGGATGTTCGGACTGTCCAGTCTCTTACAAGTCTTCCCAAGAGTTTGTCGCTGATTTCTGTGTGTCTGGGCAGGGCTTATTGTGCCGCAGTCATTCATAACAGCGTCGCCACAAAAAACAAAATTGCAGCAGTTGCAAAGATAGGTGGACAAAGTTT
>JAWOCP010000124.1:0-17906 GCA_046483735.1 Dehalococcoidia bacterium
CTGGCCAAGGCGACGCCAGCTGGCGTCTACGAACTGGGATTCTGGGTTCAGTGGGATAAGGGGACGAATAAATGCTCAGTTGGCCCAACAAAGACGGGCAACAAGGCGTTAAATACGCCCCAGCCAACAGGAGCCTCGATACAACTGGGGGCCAAGCCAGCTGATAAGGGAAATACGTACACCGTGGCATCATTTCATACTCATCCGACGACAGAGTACTATCCACCAGGCTGGGAAAGGAAGGTCGGACGTTCACTCGCTGACCGGGCCGCCGACAACAACGATAAGGTTACCGGGATAGTTCTTGACTACATGCCGGCGGTATCTGGCAAAATAAAGTCCGGGCATCCGAAGAACTCAAAGACCAAGATCTATCGTTCAGGTGCTGAGCGCCGTCCTGGTACCGCAGACTGATAACGCAACGAGTGCAGGAGAGAGGAGTGAGATGATCACAAGAGACGAGGCAATTGAAATTGCCAGGAAGGAAGCCGGGAGTAGCGTAGGACCAGATTCAACGGTCAGAGTTAAGCTTAAGGACGATCGGTACGTTGTGGAGTTCAAGCTCGTCTGGCCGCCGGGGACTCGTGGGCCTGACTTCGTCCGAATTACGATCGATGCGAGATCCGGTGAAGTCTTGGAGAGACTGATGGATGCCTGATAAATGGTTGGTGTGCCAGGCCAGAGATAACCACTGCTGACCAAGTGTGTAGCAGGCACCTGATGGCAGATAACCGAATCAGGAACATGATGTCACGTCGGATTGAATGCGGAGTCATTGAAAATGGCTTATCACATACTCTGCCCGGAACTAATGAGGAGGCATGGAAATGAGAGAGCCTAAAAGAGCCGTTCGGCAAAACGAGGAAGTGTTGGACCAGGAGCATCGCTTTGCTAAACAGGGGCCCCGGTCGTCAGTTGACAGCTCTCATGCCTGGGAGCAGGGTTCATCCATGCATATGCCGTTCCGGCCGAGAAGAGAGAGTCATAGCGCATTGCTGGCAGAGGCGCAATCGGATGAGCAGCGAGCGAGCCTGACAAGACGGTTGCAGCAAACGTATGGTAACTCCTATGTACAACGACTGCTCAGTTCCATGGCAATACAGGCCAAGCTGACTGTCAATGTCGCAAATGATATCTATGAGCAGGAGGCTGATAGAGTGGCCGACACAGTGACCAGGGGTGTATCGTCCCGGGCACAGCGACAGGAGGAAGAGGAGGAACTTCAGATGAAACAGGCGTCTGAACTTCAGCGGCAAGAAGAAGAGGAAGAGCTTCAGATGAAGCTGGCATCTGGAGTGCAGCGCCAGGAAGAACAGGAACTTATGCAGGAGAAGGAAGCGGGACTTCAGAGTCAGGTGGTGTCTCAAAACTTGGAAGCGCGTATTAACAGGGCACGCGATGGCGGTCAGTCACTGACCGAGTCGGTGCGTTGTTCTTTTGAGCCTCAATTTGAACGTGACTTGAGGGGGGTAAGAGTGCACGCCGACACCGAGGCCGACACGTTATCCCGGCAGTTGCAAGCTGAAGCATTTACTACAGGAAAGGACATATTCTTCAGGAACGGTGCTTACCAGCCCGACACTGATGCAGGCAAAGGCCTGCTAGCTCACGAGTTGACCCATGTAGTACAGCAGTCGCAAGCCGTAATAGCAAAGGGGGCAGAATCAGTATTCAGAGAGATTGGTACTGAAGGTGCCACAGAGACTTCTCAAAGTGTACACTACCCTGTTCCACTGATCCCTCAGCCTACCCCTGACTCATGTTGGGCCGGCGCTATGGCTATGCTAGTCAGCTATTATCAGGGGGCTGTTACCCCTGAAGAAATAGCCGAAACGGCCGGCATATCTTTGGAGAGCTGCTATGGTTGGGATGTGTTGTATGCTGCTGCCCGAGCTTATGGTTTGATAGAGATTCCCCGGGCAAGCTATACAAACGAAGGTTGGAGGGACCTGCTCATAAGACATGGTCCGCTATGGGTTGTCGAGTCCGGAGATCCTTCGCACGCCGTTGTGTTGACAGGTATTTCCAGTGGAACTGTTTTCATTAACAATCCATGGCCACCCGGTACAGGTAATGCTGGCCCGGTGCCATTTCAGGATTTTTCCCTGAGCTTTGGTGGAGCAGCCGATGCTGTGGGAGAGAATATGCAGATACTCCACCATGGTTAGTTTCAGAAGGAGATTGGGTTAGCTTGGTGCTGCACCCTTCAAGGCTGTTATTGGCGTGAACGGCGCTCTATGGACCAAGCCTGAAGCAGGCTGGCCTGTTACTACCCAGCAGCCTGTAAGGGCCGAGGGATGTACTACTCGAATCTGTGAGGTTGTTCATGGACTATGACCGGGGGTTGGCTCCGCCAGGCGTTTCTCAGAATGAGCCTAGCTGCTAGCCTGGCTGGCAGTGCTCGTGACAAATGCTGCCTGAACTGAGTTCCATCGCCGCTGGCAGGTAAGGTCGATAAGCAGAAGCACCATCACAGACAGGATTCACCATTTCGCACAATTCGAACACGCTTGCCGCCGAGCCTGACAGCCCCTAGCCCACTACCACCTTCTTGAGTGCCTTGAATCCCATAATCGCCAGCGCTATCACTGCCAGTACCAGGGCTGCGATGCTCAAGCCGGTGGGAGCTCCTGGCTCTCCCGGTTCTCCTGGCGGCCCCTGCTCACCAGCTGGTCCTTGCTCACCGGGGTCGCCCTTTTCACCGGCTGGTCCCTCCGGTCCCGTCAAATCAACGACGGTAAACTGCACTGTAGCCTGGGCCCCTTCCTCATCCCTAGCTGTGATAAGGTACGTTTCGCCGAGCACAGCGTCAGGTGGCACCATTATTACTGCTATGAATGTTGCAGGCCCCGACTGGTCATAGAAGGGGTACAGTGGGTACACGGGTGACGGAAAAGTACGAACTGGGTTCCGTAGGTCTTCCCCCCAATAGATGGAGACCTCGCCCCACCAGAATTGCTCCCCCAAAATCAGGATGGCTGACCCACCTGATATCGGGAAAGCGCTTATGCTTGGTTCATCTTCAGCATAAACCTGATAAGGGGTAATCCCGACCACTACCAAGGCCACAAACAGTGTCAAGACGACCAAGAGGCCCACTCTTTTCATATCAGTCTCCTTTTGCCGTGGACTCTAGCCCACGATGACTTTTTTGATCTTGCCCAATAGCATCATCACCAGCGCTATCAATGCCAGAACCAGGGCTGCGATACTCACACCAAGAACAGGCCTTGCTTCTTCCGCCAGTCCTGGCTGTCCCTCTGGTCCTTGGGGTCCTGCTGCGCCTGCCGGTCCTTGAGGCCCTGCTGGTCCTTCAGACCCCTCTGGTCCCTCTGGCCCCTGTGCGCCAGTCATATCAACAACGGTGAAAGATCGTTCTACGGGGAGGGGCTTTCCCTCGCTTATCCACCATTCTTGCCATGCCCAAATTCTGTGCAGGCCGGGGTCAGCTTGTGTCGGCACGACGATGATCGCCGTGAAGGTTCCGTCCCCATTTGGATACAGTGGCGATGGCAAAGTCGGAATTTGGTTATCCAAATCTCCCCAACTGATGAGAACTTCACTGTAGTAGTCCCAAAACCCTGTCCCCGAAACCATGATGGCTGAGAAGCCTTCCTCCGGGCTAAGGGATATGTCCGGGCCCTGTTGCGCATCAACCTGAACAGGGGTACTTCCCACCAATACCAAAGCCAAAAGCAGCATCATGGTGACCGGTAGGCTCACTTTTCTCATATAAATCTCCTTTCTAAGCTAGCTTACCTGTAGAACCAACCTTGGACGGTGTTGACCAGATTGTTAACCCATGTTTGCGGGCTGCTCATGAGCGTTGGCAGGCCACCGCCCAAGCGCAGCAGAAAATACACCGCCACGCCGATGATGGCAAGGAAAATGATGACCCTGATGGCCTTCACGATAGGCCGCCAAGAACCAATGAGGGGGCTATGATATAGTTCACAGTTTGCCGTTTGCATATTTCCTTCGCCAGCAACAGCAGTCACGGTGATGTCGTAGCGTTTCTTCTCACCCATCCTTGAACTTCGTTTGGGCCGGGCTACCATCGGCACTTCAATGGTATTCCAGGCTGCTACCTCTGGGTTGTCCGTTTTAAAAGCGAAACTCAAACCTTCATCAAGGTCGGTGGCTTCCAGGGCAAACTTGATATCGGACACGCCGGTATTGGCCAGTTTGATTCTAAAAGTGCCCTTTTTGCGAGAAGAGACGCGGTATGGATTAACTCCAACCTTGAAATCCACCGATGGTAACACTTCAAGTTGAGCAACAATGCTAGTAGCCTCTTCCGCTGCAGTCTGGGAGCGTACGGTTACGGCAAATGGATATGCTTTGGCTTTGACCCCTTTCTTTTTGGGTGGTTGAAAGGAAATTTGCACCTGGTCAGTAGCTTGAGGCATTAGGGCTATACTTGACGCCGAGCGGCTGTACCAGGTCTCGTCCAGGCCTTCTATTTCTATCAGAAACTTGTCAACGATTTCCCCTAGGTTCTGTATCTGTAGCGTGGCCTGCACGGGAAAAACTCCCGCCTGCACCTGAAGTGCCATTGGGGATAATGATGCCCGTATTCTTTCGGAAGATTTGGCATGGGGAAGTGGCAACGGACGTACCTCGAGTGTCTGACTGGAGCTTCCATGCTTGTTACTGGCAGTAAGGACATATTTTGTGGTCTCGCTGGGATGCACCATGGTCTCTCCAACGTGGTCAACATCTTCATCATTCAGCTTGACCTCGGTCGCTCGTTTAACCGACCAGTTAAGCTTGAATTCGCGTTTATCCTCGGTAGTCGCCTTAAATACACCAATAGCTGGTGGTCGCGCCATCCAGGGCAACCGTATCCGAGGCAGAGTCTGATACCAGGGGATACATACCAGCTGGCCGCCGACAGTTTTGCCTTCTTCGGCTCCCGGTAATGCGGCCGACACATGAAAATCAACTTCCTTCTTGCCACCCAGGATTGAGGCAAGCCCTCCTCGTCGCGCTTCCATGGTAGCCTCTGCCCGGCCACCGCCTGGCACAGTCGGACTCTCGGGGTTAAGGTCATAGCGGAGTGTTCCTTTGGCGTCGCTGGCAGTAAGACGCACAGTGGTGTCTGTAGCTCCGGGATTGCTGACTATTATTTGATAAATTCCTTTGCGGCCGGTGGTGGTTTGGGGGGAGAGGGCGAGCTCCAGTTCGGGAATCGCCTGAATCTCTATTGTCAGGTCCGCGGTGGCTTTCTCGGTCGGGTTTTCCTGAGAGATGACATTCACACGAAAGGGATAAGAACCACCCCTGGTCTCGGGTGCCTTGGGTGGGTGGAGGACTATTTTGAGATTATCCCGGTCATTGGGAAACAGAGCGGCACTGGACACAGGGAGAGTATACCAACCGGGGGCAAGTCCATCGATGCTGATAGTTAACTGGTCTACAGACTGTCCCAAATTGCGGATAGTGGCGATGGCCTCCATGATTTCCCCGGCAGCGAGCGTAAAATTGTTCGGGGTTACGGCAAGTTCGATTTTGTTTGACATCATCAGTCTCCTAAAGTCAATCGCGTCATATGCAGCGTTATCTGCTAGCGCCCGACTTCCTTGGTCGTCTTGGCATAAGCAACAAGATTAGCTCCCATTTCTATGGAATTGCGGATAATCTCCCGGGCTAAGGGATGCCTCTCGTGCCCTCCTTGCCAGGCACATCCGTAGTCACTGCCGCTGTAAATCATATGTCCGCCCTCAAGGAGCATACCGCCTTCGGCTCCCTGAGGAACATCGGCGAAAACATGAATTGCGGATAGAAGGGAATGACCACGCTGAACAATTTCCAGCTTGCACTTGAGCTGGCTGGCCAGCTGATTGAAGGCTAAGCCAAATTCTTTGGCTCCTCTGGATTCTGTCTCCCCTCCAGAGCAGCCCTCCCCCAAAACTACGCCACCCGATTGTAAGAAGGCATTTAAATGTGCCTGTTGCTCTGCGGTTGACTCAAAGCGGCTATTGCCCGTTAGATATAGCATGGTGCAGCGACTAATATTCTTATCCAGGGTGATGTTTTTCTCAAGCTTGGCCACGAAGTCGGCCCGCTGGGTTATCTCTCTAATCAAATTGCTCAATCCCTCACTATGCAAATTCTTGCTGGCCTCTCCCATCACGGCGTGACCCATGATGATCGTCTCCTTCGGGCGACTGGTGACTTTTGGCGCTGTGGCTGCCGGTTCTTGTGGGGTAACTTGCACCGCCGCAGGGGGTGCTGTTACTTCTGCTTCCTGCCGGAAGGAGAGGTTAATCTCGTTCTTCCCCGGATTAGATGCGGTCTTGGCGTCTCTGATTGCTTCTTGAGCAGGGTCAAAGTCAATACGAGCCAGTTCCAGATAAGGCTCGGCAGGCAGTTTCTCTCTCTCTTGAATTCTATAAGCTTCTACGATGCGGGTTGGCTGTCCTCCCTCTGGAGGCTGATAGGGCTCAGAAGGCACTTCGCGAAACTGAATAATCAAATAAATCGTCCCTTTGTCACGAGTTTGAATTCGGTAGCGCTGTGTCTGATGAACAATGACAATATTTCCTTCTGGGTCCGTTGCCATTCCCTGCCCGATATTCACTGATAGATCAGGCGGGTTATTGGCAGTTACACCAAGTCCTTCGACGATGCCAATCTCATGAAAAGCCAGCATATGGAGTCTTTGTTGGTCACGATGGTAGTTATGGGCATCCTGCCAGGTATCAGCATCTATCACGAGGCCTTGAAAGGGGTTTACTCTCTTCAGTCGGAATTTGATAATGTCTTCAAGTGCCATCGTTATCCTGCTGCCTCCCAATCTAGAAGTCTTACCTTCAGGTTACAGCGGGTGTGGACTGGCTCTTGAGCTTCTACGAATTCGTAGTCTCGAAGCAAAGCCGATAAATATGCTGGATAGCTACTCTGAAGCCTCATTCCGTCCCGATGCTCTTATGCTGAGTTCCTTAGTCCTATATTGCAGCGACAAGAATTAGCCATGGCTTGTTAGCTACTCTGAAATCACCTTCTCTGGCAAAGTATTGGGTTCCTAAGTTGATTACTCCTCAGCCCGCGCACAAGTTGTTTCGCCAGTGCGGAAATAGTATGCTTCTTGGCAATCGCTGTCAAGTGGTGCAGCCCAATCCTCCTCTTAGTTTTCTGCCCAGGGAAGTCTTTTCCTGCCTGTACCCTACCGCGCCAGCTCGTCGATGACCATGCGGATGTTGGTCGTGTTCCGAAATCAAATCGTATATGCAGAAAACGAACTGATTGCTCTCAGTCAATCATTCCGACAATCTATCCCGCTTCTATGACCGGTATGTGACCGGTACTCTAGCCCCTTTGTAGCACAACGCAGCCTATAAGCCTGTAAACTAATTTGGCCAGTAGAAAAGCACAAGAACTTGGCCCTTCTGCGGGGCAAAACTCCACCAAATCAAAGCCAACCACATGCCTGTAAAGGGCTACCGACTCCAGTATATCCAGGACCTGCCGCCAGGACATGCCATCAGGCTCAGGGGTGCCTACTGCCGACATAATGGAAGGGTCAAGAACATCTACATCTACGGTGACATAGACATCTTCACTGAGTGAGTCAACTATCTGGTCTATAGAAGTTGCCTTTGATGCCAAACGGGACATATAGAAGGGCGTCTGCCTATTTTGTGTCAAGAATTGTTTTTCTTCCTGGCTAAGGCTGCGCACTCCCACCTGAGATATGGGGCAAAGCTCAAAGATGCGGCGCATAACACAGGCCTGGCTATATTTGGTCCCCAGATATTCATCTCGAAGGTCAGCGTGGGCATCAAGTTGCAGCACAGAAAGTCCCGGAAACTCATCCTTATAAGCTCGCACCACCCCTAAAGAAAGTGAGTGTTCGCCACCGAGCAGCACGACAAATTTCCCCTTTTGTACTAAGCCTTTAGTCACTTGATAAACCCTGTCAATCATGTCTTGGGGGCTGCTCAGTACTGGTTCCAACTGAGACAGCGTACAAATACCAACCTTGTATATTTCGCGGTCAAGCTCCAAATCATAAAGCTCCAAATACTGGGAGGCATCAATGATAGCCTGAGGACCATGACGAGATCCGTTTCGCCATTCACTGGTGCTGTCGTAGGGGACGGGCAAAATGACAGTCCTGGCTTGCTGAAAACTGGAATGAGGTGGTTCTAATCCGGCAAAGACCCGAGGCGGCAGAAATGTTCCTTCATCCCAACAAGGGGAAGGCTCAGGATGACAGTCTTGGTTAGTCATGGTAAACAAAACTCTGGGGGTTAGCTATTGCAGGTTTTGCTTCGGGCCATTCTCTGTCTATCAGGCAGGTTCTCGATTTAACTAGCTGGAATCCTGCTCGAAAATCCCTTATCGCTTTCGCGGTGTCGAAATCCTTGCAAGAGAAAACATCTATGTTAACGTAATTCCGTTCAACGAAGGTATGGATGCCGATATGACTTTCGGCGATAAAAACAAATCCTGATATTCCCCAATCATCCAGAACCGGCCCTACGTACCTGAGCACGTACGGTGGTGAAATCCTGGTCATTCCAATCTTGACAGGATAACTTTCCAACCAGTTTCGAAGGAAATTCTCGTCGCGGAGAATTTCCTGGTTGCTGGAATAACCATCTATGATTAAGTGCATCACGCCTCCTCAAGCAATATCTTTCTCAAATCAAAAAGGGCGGCATAAACTGCCCTTTGTTTCATTCTTGAGCGATTTCCACGAAGCATGTGAGTAAAGGTCTGCTCAAGCTTATCACTCTTCAGGCCAACGCATACCTCACCAGAAGTCGTGTCGGGATTAATGTAACCCCCGACACCCATGCCAATATCGGCCTTCAGATTCCTGCGCGCGACCTCAGCCATTGCCATAGCTGCCTGAGTACTCTCCTCGCCATATTGCTCTATGATGGAGACATCCACACCGCATGCAACCTTAGCCTCGTCACCGCAGGCTAACAATCCCCCCTTGAAATAGGTATGGCTGTCCTGGCCACTGGCAATGGTGCTGCATAGAAGTCCCTCAGTGCAAGATTCCATGGTGGCCAAAGTCGAGCACCTGGCTTTGAGCAACGCCCCAACTACTGAGTCGAGGGTATCATCGTCTACACCCCAAATATGAGGAGAAAGGATATCTCGGATTTGCTCTTCACTTCGGGCAATAAGACGTTGAGCCTCTTCCTCTCCTTCGGCCTTGGCTGTGATACGTAGATAAACACCGTCGGGATTGATGTAAGTGGCCAAAGTGGGGTTCGATAGTCTGGAAAGAGGCGCTACTAATTCATCTATCATGGCTTCGGCTACCCGGAAAGTCTTAATGGTCCTGGATACGATGACCTCTCCAGTTAGTCTTTCTTTCAGTTTGGCCAGGACACCTTCTTGCCACATCAATTTCATCTCATCGGGCGGCCCTGGCAGGGCTATAACTATGTGGTCATCTTTCTCAACCCACCAACCGGGTGCTGTGCCCATACGATTGGGAATCACTTGAGCCGAGGGAATGACAGCTGCCTGTCTCACATTACTCTGCGGTATTTTGCCAGGATAGCGACTTAACAAACCCTGCAATTCTTGCCATAGTTTCTCGTCCAGTTGCAGTTCTTCACCCACCAGTTTAGCAATTGCCTCTCGGGTGATGTCGTCCTGGGTAGGTCCCAAGCCACCTGTGACGATGATAAGGTCTGCCCTTTCCCAGGCTCGCCTTAAGGTGTCAACCAACCTTTCCTCATTGTCGCCAACCGTGGAGATAAAATATAGGTCGATTCCCAGCAAAGATAGTTGATTGGCCAAGAAGCAAGAATCGCTATCAATTATGTTGCCCAGCAGAATTTCTGTGCCGACGGGAATTATCTCTGTCTTCATTTTGAAAGTTCATTGCGAGCATAGCAGAGCGATCTCTGTCAACATTTGTTTGCTGAGATGCCAAGATACTTCTCCACTATTGCCATGGCACAATACTTGCCACACATACTGCAAGTCGCTCCGTCACCAGGTATCTTACTATGGACTTGTTGTGAAAGTTCCGGGTCTAGAGATAGCCTAGCTTGGGTTTTCCAGTCAAGAGCCTTGCGAGCCCTGGACATTTGTTCATCCCACTCTTTGGCGCCTTTTACTCCCTTAACGATATCGGCAGCGTGGGCAGCTATACGTGAGGCTATTACCCCCTCCTTGACATCCTCTTCATTGGGGAGGGAAAGATGCTCAGTTGGAGTAACATAGCATAAGAAGTCCGCACCAGTTGCAGCAGCTATTGCCCCACCAATAGCAGCAGTTATGTGGTCGTAACCAGCACCGACATCGGTCACCAGAGGACCGAGAACATAGAAAGGCGCTCCACGGCAGAGGCTCTTTTCTAATTGAACATTAGTCGCAATTTGGTCCAATGGCAAATGTCCAGGACCTTCTATCATAGCTTGAACGCCAGTTTCCCTGGAGCGCTCTACTAATTCACCAAGGATGATTAACTCTTCGATTTGAGCCCTGTCAGTGGCATCAGCTAAACATCCAGGGCGCAGACCATCGCCCAGACTCAAAGTGAAATCGCATTCAAGAGCCAGGTCCAGTAGGCGGTCATAGTATTCATACAATGGATTTTCCTTGTCATTGTGGAGCATCCAGCCGATGAGGAAGGCTCCTCCTCGAGACACTATATCAGTCACCCTGCCCTGTTTCTTCAGCCTGGCCACAGACGCTTGAGTAACTCCACAATGGACGGTCATGAAATCGACACCGTCTTTAGCGTGTTCGCGAATTATGGCGAAGATATCATCAACGGTCATGTTCACGATGGCTCCGCGGTTCTCGATAGCTTCAATACCCACCTGATATATGGGCACCGTCCCCACTGGCACGGTGCTAGTGCTCACTATAGTCCTCCTGATATCTGAAATATCACCTCCAGTGCTCAGGTCCATCACAGTATCAGCACCAAAGTTGATAGCGGTCTGTAGCTTCCTTAGTTCCGCGTTCAAATCACAAAAATCTGATGATGTGCCGATGTTAGCATTAACCTTGGTCTTCAGTCCTGTGCCTATGCCGCAGGGGATCAGGCTTGTGTGGTTAACATTGGCCGGGATTACGATTTTGCCCTCAACCAAGCCTTGTATTATGAAATCAGTGTCCACCCCCTCTTTTTCGGCCACATGCTTCATCTGGGGTGAAACAATTCCCCTTCGCGCTAACTCCAGCTGTGTCATTTTTTCATAGACCTCGCGCAACTTGCAGCAAGGCTAAAGTATAAATCATTTTGTGCAAATTGAGAAGGCAAATCTAACACAGAGCACTTGTCGGTGCAAACGCAATACAGCAATAGCAGGGCAAGCAAAAGCAAGGGACCTGGATGCAGCCTCAGGACAAAGCCCTTAATGTTTCCTTCTGGATTTTGAACAGCTTGTCTATCCCTTGCTGCGCCAAAGCAAGCAAGGCATCGGCAGCATCTTTAGAAAAAGGCTTGCCTTCCGCAGTTCCTTGAATTTCCACAAACTCATTCTTATCGGTCATTACGACATTGAAATCAACTTCGGCATGGTAGTCCTCGTCGTAACAAAGGTCAAGCAGCATATTGCCATTGACAATGCCCACACTGGTGGCTGCTATCATTTTGTCTAATGGCATAAACGGCAGAATCCCCTGTTTTCTTAAGTTGTGGAAGGCGTGATACAAGGCAACATATCCGCCGGTGATAGCCGCAGTTCTGGTGCCGCCGTCTGCCTGCAATACATCACAATCTACCACAAATGTTCTCTCTCCCAGGACGGACAGGTTAGTCACTGCCCGCAAACTGCGACCGATCAGGCGCTGAATTTCCTGGCTCCTTCCTCCTCCCTTGTCGCGTGGTGTACGAGTGACTGTGGCACGAGGTAACATGGCATACTCCGCAGTAACCCAGCCCTGCCCCCCACCTCTGAGAAAGCCGGGGACCCTTTCATCCATGCTCACAGAACACAGCACCCTTGTTTGCCCCAGTTCAATTAGAGCTGAACCCTCGGCAAAACTCTGGTACCCCAGTATTATGCGCACAGGGCGAAGCCTATCGTCGGCTCGGTTATCTATTCTTGGCATGTATGAAGTATAGCAAATTGTCCAGCAGTATATCTGTCTATTTTGAGCTGTTACTTACCGCCGGCCTCTTTTCTGATAAGTTTCGACAAATCTTTCGATGGAGCGGTCGTAAGTCCTTTCCACGTCATCGGGGAAAAAGCAGGCCGGCAGCTCGCCTGATCGCCGATGATATCTCAAGCACTCGCAGCAAATACCCTTCCTGGTGCATGGCTCATAAGTGCAGTTACATTCTGTCTTGTTTTGTTCTGCGGTGCACTCTCTCATACTTGCTCTCCTTCGATTAATTGTCAGGCTGGATGCTTCTTTGCTGACAAGGTGAATGAGATTACCTGCGCTAACATATGCTATTATATGCCAAAACAGCCCTATTGGAAAGGCAGTTGGTAACTTGCAGTTGTCATTTGACGCCTATCTTGATATAGAGACCACTGGCTTATGCCCTTTCTATGATGAAATAACCGTTATCGGCATTTGTTTAGCCAATAACAGCGGGAATACGCTTGTTCAACTTGTTGGGGGTGACGTAACCAGGGCCAACCTGCTCAGGAGCTTGCGTTGTGTGGATACAATCTATACCTATAATGGCAGTCGCTTCGACCTGCCTTTTATCAATTCCCGTCTGGTGGTAAGTCTGAGAGAGCATTTTCGTCATCGTGACCTGATGCACGATTGTTGGCGGAACAATCTGTACGGCGGTTTTAAAGCTGTGGAGCGCCAATTAGGCATTCCTCGACGGCTGCATTATGTTGGCGGCACAGAAGCAATAGCGCTGTGGTGGAGATATAAGATTAACAATGATAGAAAAGCCTTGAATTTGTTGCTGCAATACAACAAGGAAGACGTCGTTAATCTGATGACACTGAGGGGAAAGCTGGAAGGGTTGTCCAAATCAAGGTGCTGCTGTTAATATGCGCTATTTCCTGCTGATGTCAACTGAACACGAGCCCACGCAAATACCCCAGGAGTTGTGACAGGCGCCGTGCAATCTCTCGCGCGGCGGTTGCCATGCTAGGTAGCGTCCAGGAATTCGCTTCGTCTTCATCCCATGGAAAAGACTCATCATGGTAATGGAGGTCATTGAAGGCCGCGATAATCTCATATTGGTCTAATCCGGAATTGATGAGAAGGAAACTGAGCGGGCCGGGACGCAGTTGAGCAGGAGCTTGGGGCTCTATCCTACGCCACTTCCCATCGAGATACCAATCCTCCATCAGGAAGGCATGTTCACCTCCCTTACTGTCAACGCCGATAACGACATACACACGCTCCGCACCAATGCCATAGGCTCTAAGGAGCGAGCATAATAGAATGGAAAAATCCTCGCAATCCCCGACGCGCGGACTGGCGAGCGTTTCTCCCGGAGTTTGCCAATCGTCTGTCTTACCAGCTCGCTCTTCATCAGGCTTATACTCTATATTATAGGCAACCCAGTCTCGGATAGCATCAAAGCCCTGTTTGTTGAATTCGTAAGGCGGGTCGCCAAGGATACCCTGCAAAGATTTCTTAACCGACGGGCATTCGGACATTATGTAAGGTCTGGATTCAGACTCCGTCGTCGGCCGCGCATGTCCAGTAGTGGGGCCCTGTTGGCAAATGACACAGCTCAACCCGGACAAGGTGAACAAAGCAAGCGCGGTCCCAAAGGCTAGAGGGACCAGAAAGCGCTTTTTCGCGGACAAGGTGGCAACAATTCTAATTGATAACTGTGTTTATTTCAAGAGGAAAATACAACAAATCTGGGCGTCTGCCGGTTCACACAATAAGAAAATGAAAGGGTTCTTCAATGGGTTCTTACTGGAGTTGAGACGGTCTTCGGCAAGTGGGATGTAGTGGAGGTTATGCGCTAGAGCTGTAGCAAGACCGAATCGTTACGTTGGAGGCTGACCCGGAAATGAACCTTGAAAACATCTTATTCAGAAGTTCTCCTAATCTTCGTCCCATGGAAAAGATTCGCCATAATAATAGTCGAGGTCATTGAAGGCGACGATGATTTCATATTTGTCCAGTGTGGAATCAGGGTCGGGCTTGTGAAACCCGAACCGGGGAGGCCACGAAGAAAGTTGAGTGGGTGCTTGGGGCTCTATCCTCCGCCATTCTCCGTCGTTGTACCAGTTCTCTTTCAGGAAGGCATGTCCATATCCTTCGTCATCAACACCAAGGACGACATATACCTGCTCCCCATCAATGCCGTAGGCTCTGAGAAAAGAGATCAATAGGATAGAGAAATCTTTGCAGTCGCCGGTACGCAAGGACAGGGTTTCTTCGGGCGTTTGCCAGTACATGCTAACGCCCCATCGCTCTTCATCAGACATATAATCTATATTGATGGCAACCCAGTCGCGGATATCATCGAAGCCGTCCTGGGAAAGCTCGTAAGGGGAGTCATCATCGAGAATAATTTGTAAATACTCGTCGACCACCGGGCATTCGGGCGTGGCGAGAGACTTGATTTCAGACTCCGTCATCCCGAGCGGAGTGGTAAGCGGACCTTCCCGGTAAATGACCTCGAACTGAATGATGCAGCTCAAACCGGATATGATGAGCAGGCCAAGCAAAGCCCCACAAACTAAATGGATTGGAAAGTGCTTTTTCATAGACAAGCTCCCTGCCATTGTAGGTAATAAGTAAGTCTTTCTCAGATCCACATATAATTTGCCATATATGTTATTAGTCCGTCGACTACAATCTTTTGCAGAAAGTTGCCCATTGGCTTTGACTGTGCGCTACCAGCCCTCACTTGTCGGAACTCGTAATCTTATCGCCTGCAACCGGGACATGGCCGTCCTGATGCACTGCCGCCGCCGGGAATGGTCGGCCAAAGGGGCATTGTTTGGCTCAACATGTTTTCTACTCTTTCCCGTACCCTCTCCTGTATCATTTCCGATAGGTGAGGGTGAGGAGCCTCAATACCCTTCTGCGCTAGGGCCTGGACTCTCCTCTCATGACGTATTTGCGCTCTAGCCAATGCCTCCTCTATGGTCGGCCTTGCGTGTTCCGGCAGTCTTTCCCAGACCTCTGCCAGTATCTCCAGGTGTATCGAGGTTGCCGCGGCTATGAGCTCTTCCACGCCAGTTATGTTTATGCCTATCCCCTGCGCAATTTGAGAAATCTCTTCGCCGAATTCAGCCATCGCCTCGAACTGTTCAAGGGCGACCTCCACTGCCTCTACATCCTCGCCCATAGCCCTCTCTCTGATCCTGTTCAACCTTCCTTCCATGGCAGCCAGGTTGAACTGAGTTGCCTCCATAGGTTTGTTCCTGGCCAGAGCCGCCAGCGCATTTTCTCGCCCCGTCTGCGACATCTCTCTTGCGCGTGTTATAGCAGCCTTTGCCTCTTCGTTCGGCATCATGTCATAGACCCTGTCCAGTACAGAGAGATGTCTTGCCGTAGCCTCGGCCACCCGCGCCGTAAGGTTTCCTGTAAACAGTTGCTCATCGCTTGCCCGTTCTAACCTGTTAGTCACCGCAGTCATAGCGCGCTCATAACCTTCAACAGCCAGGGCCAGGTGTTGTGAACGCCCGTTTTCAGCCAGGGCTTCCATCTCATTTACTCGTCTCTCGGCGAAGGTCAGAGCTCGTTCCGCCTTGAGCACATCGCCTCCCGGCAACATCATTCTTATTTGCTCGGTGCTGAGTTTTACCTGGTAGAGGGTGTCACCAGGTAAACTGGCCTGTGAAGCATAAGCTGTCCCCCCGCCCACGGCAGAGAGAGTGAGTACAATTGCCACAATAATACTTACCATGCCAAACCTCCTTCTCAGCGGTATTTGCCTTGTTTGCTTGTTATAACGAGACCATGGCCATTTTGTTACAGGTTGGCTGTCATGAATCTGCTCCATGAGCTGGACCCGAGCCTTTATCTTAAATGCGGGAGAGGGCTTGACATCTGGCGGCTCTCGAATTTCGAGAGCAATCTTCAGTAGTGGATCCAGTTGCTCACGCAGAGATGGATACCTGGTCAGACAGCCCTCGATGCTGGACCTGCCCGCCTTGATATCATCTATACATTGGGCGAGTATTTCTTCAAAGTTCTTCAACTCTGTTGTCCTTCCTTTTCCAGCATCTTACGGAGTTTGACCAGCGCCCGGTGAAGGATGACCCTGATATTCCCCTCTGTCTTCTTCAAGAGCGAAGCAATTTCAGCGAACTCAAACCCCTCCATAAAACGCAGGATAACTACCTGTTGTTCGTCACCTCTTAGCTGCAGAATCGCCCTTCGCAAGCGCTGTTGATCAAAACTGGCTTCGGTCACCCGCTCCGGGCTCAGCGCTGAATCGCTTGCCAGGACCTCAGCCTCCAGATACGCTCTGTCTTTCCTGGTTCGGTAAAAGTCTGTCACCAAGTTATGGCTTATGGTCATCAGCCAGGCAACAAAAGGGCTTGCTGTTTTCCGATATCTGTCAATAGCCTGCCAGGCCTTGAGAAAGACCTGCTGGGTCAAGTCCTCAGCGTCTGCTTCGTTACCAACCCGGTAATAGATATGTCTATATACCCTGTCGACATGCATATCATACAGCCTTCCGAAAGCATTGGCATCATGACCAACAGCTCTCTGGACCAGGATAACCTCGTCCGATGTCTGTGATTCAGGATCGTTCCGGTACACCCATTTACCTCTCTCAACGAATGCCGTGTCAAAACGTTACGGAAAATCGGCTCGTCAGGAAAATTTCACCAATAATCGATGAGCACTGTCGCATAACGGAGACTGGAAAGTCAAGTTTGACAGCGCCAATTACATAATATCGCTCATAGAGGGGTGTGGCACAGTGGTAGCTAGCTCGGCCAGGGGTTGAGAGTTCGCTCAATCTTCATCCCACGGAAAGGACTCATCGTAGTAATGAAAGTCATTAAACCCGAGGATAAGCTCATAATCACGGAGCAGTTTGAAATCGGCCAGATTGTAGTCCTTGAAGCGAGGCCCGGGAGGAAAGGTTTGAGCACCCGCCTGAGGCTCCAGCGCCCGCCATTCTCCGTCAAGATACCAATCCTCTATCAAGAAGGCGTGTCCATTCCCCTCATCATCAACACCAACGGCGACGTATATATGCTCCTCGTCAATGCCATAGGCTCTAAGGAAGGTACACAACAGGATAGCAAAATCCTCGCAGTCCCCGGTGCGTAAATCGAGTGTTTCCTGTGGGGTTTGCCAGTATTCGATAACACCATATACATCTTCATCAAGCTTATACTCTATATTGTGAGCAACCCAGTCTCGGATGGTATCAAAGCCGTCTTTAGTGAGGAGGTAAGGCGAGTCACCGATGATATCCTGCAAACATTCCTTTACTAATGGGCATTCGGGCGTGATGAAATCCTTAAATTTCTCCTCATCCCATGCATACCAATGATCGGTAGTCGTGTCTTGGTAGCAACTGATGAAGCTCAACCCGGACATGACGAGTAAGCCAAGTGCGGCTCCGTAAACCAAGAGGGTCAGAAAACGCTTTTCCATACACAAACTCCTGTTCTGGTTGGGTAAAACTGGCAACAATCACGCATTTTCATTTGCCTGGTTAAGTCATTATGATTCCCCCTCCTCTATGAGGAGAGGGGGCAGGGGGGAAGGAAGAATTCTCTCCCACCCTGCCCCCTCTCGAGGCAGAGGAATTCTATCGGAGGTTCAGGTGAACTTTATTAAAGGGATTCCTCCAAATCGTCGGTGTCTATATCCACAATTGTCGGGATCGGTCCACTTACAACTGCTACGTCCGATACGAAACCCAGTACCTCTCCAAAGTCCGCACCGTCATATCCAGCGACAACCAGGTCGTAAGTTCCAGCAGCCAGAAAGGCCAGCACATAATTGCCTTCGTCGTCCATTTTCCCGCTGGTAATTGCATTAGGAAATCTAGATTCTCCGAC
>JAWOCP010000008.1:0-4273 GCA_046483735.1 Dehalococcoidia bacterium
CAAGGAATGTGTAGATAGGAGTCAGGCATGACAAACTTGGAATGCAAACCATACATCATAGACACTGGTTATCTTTTTCCTCCTTCGCTGGCCGATTTCCTGGGGGTTGAGGATGAAGTGCATGCGTTCAGGGAGGTGACAGAGCACTTGGATGTAAGCCATCTGGACTCGAACTTCAATGGAATGGGGCAGCACCCCTATCACCCCTTGATGCTGCTTCGGCTGCTGATGTGGGGCATGGCCAACAGAGTGGTGAGTACCCGTCGGATAGAGATGCTAACTCACAGGGACGTGAGCTTCATTTACCTGGCTGGAGGACAAAGGCCTGATTACCGCACCCTAGCCAGATTCCGCCGGCGCAATACCAAGGAGATAAAGAGGCTATTCAAACAGACCGTACTGTTTTGTGCCAGGCTGGGGATGGTGAATCTGGGACACGTTTCCCTGGATGGCACGAAGCTCAAGGCCAATACCTCCAAGCATAAAGCTATGAGCTACGGCCGGATGAAGCAAGAGGAGAAGAGGCTGGAAAGGGAGATAGAGGAATTGATGCAGCAGTCTGAGGCGGTAGATAGCGAGGAAGACAGAGCATTCGGCAAGGATAAAAATGGTTACAATCTACCCGACGAGTTGCAGCGGAGAGAGGAGCGATTAAACAAGATACGTGACTTGAGGCAGGAACTTGAACAGGAGAAAAGGGAGGAGCAGGGACTGGATGATGGAGAGGCAGCCCTGGTTAAGGACCGAGAGCAGAGAAGCTTTGCGGATCGAAAAGCCCGGATGATGTTGATGAAGCGTGGTGAATTTGACTACGGTTACAACGCCCAGGCCTGCACGGAAGAAAGCCACGGCATAATAATAGTTGCCGATCTCACCAATGACCCTGCGGATACTGATCATCTCCCTGAAATAGTGGATGAGGTGCGGGAATTACGGGAAGAACTTCGTTTAACTGCCGAGGATGGCAAGCAAACGCAGATGAGTGCCGACAGCGGATATTTCAGTGCCGACAATATTAAGACAGAGGGGGACGGTATTGAACTGCTGATAGCATCGGGCAGGGAAAAGCGGAAAGAAGAAAAGGAATCCAATGGTAACCAGGTTTACTCTCTGAAGCGGTTTTGTTATGACAAAGAAGCGGACATGTGGTGGTGTCCCGAAGGACGACTATTAGAACAAGAGGCAGTGCAGGCAGATGGCAGGCGCCGCTATGAATGTCAAGATTGTGATGATTGCAAAATGATGTCGCATTGTCTGAAGCCCGGCGAGGATAGGCGAACGCTTGTAGTAGAAGAAGACCAGCTTCTTCTCGGCGAGATGAGAGCCAGGTTGAAAAAGCCTGAGAAACATGCCGTATATCGTAAGCGCAAATGGGTAGCGGAGCAGCCGATTGGACAGATAAAGGAAGGCCTGGGATTTAGAGGGGTAACCATGCGCGGTGACGATTATGCCCTTGGGCAATGGCGGTTTGTCTGCGCGGTGCATAACGTGATGAAAGCGGTCAGGTTTATAGCCAGCTCAAGGAAATCGGGAAAAATGGAGGCGATAATCAGCGTAGCTTGAGCAAATCGGCGTGTCCAAGCCGGCTTTATCGGGAGTAAACAGCCAAAATCCTTGACTACTGGTGAAATCTAGCCAAACGGGCCATGTAAGTGGTCTCGGCGACTACTGGTGACCCACGCTCCTAGGTGCGCCCTTGTTGGTGTAGGAACGAAGCAGTGAGTGGCCCAAACATAGCACTGATATCTGCTCATGTAGTCATTCCGCTCACTTTCAAGATTTTCCCTACCCCCGGTTGACTGAGCACCCAACAATTCATCGTTTGGTGCAATTCATCATCGTGAATGGCATCAATCTTACCAGATGAGGCGACTGTGTTAGAATATTACCGATCTCTCTGACGGCATAGGGTGCCCGCATGGCTGTAAGAACCATCATGCATATCGACCTCGATTCCTTCTTCGTTTCGGTGGAACAGGTGCTTAATCCCGCACTCAAAGGTAAGCCGATTGTAGTTGGCGGTAATCCCAAACGGAGAGGGGTCGTCGCGACAGCTTCCTACGAAGCGAGAGCCTTCGGCCTTCGCTCCGGTATGCCGCTGGTAACTGCTGCCAGATTGTGCCCGGGAGCCACCTTTATCGAGGGGAATTTTGCCAGATACCGCGAATTCTCCCAGAGGTTTATGGCTATTCTGAATGACTTTTCTCCGTTTATCGAACCGATGGGCCTCGATGAAGCATATCTGGATGTGACCGGATTTGAATCCATGCACGGTTCCATTCGGCAAATGGCAGAAAGAATTAAGAGGAGAATCCGTGATGAATTGGGGCTTTGCGCTTCGGTTGGCATCGCAGGCTGCAAAGTGGTCGCCAAAGTTGCGTCAGACTTTTCCAAACCGGATGGACTAGTCGAAGTAGCCCCCGGTAAAGAACGCGACTTCCTGGCACCGCTGCCGGTAGAAAAACTGCCCGGAGTCGGAAAACAATCCCTGAAAGTCATCAAGGGTCTGGGAGTGCACACGATAGGCGAGCTATCGAGAACGCCTCCCCACGCCTTGAAAAGTCGTCTCGGTTCTGCTGGGGAAATGCTGCATCGGTTTGCCAACGGCATTGATGACAGCCAGGTACTACCTCCCGGTGAGGCGAAATCCATCAGCCGGGAGACCACCTTTGGCGAGGATACCCGCGATCGCTCATTTCTAGAGGCAACCCTGTGGGCTCAAAGCGAAAGGGTGGGCGCCGACCTCCGGAAGAACGGCAAACATGCGAAGTGCGTGACCCTGAAATTAAGGTATGCTGATTTCTCAACTATCACCCGCAGCCAAACGCTCGGGGAAAGCATCGATACCGACCAGGCGATATTTGAAACGGGCGTCGGGCTACTTAATCAGGCACTGGCAACGGAAAGAAGGGCAGTGCGGTTGATTGGCATCGGCGTATCGAACCTGGTGGAGGCGAGCTTGCAGGCTTCGCTGTTCACTCCATCCGACAGCAAGCTGGAAGAGTTGAACAAAGCCATAGACCGCATCCGAGACAAGCATGGCTTTGATGCCATTCAAACTGGCCGGGTAACGCAGCTTGAGGATATTTTTAACCTGAACTCGAAGTGAAAAGTGCACCATGTATTTTTATGTATCGTCATGTGCTGCCGGCCTTAATATCCGATAGCCGCCTTGCCTTATTTCTCGGCTGCATTTACAGAGATGTTTACTGTCTGATATATGATATAGTAGTTTCGAGATGAGACATGATCGTCAAACCAGAGGCACCACGATAGAAGAGTCTTTCACCATAGAGGGAGTCCTCGAGCGGATCGTCTATTTCAACGATGAAAACAATTATACCGTTGCCAGGCTCCGGGTGCCGAAGAGCCCAAACCTGGTCACCATAGTGGGCAACATGCCCTGCCCAAACCCCGGCGAAACCCTGAGGTTGAAGGGCGAGTGGACCGTTGACGCCAAATTCGGAAAACAGTTCCGTGTCAAAAGCTGCCTTTCCGTGCTGCCTTCCACCATAACCGGCATCCAGAAATACCTTGGCTCCGGGCTGGTCAAGGGCATTGGCCCGATCATGGCTGAGAGGATAGTCGCCAGGTTTGGCTTGGAGACGCTGGACGTCATCGATGGAAAGTCGGAGAGGTTGCTCGAAGTGGAGGGGATTGGCCCTATCAGGGTGGAACGGATCAGCACAGCATGGCAAGAGCAAAAAGAGGTACATGAGATTATGGTATTCCTGCAGGGACACGGGGTTAGCTCCACCTATGCGGTTAAGATATACAAGGCCTACGGGGACAAGTCTATCTCAGTGGTGAGGGAGAACCCTTATCGCCTGGCACTGGACATCAGTGGAATTGGCTTCAAAACGGCGGACGGGATTGCCCGAGACGTGGGGATTGATCTGACCTCTCAAATCAGAGCTGAGGCTGGCATCGTCCACCTGCTTAATGAGATGGTCAACGAGGGGCATGTCTACTACCCCTGCGACAAGCTTATGGATGCCGCGGCATCACTGCTGGAGGTCAACCGAGCGGTAGTGGAGGCAGCCCGGGCCACACTGGTAGAACAGCGGCGGGTGGTGATTGATGAACAGCAAGATGACCGGGCAGTCTACCTTGCCCCACTCCACGTCGCCGAGGTAAACGTCGCCAGGAGGCTAAAGACACTGATAAATTCACCAAGGCAACTTGTGCAGATAGATGCAGAGAAGGCCATTCAGTGGGTGCAGCAGACCATAGGGATGAAGCTGGCTGACATGCAGAAAGAGGCCATCAGGAA
>JAWOCP010000064.1:0-4844 GCA_046483735.1 Dehalococcoidia bacterium
TTGCCGCCGGCCAGATAGCAGGGGAAGGCCAGAAAGAAACTGCCGCTGTGGTAGAAAGGATGCGGCGCCAGGTAAACCGTCTCATACCCCTCGGCATAGGTCAGGGCATTGCCGACGGCGATGTTGTACAGGGTCTTATGGGCCTGGCAAACGGGCTTGGGCGCACCGGTGGTTCCCGAGGTAAACATCAGCTCAGCCGCCTCGTCGTCATCGACATCCACCAGAATGTCTTCCGCGCTCCCTTTAGCCAGCACTTCAGTATACGGAATCATGCCCGCCGCCACATTTTCACCGATACAGATATAGGACTTGACCGACTCCATCTCTTTCTGGATTGGCCCTACTTTCGGTATAAACCCGTCTCCCATAATAAAAGCTTTGGGGTGAACGGCATCGGCGGCATGCTTGATGTCGGCACTGGCAAAGCGGAAATTAAGCGGGACCGCCGTCGCCCCCACCCTCAGAATGGCGTGAAAGGTAACCACCCACTCCAGGCTGTTCATCTGCAAATGCACCACGAAATCGCCTTTTCGTACCCCCAGCTCTTTTTGCAGGTAATTGGCCACCCGGTTGGTCTGTTCGTTGAATTCCTTCCAGGTCAGCACCCGCCGCATGTTCTTGGAAGGCCTGCATTCAACCAGGAACTCCTTCTGCGGGTACTTCTTTGCGTTGATAATGCCATAGGAAGCAAAATTCATTTTTCCTCTCCTCCTTATTGTTGACGATACCGTCTAGTTTTGATCATGTATATTCATAACTCCCCCTACCCCCTCTTACCTTAAGAGGGAGAACTCTCTCTCACTGCATGAATTCCAAATGTCAAAATCCAAATGACATGCAAAACGCAAAAATAAAACTGCAAAATGACAGAGCAACAACAAATGAAAGATCAGAATGCAAAACGCAAAAATATAGACTTCTCATCTTTGATGTCTCATGTTTGACTCTTGATTTGTCATTTTGATTTTTTATATTTGACCTTTGATTTTACGTTGGTTTGTCATTTTGATTTTTGCCCCTTGATTTTTGAATTCCCGTAATTGTTTGAGCTCTGTAATTTGGCATTACTTACTTTTCCTCTTATCCTAAGAGGGGGGCTTAATCATTGCTCCTCTGGTCATTGCGAGCACCTGAAAGGTGCGCGGCAATCTCAACTCTCAACAACCCCGGCCGAGATTGCTTCGTCCCGATAAATCGAGACTCGCAATGACAGAAGGCACAAGCCCCGATGCAATCGAGGCGACTACATTTCTCTTCTTTCACCTCCAGGCCTTCTCATTCGCCCCGCTAAAATCGGGGGGACGGGAAATCTCATGCAGTTTCACCTGTCGCCCCAAGAGACTATCAATCTCCCAAGAAACACCGCTCCTCCGCAGGCACTACTTCATAAATCCGGGCAGGAACGTGGCAATCTGGGGGAGGATCAGCAGGATGATAACGCAGACCCAGATGCCAATCAGGTAGGGCCATACATTCCGAAAAATATCCATTACCGGCGTTTCCTTGTCCACGGCGTACACCACGTAGACGTTGGCACCCACCGGCGGCGTCAGCACGCCCATCCCTAAGGCCAGCGTCATGATAACCCCGAACCATATCGGGTCGAAGCCCAGCGCCAGCGCTGCCGGGTAGAAAATGGGGATGGTCAGCAAAATCAAAGCCAGGGCGTCGATAATGCAGCCCAGTCCCATGAGGATGAGAAGAATCATAATCATGACAGCAAAGGGCGGCAGGGGCAGTGCCACCGTCCACTCCGCCACCAGTGCAGGAATGTACGTAAGGTGCAAAAAGTCCCCGTAGATGGCGGCCGCAGCCACCAGGAACATGACCATGCTCGCCGTGCGGATAGTGTCCTTCAACGAGTTCACGAAGCCCTTCCAGGTGATCAGCCGCCTGGCCAGCACTACAATCAACGTGGCGAAAACGCCCATCGAGCCGGCCTCAGTGCCTGTTATGACTATCGGAAAGTCCTCCCAGATGGACTTGCCCACCAGCAGCCCTACCACAGCCACGAAGATGATTATGACCTCTATCCCCCCGGTCGCCACCGCCTTTATCCTCTCTTTCCAGGGGAATGATGGACCGGGCGGCGCCAGTTCCGGGCGGCGCAACACCACCAGGTAAGTGCCCGCCATGAACAGCACCATCAGAAGCAGGCCCGGGAAAATACCGGCCACGAACAGCTGGCCGACGCTTTGGGCTGTCATATTGGCGTAGACGATAAAGATGACGCTGGGCGGAATCAGGACACCCAAAATGCCTGAGGCGGCGACATTGGCCCCGGCCAGGCCGGGGGAGTAACCGCGCTTCTTCATCTCGGGCATGGCCAGGGCGGCAAACGTCGCCGACGTCGCCGTGGTGGAACCGCAGATGGCGCCGAAGGCAGCGCACGCCATACTGGTGGCCATGGCCAGCCCACCCCTAAGGCGGCCCACTGTTTTGTACGCCGCCTCATACAGGTGCGTGCTGATGCCGGAGTGAAAGCCGATATACCCCATCCAGGTGAACAGGGGCACAACCACCAGGGAATAGGAAGCAAATGTCTGATACATTGTGTTGGCCGAAGTCAAGAACATGGCTGCCGGACCCTTGATATAGAAAAGACCTCCCATGCCCACCACCAGCATCACGAAGGCGACGGGCAACTTCATCAGAAGGAGCACAAAAAGCAGGACTATGGATATCAGACCTACTATCTCCCTGTCCATCACGTCGCCTCCTTCCCCTTGACAACTGTAATTGCAGCCTTAGCTAAATCCTTTACAAGCACCACGGATGTCATCACCAGCGCCCCCGCGACCACGTAAATGAAATAGAAAAGCGGAATTCTCAATACGAACGTGTGCGCCCCGATACGCTGATAATACGTGGCCAAATCGAACATTCCCCAGGTAATTATGATGGTGACCGCGAGAGAAATCGCATAGGTGACAACGGCCAGGGCAGCCTGCTTTCGGGCCGAGAAACGGTCGACCAGCAGCCCGACCGCCACGTGCCCCTTCACGAACGTAAGGTAACCGATTCCCACGCTCAGTATCACGGCTGCAACGAGTTCCACAAGTTCGTAGATACCACTAATCCGACCGAAGCCCAGGCTCCGCTTAGCAACGTCGGATACCACCAGGGCCACACACACCACGATCGCAGCCATGCCAATATAGGCCAGTTTGTCCGTGACAAACCCCATTACTTTCTCGAATTTATTCACTCAAGCCTCACATATGGTCGGTTATAAGCAACTAAACGATTAGTCCTTACAGAAGAGAGGGGTATCCCGGGCGGAAACTCCCGGGACACCCCTTCTCCCTTAGCGTACCTTAGCTGACATTACACTCAATATACGCTCATACTTGTCATTTTAGAAAGGTGGTGTTGGCGGAGCTGCACTCGGTGTCCAGTCGCCATAAAACTCTTCCATTTCGGCATCCAAGGCAACGAACATGTCCCACAGGGCCTGACGGTTCGTCGTGTCTTCGGCAGCAATCCAGCCGTCGATGAGGCCCGGGTAGCACGCATCGACCCAGTTCTGATACTCGGTCGGGTCCGCGGTGGCTATGTCGTACATGGTGAAGCCCTCGATTTCGTCGAAACAATACTGTAGCCCATCGGCCTCACCCCATGTCCTCAGCTGCCCGTAGTATGCAGGCCAGGCCGCGTTGACCGCGTCAAAGACAGCCTGCACCTCTTCCGGCAAGCTAGCCCAGGTGGTCTTGTTCATGACCTTCATGAACACGAACTGGTAGCTGAATGGAGCGAAGGTACCCATCCTGACATAGGCACCCAGGCCGAAGCCCTTGGGCGTGTCGGTAGGACAGAGGATACCCGCGAGGTTACCGGCCTCGAACTCCAAGAGTGCCCCACTCATGGCTACAGCAAGAGCCTCTGCTCCCAGCGCCTCTATGGTCTTCACCGACGCCGGGTTGGCCGCCCTGATAGGCTTGGTGAGAGCACCGAATTCAGCCAGCGTGGTAACATTATTGCCTGCTGTCATCAGGAAGTAGCCGGGGCCCGTAGACCAGAAGTGCATGACCTCTACGTTCGCGGCAGTCATCTGGGCCTGCAGCGGCGCGAATTCGTCGTACAACTTCTGGAGTTGCATCGACATCGCGTAGGCATTCGTCCTGTTGAGCGCGGCGGGGTACTCCGGACCTTCCCACAATTTCATAATGCCGGGAGTATAGCCCGGACCGGTTGCGCCGATATCGTAGGTGCCGGCCTGAACGCCGTTCCATATGGCATATGGATTAGGTACCGTTGTAACCGTAATTTCCACCTCATACTCGGTATCTGCAGCAACCTTGTTCTCTATTGCCCTCGCCCAGGCCCAGTGACCCATATCCGTGTATCCGTACATGGCGCTCTCGCCTCTTGCCTGGAAGTCGACCAACGGCCAGAAAGTAACAAAGTCGAGCTCGATTGTGTCGTCCGGCGTTGGTTCTGTTTCGCACCCGACAAGGCCCATGCTGACGGCCAGCACAACTGCTAACGAGATTAGGAATAGTTTCTTCACTTTCTTTCTCCTCCTTGTTTAGATTTTCGGGCTGTTTGAACCTGCCTCCGCCGGAGCCCGTCCCGGTGAAAACCGGAACCCGATCGCAGCCCACGACCGTCTCCAGCGTTTTTGCGGATACTTCTAATGCTCTGCTTTCACCCACTTTTCAGCCACCAGGCTGTTTACTGTATTGAGGCTGTTTAATCATGATTTCCCGTCTTAATCAGCCCCTGTACATGATGATAAGTGTAACAGACAAATGTTAAGAACCTGTTAAGATACCAAAGCTGATAGGCCGAAAATTGGGCAGTCTGTCACTGGAGAACTCGGGAACAATGCCGACACGGTCCAG
>JAWOCP010000022.1:0-9285 GCA_046483735.1 Dehalococcoidia bacterium
GACCTATCCCTTCCTGAGCTGGCAACAGGTTTAATGCAGCCAGAATTCATGTGTAGGGGCAGGGCTAGGCCTGCCCCTACACATCGGCTCCGCAAAATGGGCGGGGTCATTCTTCCCCACCACTCTCCCGACATCAACAGTAGCGGATATCGAAGTCATGCCGGGAAGCCGCAGAGCACATCCCCGCCCTACCCCTGCCATTTACACACAGCACGACTACAGGTGTGTTGCCGCGACAATCTCCGGATGCGGGCCAGAAAACGGCTGCCCCTCCTGCGTGCAATCCCCCAAGTGCGGCAACAATAACCAGCCCCTGGACAAAGAAGCCGCCATCATATTGCTGCGGGGGCTCGCGGTTTGAGGGGAAATGAAATCGCCGGGAAACCAGACAGGAACCGTTAACAATTCTTGGAAAAGGAGTATCATTGTTGTATACTAATGGCACGATATAGGACGACCCCACAAGGTTGGTCATCCAGCCGATGAAATCGTGACATTGAGGGTCTGCCAGAGGCAAGGCTAAGAAATCCAGATGAAAGGGGGTGGAAGCACACGATAAACGTGGTTTGAGGCAAGACAAAGTGATCAAGTCCATAGGAGGTGAAAGGAAAAAATGGTAAGAAAGCTTATGCTGTCCCTGGTGGCAGCAGTAACAATCCTGGCGATGATGGTGCCGGGCTGTACACCGACAACTTATGCCCTGACAATGGCGGAAAACCCGCCGGCCGGCGGAACGGCAACCGACCTGACCGATTCATCGCCTTACGCAGAAGGCACGGTAGTAAACATAACAGCAGTAGCTAACCCGTGCTACCGATTTGTCAACTGGACTGTTGAGCCGGTCGGCGCGGGCACGTTCGGCAGTGCGACCTCGCCAACCACTACCTACGAGATGCCCGCTCAAGCTGTAACCGTCACCGCCAATTTTGAGCGCATTACGCTCGACCACTTCACGGTCTACGACGTGGGAGGGGCGCCGTTCGTAGAGGAGGTCGTATACCTCGAGGACCAGTTCGGCGCTGTCAACGCAACGGTGTGGAACGCCGTGGCATTCTGCAACCCTGCCCAGAAGGTGCACGACGGGGTTACGACGCCGATTTCCAACCCCGACCACCACCTCACAGTGTACATGATAGAGTGCGAAGAGGAGCCTGGGATGTGGCAAGTGGAGGTTGACAACCAGTTCGGGCCCCAGTACCTGACCGTGTGGGGTCCGGTCGGGCTGGCTGTGCCGAGCCAGAAGGAAGACCACGAAGCTCCGGTCTGTCTCGACCACTTCCTGGTGTACTTGGTCATCGATGGCCCGTCCATAGAAAAGGTTGTGGAAGTCGAGGACCAGTTCGGCGATCCCGTGGACGTCACTGTATACCAGCCCGTTTATTTCGCAAACCCGGCCAAGAAGACACACGGAGAAGTCGTAACGGATATCCTCAACCCCGATGATCACGTAGTAATCTACCGGACAAACGACGGACCGTTCGATGAGCAGGCACAGGTGTCAAACCAGTTCGGTGATGAGCAAACCTTCGACCTGTCCGGACCAAACTATCTGGCTGTTCCGTCCGAAAAAACAAACTGGCTAGCTGGGCCCGAGGGGCTGGACCATTTCACGTTCTACTGGGCAGATGATGTGTTGTCGGAGCCCATAATGGCAGAGGTGTACCTTGACGACCAGTTCGGAGGCGGAGAAGCATTGGTGGGCGTGGCCGCGGCGTTCTGCAACCCTGCCCAGAAAGTGCACGATGTTACGACGCCGATTTCCAACCCCGACCATCATCTCACGCTCTACGACATAGTTTACTATGGAGACCCGTGGTCAGGTTGGGTGACGGTCTATAACCAGTTTGGATTCCAGGAGCTGGCCGTAGAAGGTCCGCTCTTTCTGGCTGTACCCACGCAAAAGGAGGGGCACGACGACTCGCCGGAGGGGCTCGACCACTACCTCGTCTACTCCGTCACCACAGGTCCGTCCATTGGGGTAACCGTCGGTCTGAACGACCAGTTCCTTGATGAACCGCAGGAGGTCGTGGTGTACGAGCCCAGGCTCTTCGCCAACCCCGTCAAGAAGACCCACGGCGAAGTCTTTGACATCCTGAACCCCGAGGCACATCTGGTAATCTACGAAATATCGAGCGTCACGTTTCTCCGGCCGGAACTGTGGGTGAACAATCAGTTCGGCGAGCAGTTCCTCAACGTATACAACCTCGAGGGCCTTGCTGTGCCGTCCTGGATGTTGCCTTTATTATGAGCCGATAATTGATTAAGGTCTCACCATGTCCGGCATCACCGGCCGCCCGTCGGTGACGCGGAAATAGGGAGGGGCGGGGATAACCCCCGCTCCTCCCTATTTGCTATGATAAGCCAGCGCACAGGCAAGCCCAAGGAAAAAACCGAGTCGCCCCCCTTTTCGCTCACCCTCTCCCTAACCCTATCCCGTCGAGGGACGGGGATTCACAAAAGTCGAAGCCATCCCGGCCGGTCGAGCGCAGAAATGCCAATGCAAGAGGTAAGTTCCTCCAGGACTCCCCCTCTTAAGATAAGAGGGGCTTGCCCGCCGAAGCTTCAGCGTAGGCAGGCCAGGGGAGTTATGAACAGACAGATAGGCGATTATTCTTCAGAGCTAATTGCAATATTGTTGCATTTAGCTTTCGCTTCAGGTAAAATGTCACCATGGTCCAGGACTCGATTCGCATCTTGCAGGCCCGGGGCTACAAGGCGACCAGGCCGCGTAAGCTGGTGCTCGAGGTACTGGAGGAAATCGAAAGACCGCTTTCTCCTTACGACATACAGGAGATTCTGCGCACCAGGGGCCAATATCTAAACCACGTTACCATCTATCGCATACTCGATTTGTTTTGCGACCTCAATCTGGCCCATAAGATGCTGTCCAGCGGCAGATTCGTGAAGTGCAGCATAGATGCTATAGAAGGCTGCCATCGCTTCATGGTCTGCCAGCACTGCGGAGTCATTCGAGAGTTCGCCGACAAGGAATTATGTGAAGAGGAAAACGAGTTCACCCGGGTCTTCGGCTTTCATACCGAACACCACTTTTCCGAATTCTCGGGATTATGTTCGCGGTGCTACAGAAGATAGCTCCCACTGGCATACGGAGGTAAGCAAGAAATGGTCAAGCGCATATTAGGAGAGCTCAAGGAGCATATCCCCTTCACGGCACTGGGCGCCCTGGCTGGCATTTTGGTAATGACAATAGTAATCTTGAGCAACGTTTCCCCACATATTTCTCACACTGTTTTTCACACTTTGCACCCGCTCCATGTGTTCTTGAGCGCACTGGTAACCACATCTATGTACATGAGATATAAGAGAGGCAAACTCTGGGCGGCAATTCTGATTGGCTGGACAGGAGCCATCAGCATAGGCACGCTGAGCGATGCCCTGATTCCCTACCTGGGAGGGAATTTGCTCCATGCCCAAATGGAATTTCATGTGCCTTTTGTTGAGCACTGGTGGATAAATCTGTTTGCGCTGGCCGGCGTTGGAATCGGCTACTGGAAGCAAACAACCAGGATCCCACACTTCGGCCATGTGTTACTGAGTACCTGGGCATCATTGTTCTACATCACGGCATTCGGAACGGCTGACTGGATTCCTTTGCTTCCTTTCATCTTCTTGATCCTGTTCATTGCGGTCTGGATTCCGTGCTGCATGAGCGACATCATATATCCTCTTCTATTTGTGAGAAAAGAGCCAGCCCCGACTTTGCAGAAACGACAGGAAATCACCGGCTAAAACGTCGTCTGCACTTGTGTTATTATGTACGAGTCCCTCTAATCATGAACGGAGGCAGATTGTTCGACTTGTCGAAAAAGACTGAACTGGGCGTGCAGAGAAGCAAGGAAACCTGGTTCGGCAAGATAGCTAATATTTTCAACCGGGGCTCTTTCGGGGCTGAGGTCTGGGAGGAATTGGAGGAGTTGCTCGTCTCGGCTGACGTCGGTACAGAGACTACGAGCAAACTCCTGGGCAAAGTCAAACAGCGGGTCAGGACTGACAGGCTTTCAGAGGCCTCTCAGATACGAGAGGCTTTGAAAGAAGAGATGATAAGTTTGTTAAGGGCAGGAACTCGTAATACGGAGGACAAGTTCCGCCGGGAATCGAGTAATGCCCAGAGCAGGCTGAGTGAAGAAAAGGAATACCCTGAGGTTATCCTTGTGGTCGGCGTGAATGGCTCGGGCAAGACGACCAGCATTGCCAAGCTGGCTTACAGTTTGACTTCACAGGGGAAGCGCGTTATCCTGGCGGCAGCGGATACCTTCCGGGCAGCGGCTATTGAGCAACTCAACCATTGGGGAAGCAAGACAGGTGCCGAAGTCATTGCCCACCAGTCCGGTGGCGACCCCGGGGCAGTTGCCTATGATGCGGTTCAGGCCGGGTATAACCGCCACGCTCAGGCAGTTATCATCGATACGGCCGGACGACTTCACACCAGGTTCAATCTGATGGAAGAACTCAAAAAGATAAAGAGGGTGGTAGCTAAGCACTCCGATATGATCGGGGCTTCAGCCCCTCATCAAGTCTTGTTGGTGATGGATGCTACCACAGGTCAGAACGGCCTGGCCCAGGCCAGACATTTCACCGAAGCTGTGGACGTCACCGGCATCTTTTTGGCCAAGCTTGACGGCACAGCCAGGGGTGGTATAATATTCGCCATCTGCGACCAGTTGAGTATACCAATTTTGTATATTGGTACCGGTGAAAAATTGGAGGACATGGCGCCCTTTGATGCCAGAGTTTTTGTCGATGCCATTTTTGCCTGACCTCAAAGAAAGGGATAGATGCTAACTATCAGCATAGACCCCGTTGCTTTCACCATCGGCTCGCTGACGGTACGGTGGTATGGGATCATGGCGGCTATAGCCGTCATATCGATGTTGTTCATCGTCCCCAGAGAAGCAAAAAGACTGGGTATCACGCAGGACCTCTACAGCCTTTTCATCTGGTGTATTATTGGCGGCTTCGTGGGAAGTCGGCTGACATACGTAATCGGTGACTGGGAGAGCTTTGTAGCAGACCCTCGATCCATCTTCGCCTTTGGCGGCCAGGCTCAGAACGGGATGGTCGTCGGCGTCATTGTGGCAGCGTTGATTTACATGTTGGTGACAAGGATGCGTTTCCCGACGCTGCTTAATATAGGCGACGCCGCCGCAGTTGGGATGCCTCTGGCTTTGGCCATAGGGAGGGTCGGTTGTACCCTCAACGGCTGCTGCTTCGGCAAGCTCAGCCCTTTTCAATCTTTCCCCGGAGCTGTGATTTATGCTCCCCGTCCGCCAGAGACTCTTCTTCGAGACTGGTACCACCTCCCCACCCAGTATATGGGGGTACCCCTTTACCCCACCCAGATTTATCACGTGCTATGGAATCTGATAACTTTCGCTATCGTGTGGCGGTTCCGGGACAAGTTTAAACCGCCTGGCTCGCTTCTATTCTTCTATCTCTGCCTTTATGCCGCCGGTGATTTCGGCATAAGGTTTCTCCGTGTTGGCGAATTGGTCTTCCTGGGGCTTCAGCAAGCACAAGTTATAAGTTTGGTAATATTCGTGGTGTTCCTGCCCTGGCTTATTATCAAAATGCGCAGGTTCCAACCTGCCCCCCAGTCTGAAGCGGAGGCGAACAACTCCTGAGACCATTTTCTACGCCTTCCTGAATCCCAGAAGTTCAAAACCCGGCCTGGTCATTTGTACATTCGATACCACCGTGGCTTGGCCAGGGATGCTCAATGAAATCCGCACTTGGGATTTCGTATCTCAGATTTTGGATTTGTCCACCAGGGAGGCTAACTCGGAGCAAAGTCACGAAGCTTAAGGCCCAACACTTCCTCCCCATTCCAGCGGCTTCTCTCAAAGCTATAAACAATATCTATGCAAGACGCAATTTCCTGTCGTTTTTTCTGCGACACGAAATCCACAGCTTGCCAGGTTACGTTACCTTGTTTGAGTTTCAGCCGCAGCCACTCACTCTGATTGCCGAAGTTGCGACACTCGATTACCTCGACCTGCCGGGTGAGAAAGGTCGGCTGGGGGTTGCCCCGACCAAAAGGGCTCAATTCCTGCATGAGGGTGAAGGTGTCTCCCGTAAAGGCAGATAAGGAAAGTTCGGCATCAACTACCAGTTCCGGGCGAAGGTCGAGATGACCCAATCGGTCCATAGCCAGGCTCATGAGCCTTTCCTCCAGTCGAGCCAGATTTTGACGGGGCACGGTGAAGCCAGCAGCTAAGGGATGACCACCAAAGGCGGTAAGCAGGTCATGGCAGTTTTCTAACGCCGACATGATATCGAACTCAGCTATGCTGCGACAGCTAGCTTTACACTGCTCCGGACTCAAGCTGACCATGACAACGGGTTTGTAGAATTCATCTACCAGTTTGCCGGCAACAGGCCCGATGACACCGATGGAGTAGCTTTCGTCAGCTGCCATGAGCAACGGCAGGTGCACCTTGGCGGCCACTTTTTCCCTGGCATGGCCCAATACTTCACTGCTTAGTTTTTGCCGCTCGACATTCTTCTCTTCCAGCTCCTGGGCCAGGAGACGAGCCTCCTCTTGCGACTGAGTGGTGAGTAGCTGATAGCTGGTAGAGGCATTGTTCACCCTGCCAGCAGCATTAAGGCGAGGCCCCAGCGCCCATGAGATATCCTCAATATCAAGCCTGCCTGGCTTCAGCCCGGCCAATTTCACCATTTCCTGGATTCCCAGGCGTGAGCTACTATTAAGCTCTCTCAGCCCCTTCTTCACCAGATAACGATTCTCGCCAACCATGGGAGACAAATCGGTAACGGTGGCCAAAGCCACCAGGTCCAGCAATCTGGCCAGCCATTTCTCCCTGCTATCTTTGTGAAACAGCGCTTGCACGAACTTGAAGGCAACACCGGCACCGGCTAAATCGGGATGAGGATACACAGAATCCTTTCGCTTCGGGTCAACTACAGCTACGGCCTGTGGCAACTTTTCTAACTGAATGTGGTGGTCGGTGACAATAACATCCATCCCCAGTTTCTGGGCCCGTTTTACCTCTGTAAGGTCAGTTATGCCGCAATCAGCGGTGATAACCAGATTTGCCCCCTGGGCATGAAGCTTCTCTATCGCCGAAATATTCAGTCCGTGCCCTTCGCTGAAGCGGTCAGGAATATAGAGAAGGACTTCGCCACCGAGCCTCGACAGCCCCTCGGCAAGAATGACTACGGCTGTGACGCCATCAACATCAAAGTCACCATAGACCGCAATCTTTTCCCGGGAAAGCACGGCCCTGTAGACCCTGTTTACAGCTTGTGATATATCGGGAAGCAGGAAGGGATTACCTTCCAACCTCTCGTCAGCGGCCAAAAAAGGTTCGATTTCTTCCGGTTTAACACCACGATTGTAGAGGAGCTGGGCGATTACATGGGGCAAGGCAGAGGCATTCAGGTACTCATCTGGCACCGGAGGCAAGATTCTCCATCGAGCTCGTTGATTCAATTCTGCACCTGAGTTGACTGCCTTGTTTAGAATCGCTAACTATATCACAGAAAGGCCGTTAACAAAATGTCTTTGCCAGTACCCGTTTAACGGGGCGAGGCAATCCCACTGAAAAGAGCAAATCCCAGATTTCAAGCTCCAAATCCTGAACAAACTCAAATAACCATAATTTGACCAGCACGCAGGCAATAAATATAATCCACATCGATGAAGGTAGCTTTCTACACATTGGGTTGTAAACTCAATCAGGCTGAGACGGAATCCCTGGCTGATGATTTTAGCAAAGCCGGATTTCAACTTGCTTCCCCCGCTGACGGGGCGGATATTTATATTGCCAATACCTGCACAGTCACCCATATTGCCGACCGCAAGTCGCGACACTGGCTCAGACTGGCAAGGCGAAGGAATCCCCACGCCCTGATTATCGCCACCGGCTGCTATGCCCAAAGAAACCGTCAAGAGCTAGCTCAGCTTGCTGACCTCGTAGTCGATAACCAGGAAAAAGAGCACTTGCTTGCTCTCACCCAAACCCTCTCCCTCGAAGGGAGAGGGCTGGGTGAGGGTGGAGCAAAGCAATCTCAGACGCCCACCGCCGTCAGGACTCGCAGCCTCGTAAAGATACAGGATGGCTGTCACAGTTCGTGCGCATATTGCATCGTACCTAAGGTAAGACCCGACGAGTATTCCCTGCCCGCTTCCGGGATAATTGCCGAAGTTAAGCACAGGGTGGCCCTGGGTTACAAAGAAGTTGTTCTCACCGGGACGAAAGTTGGCAGCTACAAAAGCAACGGTGTCTACCTGTGGGATTTGGTGCGCCGTATTCTCCACAATACAGGCATCGCCAGATTACGCCTCTCATCTTTGCAGCCCTCGGAAATATCCCCTGAATTCCTTGCCTTGTGGCAGGACGAAAGGCTTTGCCGGCATTTTCACCTTGCGCTGCAAAGCGGAAGTGAGACCGTGCTGCGAAGGATGCACAGGAGCTATTCTCTCGACCAATATCAGACAACAGTCAACTTGATTAGAGAATTGATACCGGACGTGGCCATCACCACAGACATCATGGTCGGCTTCCCCGGGGAAAGCGATGACGAGTTCGAGCAGAGCTACTCATTCTGCCTGCAAGCTGGTTTCGCAAATATCCATGTCTTCCCCTTCTCACCACGCCCTGATACAGCGGCGGCCGCAATGACCGGGCAGGTAGCAGACAAAGTCAAGCAAGAGCGAAATCAGCGGATGCTCGAGCTATCTCAAAGCTCCCGGCGCCGTTTCCGGCAGCAGTTTCTGGGGCAGACTGTGCCGGTCTTGTGGGAGAAGGAAATGCCGACCTTGTCGAGCATCCTCGGCAAAGTCGGGACCAGTCCCGGAAGCAGCATATACTCAGGGTTGACCGGCAACTATATCAGGGTATTTGCCCGCAGCGAAAAGCCTCTGAACAACGAGCTAACACCTGTTAGACTGGCGGACTTGCACGGCCAGGGAATATGGGGAGAGATGGTCGATGAAAATCCAGGTTAAGGTGAAGCCCAGTTCCAGTACCGAAGAGATTAGGCGGGAATGGGATAGCTTCATAATCCAGGTTAAAGAGCCGCCCCAGGAAGGCAAGGCCAACCAGGCGGTCATCAAATTGCTGGCGCAGCATTTCGGCGTTCCCCGGAGCCAGATCAGAATTCTAAGCGGCCTTAGAAGCAGAAATAAGGTTATCGAAGTTAGGGAGGTGGCCTAGCAAGAAGAACCTGTCCGGTGCCTGTACAAACTAGCTAATTTCAAGCGGCGGGAGTTGGCATAGGGAATGAAGCTCTGCAAGCTGGAGA
>JAWOCP010000094.1:0-8248 GCA_046483735.1 Dehalococcoidia bacterium
GGCGGACATTGCATATCCGGGCATGACCACACTTTTCAATATAAATGGGAGGGAAAGTCATGAAATTTGTGAAGTGGTTTGAAGAGATTGGCGCAGAGGACGTAGCTTCAGTCGGTGGCAAAAATGCCTCTCTCGGTGAGATGGTAAGAAACCTGGGCAAGAAAGGGGTGAATGTCCCCCTCGGATTTGCCGTTACTGCCGAAGCATATCAGTATATGGTGGAGAAAGCAGGAATAGGCCAAAAAATCAAGGACACTCTGGCGGGCCTGGACACACATGATATGAAGGATTTGTCGCAGAGGGGCGAAAAAATCAGGCACCTGATAAGAACCGCTGCCTGCCCTGCGGAATTGGAGGAGGAAATAAAGGTTGCCTACCGGGAAATGGAAGGCAAATATGGAACGAATGTTGATGTTGCTGTGAGAAGCAGTGCCACCGCGGAAGACTTGCCTACAGCATCGTTTGCCGGGCAACAAGAGACTTATTTGAACGTACGCGGGGAAGAAGAACTTGTAGGAAAGGTCATGGAATGCTTTGCGTCTTTGTTCACCAACCGGGCAATCTCCTACCGGGTGGACAAATGGTTCGACCATCTGAGCGTCTACCTCTCGGTTGGGGTGCAGAAGATGGTTCGCTCTGATTTAGCCTGCTCAGGCGTCATATTCTCGATAGATACAGAATCGGGCTTCAGTGATGTGGTCTATATAACTGCTGCCTACGGTCTGGGAGAAAATGTGGTGCAGGGGACTGTAAATCCTGACCAGTTCTATGTTTTTAAGCCAACCCTGAAGAAGGGGTTCAGGCCCATCGTGGAGAAGAAGCTGGGGACGAAGGAAAAGAAACTGGTCTACAAGGGAGATGGCACCGGAACGGAGCAAAAAGAAGTCAAGGTTGAGGAGCAAAGAAAGTTCGCCTTGAGTGACGACGACGTATTGACTCTCGCCAGGTGGGCTTGCATGATAGAAGAGCATTATGGCCTGCCCATGGATATTGAATGGGCCAAGGATGGGAAGACCGGCGAACTTTTCATAGTCCAGGCCCGGCCGGAGACGGTGCATTCACAAACAGATGCGGCTTTGCTCAGGACTTATGTACTTGAGGAAGAAGGGAAATTGCTGTTGACAGGGGAGGCGGTGGGTATGAAGATAGGGCAAGGTGAGGTGAATGTAATAGAGGACAGTAGTGAAATCCACCAGTTCAAGAAGGGCCAGGTTCTGGTCACTGATATGACGGACCCCGACTGGGAGCCGATAATGAAGATCGCCGGTGGCATAGTGACGAATAAGGGTGGCAGGACCTGCCATGCAGCTATAGTCAGCCGCGAGCTCGGGGTACCCTGTGTAATAGGCACCGTCAAGGGGACAGAGGTCTTGAAGAGGGTGAAGCAGGTTACTGTAGACTGTTCGCAGGGTGAGGGAAGAATCTATGAAGGGAACTTGAAATACAGAATAAACGAGGTAGAAGTGAGCAAGGTTCCCAGACCCGACACCAGGATAATGATGAACTTCGGCATTCCCGATGGTGCGTTCATTCAAAGCCAGATTCCCAATGATGGGGTTGGCCTGGCTCGGGAAGAGTTCATCATCAACTCCTATATCGGCATCCATCCCATGGCCCTAATAGAATACGATACGCTGAAGAAAACAGCGCAGCGGGACCAGAAACTGGCAGAAGTAATTGAGGAAATAGACCGCAAGAGCATGCAGTATGAGGACAAGAAGCAGTTCTTTATCGACAACCTGGCAATGGGGATAGCGAAAATAGCGGCGGGGTTTTATCCCAACGAGGTCATTGTCCGGTTTTCTGACTTCAAGACGAATGAGTATGCCAATTTAGTCGGCGGCTATCGCTACGAGCCACAGGAAAGCAATCCCATGATAGGCTGGAGAGGGGCGTCTCGCTATTACGATGAAAATTTCAAGCCCGCCTTTGGTTTGGAATGCCAGGCCATAAAGAAAGTCAGGGACGAGATGGGGTTGACCAATGTCAAGGTCATGGTGCCGTTTTGCCGGACGCCGGAGGAGGGGAGAAAGGTGATAAAGGCAATGGAGGAGTTTGGCCTGGGACAGGGAAGAAATGGGTTGGAAGTGTATGTAATGTGCGAAATACCATCAAATGTCATCCTGGCGGAGGAATTCGCCGATGTCTTCGATGGATTCAGCATAGGGTCGAACGACTTAACACAATTAACGCTAGGCCTGGATAGAGATTCCGGGCTTGTGGCACACATATTCGACGAAAGAGACGAAGCAGTCAAGAGGATGATAAAGCAGGTTATCGATGCAGCACATCGGCATAAACCACGGAGGAAGATAGGGATATGCGGTCAGGCACCGAGTGATTTTCCTGAATTCGCCGACTATTTAGTTGAATGTGGTATAGATTCGATGTCTTTGAACCCGGATGTGGTATTGTCAACGCGTTTGAATGTCGCAGAGGTGGAAAGCAGGATCAAGGCGAGAAAAAAGAAGAAACGCGCGTGAGGATACGAGGATGATGCTGGAGCAAACTAAGGAGCCTCCTTCGACTTGCCATGATTACAGGGCTTCCATGGTTAACAGAATCAACATACGTGAACAGACAGAGAAGAAGGAAGAGGCCCTTTCTCCTTATGCCGCCAGGAGCAAGTTCAGTCGTGGTCGGCTGAAAGAGGAAGAGCCGTGCCCGATAAGAACCAGTTTTCAACGTGACCGTGACCGCATCATTCATTGCAAGGCCTTCCGTCGGCTGAAGCATAAGACACAGGTTTTCATCGCCCCCCTGGGTGACCACTATGTCACCAGGCTGACTCACACCCTGGAGGTGTCCCAGATAGCCAGGACTATAGCTCGAGCCCTGAATCTCAACGAAGACCTTGCTGAGGCTATTGCCCTGGGACACGATTTGGGGCATACGCCCTTTGGCCATATCGGCGAGGAGGTCCTGAATCAATTGTATCACGCCGGCTTCAGGCATAATGAACAAAGCTTACGTGTAGTCGATTTACTAGAAAGAGAGGGACAGGGGCTGAATCTTACCTGGGAGGTGCGAGATGGCATCCTCAATCACTCCAAAGGGCAAGCTGAGATCCTGGGAGAAGGATGGGGAGAGGCCAATACCCTGGAAGGCCAGATATGTAAGATAGCCGATATCGTGGCCTACGTTAACCACGATATCGAGGATGCCGTAAGAGCCGGTATTATCTCCCAGAATGATTTGCCCGAGCGGGTGACCACAACCCTGGGACATACGCATTCAGAGCGAATTAATACCCTGGTTTGTGACGTCATAAACTACTCGTTGCCCGCTAGTGGTAACAGCAATTTGCTTAAGCCAGCTATAGGCATGAGCCCGGAAGTTCTCAGGGCAACTAGCATACTCCGTCAGTTTCTATTCGACAGGATATATAATCCCAGCTTAGCAGGAGACGACGCGGTACAGGCGGAAAGAGTGTTGCATCTGTTGTATTCTCATTTTCTGGAGCATGAGAACCGGTTACCCCGAGAATTTGTCTGTTCATCGGATAACAAGGAGCGGAAGGTTGTTGATTACATTGCCGGGATGACCGATCACTACGCGCTGAGAATAGCTGAAGAAATATCCCAGGGACTAATACACGAAAGTGGAATGCAATAAAGAGAAAACTCTAAGCACCAAATTCGAAATGCTAAACAATATCAAACCCCAAAATCCCAAGGGCCAAAATATGAAAGGTTTTTAATTTGGAAATTTGAATTTGTTTAGGGTTTAGATACTCGGATTTGGAATTTAAAGCAAATGAGCGTAATCAGGGAAGTAAAGCAGCGATTAGATATAATGGAGATCGTCTCTGAGTATGTCACCCTGCAGAAAACGGGGCGCAACTTCAAGGGCTTATGTCCCTTCCACAGTGAGAAACACGCCTCCTTTTTCGTCTTTCCTGAGCAGCAAACCTGGCGTTGCTTTGGTGCCTGTGGGACCGGCGGCGACATTTTCTCTTTTGTCATGAAAAAGGAGGGCATCGATTTCGGCCAGGCCCTTCGCCTTTTGGCTGAGAGGGGAGGCATAACGTTAAGCCCGCTTGAGATGTCAGACAAGGCCGCGGATGAAGAAAAGGAGAGACTATTCCAGCTTAATGAGGCGGCTGCCGAATACTATCACCACTTGCTCTTGAATGCCGGGGCGGGCGAAGCTGCGAGAAGCTATCTGGCAGGCAGAGAAATTATGCACGAGACCATCAAGGACTTTCGCCTCGGTTTCAGTCCTGATACCTGGGAAACTATTAAGAATTACCTCCTGAACAAGGGTTACAAAGAAGAAGAGCTGGTGCAAGCGGGTCTGACAATTGGGAAAGAGGAAGGAGGCAGTTACGATCGTTTTCGCAACCGGCTGATGTTCCCCATATGTGATATACAGGGTCGCGTCACCGGTTTCGGAGCTAGAGCTCTGGACGATTCCTTGCCCAAGTATATTAACTCACCCCAGACATCGGTTTTCGATAAGAGTAGTAGCCTGTATGGCATTGATAAGGCAAAGTCTGCCATTAGAAAGAAGAACCTGGCAATAATCGTAGAAGGCTACACGGATGTTCTCACCGCTCACCAACACGGCTGGCAAAATGTGGTGGGCTCAATGGGAACGTCTTTAACCGGGCAACAGGTAGGAGCTATCAAGAGATCGACGAACAACATAACCCTGGCGCTCGATGCCGACCTTGCCGGAGAAGAAGCTACGTTGCGGGGCAAAGCCATATTGGCCTACTCCAATGCCGAAGCAGAGGTAATCCTGTTGCCGCCAGGCAAAGACCCGGACGAAGTAATACGAGAGAATCCTGCTCTCTGGCAGGAACTGGTAGAACAAGCCATGCCCATTCTGGACTTTGCCTTCAAATCTGTGATAAGCAAGGTTGATATCAACAAAGCCAGGGACAAATCCCTGGCTGTGCAAAAACTCCTGCCCTCAATTCTCGACATAAAAGACCCTGTGCAGCGGTCACATTACCTGAAGAAACTGGCGCGTGACTTGAAGGTCGAAGAGTCCGCCGTGCAAGCCGCCTTGCGGGAATCGAAGACAGTTCGAAGAAGTCCGGAACGTGGCAAGCCAACGGAACAATCTCACCTTGTCCGCCAGCTTGTGTGCAACCCTGTTGAGGAGCGCTGCTTAGCGCTTCTCTTGCAGTATCCGGAGCTTCGCTCTTCGGCTGAAGGGCTATCTCCAGAACACTTCGAATACACAGAAAACCGAGAGGTCTTTGTCAAATGGCAGAAGTCTTCCGATGTCTCCGACCTTGAGAAGAAACTTGACACCAGCCTACTAGAACATCTATATTATTTGGTTGACGCAAACAAGAATTTCCCGCCAGCCATACGGAAAAGCGAACAAACACGACGCTCTGATTTGGACGTTTGTATTCTCCGTCTACAGGAGAGATTATCCCGGAAACTAGAAACTGAGAAGGAGGCTGTGCTTGAGCTGGAGAGAGAAAAGGGCGGCGTAAGTTCAGAGTTGTCCAAACTGGAGGAGCAAGGAATATGCTCCGGGCAGCAACTTCAAGAGGTCTTTGCTAAAAAGGGGAAAAAGCAGTGGATTCAATTGAAAGAGAAAACATCAACCTAGACGGCGATGAGGTATCGACTGAGAGCTTACTCGGCGATGACGTCGAAGCTGAAGACGCCAGCGCCCTGACCGAGGAAGCTGAAGAGAAAGAAGGAATAGAAGAGCTCTTCCCCGAGGAAGCGGAAGAAGTCAAGCCCCCTACACCACTGGCGGAATTTGAAGTAACTGATGACTCAGCTCGCATGTATCTTCAGGAAATCGGCAGGGTGCCGCTTCTCAATATACATGAGGAAAAGTTACTGTGCCGGAGAATAGAGCTGGGTAGATGCCTGGAAAGAATCGAAGACAACCATTTCAGGAAACATAAGAAATCCCCTGCACCCGTTGACATAGTTGTTCAGGTACTTTCTCAACTATCGAAGGCACAGCCCGTTGTCCACACTGTCCAGGAGCATGTCGGTATCGATACCTCCAGTAACGTGGTCGAAACGGTCAGGGACCCTAGATTCCGCTCCGCCATCGACGATGTAATAGATACGTCGCTCATAGCCGCAGTTGCCAAAGGGATAGATAAAGGAACCTCTGCCGCCGAAGAAGCTGTAATAAATATCTCTATAAACAGTCAGCTTTTGCCTCTCCAATTACTGGAGCTGCTGGCCAGAGAGAACACTTCATGGCAGAAGCTAAAAAACCTCCTGACCAACGATGATTTCCTGTCGCAGGTCAATTCCTATAGTAGCGAGGTCAAAGCTTACTTCGAACAAATGAAGTCCGAAGCAAAGGCGTCGGAAAAGCATCTTACCGAGGCAAATCTGCGCCTGGTCGTGAGCATAGCTAAGAAATACATCGGCCATGGCATGTCCCTTCTTGAACTTATCCAGGAGGGGAACATTGGCCTTATCCGCGCTGTAGATAAGTTTCAGTATAGAAAGGGCTACAAGTTCAGCACCTATGCCACGTGGTGGATCAGGCAGGGTATCAGTCGTTCTATAGCTGACCAATCCCGTACTATACGCATTCCGGTACATATGGTGGAGACAATTAACAAGCTGTTGCGCGCAACGCGACAGTTAATCCAGGAACTGGGGCGGGAACCGACTTATGAAGAAATTGGCAACCGCCTGAATATGCCCCCGGAGAAGGTAGAAGGGGTCATGGCTTTGTTTTTCCGTGAGCCAATATCGCTAGACACGCCCATTGGCGAAGATGCTGACAGCCGGTTAGGCGACTTTGTTGAAGACCACGCCAGTTTAGCGCCCACTGAAGCCACTTCGCGGCAGCTACTCAAAGAACAAATAGACAGGGTGCTCGATGAGCTTACCGAGCGCGAAAAGAAGGTGCTCCAGCTCAGATTTGGGCTTAAAGACGGACACACTCGCACGTTGGAAGAGGTGGGCAGAGAATTCAATGTAACCCGAGAGAGAATACGACAGATCGAGGGCAAGGCTCTCCGTAAGTTACGTCATCCCACCCGCAGTCGAAAGCTCAAAGGCTATCTGGACTGACTTGCCTGCGCGGGCGGGTTTCACTTCTGGGGCATGTCGAGCATGGCACCTATGTGCCTGGGCAGCTTGCCCCGTGTCATCGACTTGGTCAGCTTCTGTACCTCGCGAAACTGATTGAGAAGCTGGTTAACATCCTTGGGTGTGGTGCCGCTCCCTCGCGCAATACGACTGCGCCGCTTGCCGTCAATAATGGCCGGGTTGCGCCTTTCCTCATAGGTCATGGACAGGATAATAGCTTCCATCTTGTCTAACTGTTTCTCCGCTTCGGCATCTGGCAGATGAGAAGCGAACTTGGAGAAGCCCGGTATCATTTCAACCAGTCGGCCCAGGGACCCCATTTTGTGGATTTGGCGCATCTGACTGAGCAAGTCCTCAAGGTCAAAACCTCCGCCGCGCATCTTCTCTTCCAGATTCTTGACCTGTTGCTGGTCAAAGGCCGTCTCAGCTCGCTCAATGAGGGTGAGCATATCCCCCATACCCAAAATACGAGACGCTAAGCGGTCGGGATAGAAAGCTTCCACAGCATCCATCTTCTCACCCGTGCCCAGGTATTTTATGGGCACTCCGGTGACGAATCTAATGGAAAGAGCAGCTCCACCCCGGGCATCCCCGTCCATCTTGGTCAGGATGAGCCCCGTGAGCCCGATTCGGCTGTGGAATTCTTGAGCCACCCTTACTGCGTCCTGGCCGATCATAGCATCTACCGTAAGCAATACCTCTGCGGGCTTCAGCACAGACTTCACGTCAGCCAATTCCTTCATCAAGGCTTCGTCGATATGCAGGCGTCCCTGAGTATCTACAATAACCCAGGTCATCCCCCTTTCCCTGGCTTGCTTCAACGCATGCTGGCAAATCGTTGGCGGTGCTACGCTGGCATCTTCACTGTGTACGGGGATGTCGTTTTGTGCGCCCAGCAATTCAAGTTGTTCGATGGCAGCAGGTCGGCGGGTGTCGGCAGCTACTAATAGCGGACGCTGCCCCGCCTGTTTAAGCTGGACAGCCAGCTTCACCGCCGTCGTAGTCTTACCGGAACCCTGGAGTCCCACGAGCAAGGCCACCGCTGGCAAGTCAGTAACCGAAGCCAAACGTCCCGGCTCTCCACCCAGGATAGCAATCAACTCCTCATTGACGACCTTGATGATTTGCTGGGCTGGTGTCAGGCTGCGCAATACTTCAGAGCCGAGGGCGCGCTCTCGCACCCTGGACAGGAATTCTTTGACCACCTTGAA
>JAWOCP010000126.1:0-4331 GCA_046483735.1 Dehalococcoidia bacterium
CCCTTGCTCACAGAGTATCACCGTGCAGCCGGTAGCTGCCTGTCTGTCGGTATAATGCCCGACCTTAATTCCCGGAACGTCGGTCACAGCGCCAAACATAACCACAAATCAAAAACCCTCTCGGTCTAACCGAGAGGGTTATCAAAGCAACGCTTCCTATCCGTCTCGGTCATTGTCGATCCAAGCGGAACTTCTAAGGGCCTGGTTCTCCAGCTCACCGCCCGAGGGTCGATGGCTATTCTAAATGCTAATAAATCTCGTGCATTTTGTCAATATGGTTATCCTACCCCTGGCTGCAAAACCTGATGATCTCAGCGAAGTTGTTGATTCTTGTAAGGTTGGTGCTTTCCGCAAAGCCGTCATAGGTGAGGTTGATCCAGGGCTTGTGGTACAGGGCACTGAACTTCTCCGACATGGCAGCGACAATTCCGCCGGGCATGCAGCCGTGGGGCATTACCGATATTACACCGGCAAACCTGGGATTCTCCATCCATTCTATCCCCGCCCCTATGCTGAGCACCGCCTCGCTGCCGCATCTTGGCGAAAGCCAGGGGCTTGTCCGCGCCAGTATCTGTTCCGTTGAGGGCTCTTTCCCATCAGCTCCGACCAGGTCGGAGAAGTGTTTGGCTACCACGTGGTCGTCGTGCTCCCAGACACGCTTTATGATGTAGCTAATGAGCGCCTTCAAGAATTTGCGGTCCCTGACGGCATCCTCAACATGCCGGTAGAAGATATATTTCATCCATTCCCCCATGGGAGAAACGACGACCTCCAGCCCGGCCTTTTCGCACTCCCTGACCAGGTCCTGGTTGCTGAATCTGTTGGAGCGCAGAAAAATTTCGCCGTTGATGCCCACCAACGGGTGGCGGGGGAGTTCAGGGTCAATGAGAGACTTGAAATCAGGAGTTGCCTGGCGCACGACATCGTCAAGGCTCTCTTTGTTACGGACGCGACCTACGACTCTGCCCAGATATGCGTCGAACAGTTCGTCTGCCGAGCCTGGCCGCTTCTCATAGGGGCGCGTGCGCCAGAGCAATCTTTGTAGATAGTCGATAGCGACGCATCCCTTCCAGGCCAGGCGGGCGAAACGAGCGCTGATTTCTGTGTCCCGATATGCATTGTTCGACACAGTGGTCCGTATGGGGAGGTCGATGCCCACATCCTTAAGTATGCTGATTTGTTCCAGGGCATATTTGCCAAAGCGGCAGGGGCCGTATGCCCCGGCCATGACCGCTTCGACATTTTTCAAGTCGGTGCCATTTTCGTGATAGAACCTCAGAAAATCGCCCAGGGTTACCCGATAGGGCAAACATTCCGTGCCCGATGTTAGCTGGTCGGCATAGTATAGATTGTGTTCATTTGCCTCAGGAAGAACAAACGCTCGAAAGCCGCTGCCCTCCAGAAGAGCAGCTACAAGCTCAATATGCGGCGCCATCCTGGGAATAATAAAGGTCTTCTTGGTATCAATGACGGGCGGCAATGCTTTGCGGAAGATATCTTTTCGCCTGGCATCCGGCGTGCCGAGTGCCGGCTTTCCGGCGGAGTGGGCAAATCCTGTAATGGTATCGACGAACGCTTCCAGGCGGGTAACGATGCCAGCCTCAGCGGCATGCTCGTCTATTTCCAGCTGCCCCATGGGCTTGCCCCCCATGATGTCTTCTACGAGGTGAAGGATAAACGAATTCGGGCCGCATCCGAAGTTTGTCAGCCACAATGCGTAAAGCTGCGGGTCTGAGGCAGTTATGGCAGCGGCCGATATGAATTTGGTCTCATAGAACCAGTAAGGGCGGTCGGAGTAGTCGCCGGGATTCACCGACTCCAGGGGCAAAAAGTCCAGTGGTACAGGCACGACACCGAGCTGAGCGAGCTTTTCTGCAATACCAAGATTTGCGCCGGCATCCTGGTACATATAGGACCTGGCGAGGAGGACCACGCCCAGCTGACCGGTCTGGCGCAGTTGCTCCAACAGTTCTCTGCCCAATGCCGCCCGGTCGGCCTCGAATCTCCGCTGAGAACCTATGCTGGCCAGGGCTGCCTTCTTGCCTTTACTTCTGCTGAATCCCATCTTGACAGCGACATCGGCAAGGTTGTTCATTACATCGGCGTCGCCTCGACTGAAATCGAGTATAGGTATTAACAGCCGTTCCCCGAAGCCCAGTACATTGCGTATTATGTATGGAGAGGCCTGGACCAGGGGACAGGAGTATTTCTGGTCGGCATCATCATGCTTGCTGCCCAGTCGAATAGCGCAGGGGTAGAGTAAGTAATCTACGTCTTTGAGCATTGCGGCATGTCCGTGGAGAAGTTTGACCGGAAAACAACTGTCGGTGTAGCTTAGCTCGATGGCCTGCTCCATGATTTCGCTGGTGGTCTGGCTGGAAAGGACAACCCTGGCGTCGAGGGCATTGAGAAACCCGATGATGAGCGGAGCATAGTCATAGACCAGCAGCGCCCTGGGAACGCCCACCGCAGGCCCTGTACCGGAATCTTTCCTATATTCCCGAAACAGCAATTGTTCCCGCTTATCGAAGAATGTCTCTCTCCTGGCATGGCTGGCCATAGCGTCATACTTGTCGCACCGGCTGCCATAGTAGCTGGGTTCGGCACCTGGCATCTCCATGCGGGTGATAGTACAGTTATTGTCACACCCTTTGCACACGAACGTAGTAAGCTTACACTCTCTATCCACAACCTCCTGAAAGCCCAGGAACTTGGACTCTTGGCCGGCCATGGTCTCTTTGGCCAGGAGGGCTGCGCCTATGGCGCCGCTGACCTCCTTGTGCTCCGGCACGGACAGTGTTTTTCCTTCAAGTTGATGATGGAAGGCGGAGACCACGGCCCTGTTGTAAAAGACTGCTCCGGTGAGGATAATCTTATCGCCCAGTTTTCTGTGTTCCACCACCTTGGAGAGATAGTTCTTGGCTATGGAATTGGCCAGGCTGGCTGTGATAATCTCCAACGGCACGCCTTCCTGCTGTGCCGAGGCCACTGCCTGACTCATGAAGGCGGCACATCTTGTTCCCAGGTCGATGGTGTAGGGGGCGGCAAATGCCAGGTCGGCAAACTGGCCGTTGGTCACGGACACGCCGAGCATCTCGGCCAGCTCATCAATGAAGCTTCCCGTTCCCGCAGCGCAGGCTTTGTTCATGTGATAGTCCACAACCACGCCGTTTCTCTTGATGACCAGCTTGGAGTCCTGTCCGCCAATCTCGATGATATCGGCTTCGGGGTCTATCTCGGCAGCCGCCCTGGTCTGTGCCGTTATTTCGTTCTTAATTAAGTCCGCCCCGATGAAGCCCCCCACCAGGTATCGGCCCGAGCCGGTAACGCCGACGCCGGCTATCTTGACCTTGTCTGCACCGTCCTTGAGCAAGTTCCTGAACACCTGCCTGACGGCCTCAACCGGCCTCCCCGCGGTCATCAGGTAGTTCTTGGCCAGCAGTCGCGTCCCCGATTCATCCATAATCACTGCCTTGGTGCTGGTGGAGCCCACGTCAACACCGAGGTAGCCGATGTGCTGCTCTTCTATCCTCCGGCCATCCTTGCTGTCCGCCACGGCAATAGTCTCCAGGCTGGGCATCTCGAAGTAGTGCTGCTTGATGTCCGTTCCCGGCAGCACAACACCCAGGGAGGTTTTTCCTATGGAAAGCAATGCCGAACCCAGGCATTCCATGTGCAGATAGTGCTCGGGAATGAAAACCTGAACGGGATGCCCGTTCCTGTCGGAAATCATGTCGTTCAGGGATTTGGCCACGGCAGGGTTGGCGGCAACCCCGCCCACAAAATAGACCGGCTCCTGGAAGGGCCCTTTCTTCAGGGCCGCCACCATGCGGGCCACGCTTTCGCACAGTGCATAAAGCATGGCATCCAGCTGGACTCCCTTCTGCTGGAGGTGGATGAGGTCGGTCTTGGCGAAGACGCTGCAGCGGGCGGCTATCCTGGGTGGGGCGCCCTGGCATTTCAGCGCCAGGCTGGCGAAGTCCTCCATGCTGATGCCGAGCCTGTAGGCCTGCTGCTCCAGGAACCTTCCTGTACCGGCGGCACAAAGGGGGTTGGATTCCACCTTCCACGGCTTCTTCAAGCCATCTTCCAGCTCTATCACCAGGGTGCTCTGGCCGCCGATTTGTATGACGGTTTTAACGTCGGGGTGGCGGTGAAGCAGCCCGGAGATAATGGCCAGCGAGCTGCTGTATTGCGTCCAGCCAAGCTCTTGCGGGATAGCAGCCCTGCCGGACCCAGATACCCCGGCAGCGACGATCTCGTTGAGATTGAACCTCTCGCCCAGCCTGGCGATGAGGGAACTCACTGCGGCCCTGGGGCCGGAGCTGGCC
>JAWOCP010000149.1:0-18192 GCA_046483735.1 Dehalococcoidia bacterium
GTCGCGATAGTGCCAGTTAATGAATTTGGGGCATGGCAGCTCAGCGATATCCCGTGCACATTGCTCGATAACGAGGTTATTGAAGGACACGAAGTAGCTCGTGGGGAATCCTATCTGGTCGAATAACAAATATATCCGATTTAAGCCAAAGGTGACTTCGTCTCTGAGCAAGCTAAGGTCGGTATTCCTCAGGCTTGGTCCGTTACCAATTATGAAACAGCGCTGCCCTTCATGTTTATCCTTCAGCGCCTTTATTCTGTTCATACTCTCTTGATATCGGGGGTCTTTGTCTGCCCGCCATTGCACATACAGGTTTCCAACGACATTATACCCTCGCTCTCCCAGAGTGAACCGCGCTATGCGTTTGACGGATGAAGGAATCATTTTCTTTTTAGCCCAGTTGTTGCCGCCCAGCGGCTACCCCCCCTTCGGCGTATATTCTTTCAATCAGTCGCATCACTTTAAGGCTGTCTGCAGAATTTCCTGAGGTCACAGGCAAATCCGAGGCAATACATTGAATGAAGTCCTTCACCTCTTCCTGGAAGGACTCGTCGATGGAGAACGTCAGCCTTGTCTCCTCGCTCCAGACTGCCTGTGGAGGTTCGGTCCTGTTTTCAGCTATTGATAGTTCCTCTTTGCCGTATGTTCCTGACGGCGTTACCAAACCATTAATGATAATACAACCGCGCTCCAGAAAGATTTCGAATGAAAACAGGTGCCTCCACTGGGTCATCGTAGAATGAATGGAAGCCACCTGTCCTTTTGAGTTTCTGAGAATAGCAAATACATTGTCCTCAATATCGAGATGCCAGTACAAATCTGAGCAAACAGCTTTTACCTCCTCAAAATCCCCGCAGAAGGTTAAGAACAAGTCCAACATATGGATACCCTGGTCCATCAGGATACCACCTCCGGCATATTGTTTTTGGGCTCTCCAGGTGCGGAAAAAATCCGGGCCGTAGCTCTTGCCGTATCTGCCCCGCATCCATAGAATTTTCCCAAACTGCCCTGAGTCAACGCTTTCTTTAGCTACCTTCACGGCAGGATGCTTCCGATGATTAAATCCCACCGCAAGCTTGCACGCGGGGTTTCTCTTCTCGGCGTCCATTATTTCGTTGATCTCGGCAGTGCTAATACCGATTGGTTTCTCACAGAAGACGTGTTTCTTTGAGTCCAGACCCCTGATTACAAGAGATTTGTTAAGGTAGTTTGGGGTAGAGATGAAGACAATATCAACCTGCTCATCGTTAAATATTACAGCAGGGTCTTCAGTAAATTTAAAGTTACCCTCTTGAGGTACAGTGTCACACACCCATTTCAGGTAGCAATCAGGAAGGGAGTCGATGATTCCCTTTCTTATTTTCCCCATCTTTCCGAAACCAATAATGGCTGCGGTGTGCATAACGGTTATCCTCCTCCAGTTGTTGTCATTTGCTCTTGGCTTACGGTCGGTCTACCGTCCTTGAGGATAGTCTTTAGAGATCCATTCGTGGCATAGACTTCGTACGCATTGCCCCTGTGAGTTTTCCTCATGTAATAATTGCCGCCAGCACCTGACAAAATGGCTAAGCCAGCAGCAACATCCCAAAGCATAATATCTCTTTCAAAATAAGCATCGCCCCTGCCGGCGGCCACGTAGGCGAGCGACAGAGCGGCAGAACCTAGCAGCCTTACTTTCTTGAAAACGCGAACTTGGAACACGTAGTTGCTCAAAGCCTGCGAGGAGTAATCAGCCTTCGCGGGAAAGCCGGTGAATAGCACAGCCTCATTCTCGGTGATTATCTTCGAAGGTTCAATGCTGTGCCCGTTGAGCCAGGCTCCCGCCCCGGCTATACCGGTAAATAGCTCTTGTCGATTGAAGTCGTAGATAGCGCCAAGTATGGGCTTATTCTCCTCCCAAAGAGCTATGGAAACACAGCAGATGGGGATTCCCCGGAAGAAGTTCAAGCTCCCGTCAAGGGGGTCCACGATCCACCTTAACTTGTCGCTTTCCCTGTCGTGACTATTGCCTCTAGATTGTCCCTCTTCTTCGGACAGTATGGCGAAGTCCGTTTCTTCTCTGAGGGCATCCAGAATGAGAGATTCCGCTGCCCTATCCACCGACAACTTTATGTCCTTTCCGTATTGAGATTCGACTGATATATTCTCTCTATTGGCTGAGAGGTAATCACCGGCTATCAGAGAGGCTTTCTCAACTATGGTGAGATACTTGTTAAGAAGTTCGCTATTCACCCTTGCTTGTCTCTCCCGATGTGTTAGGCGGTTCTTGCCGCAGCATATACATCAAATAGGTGCTGATTATGTGGCCGAGAACGAGGTGAACGTCCTCTACCGGCCCGTATGCGCCCTTAACAGTTTTGACGTGAATACAACAACGGGACAAGTTCTTAAGCCTGCCGCCGTCGAAGCCTGTCATCCCTATTGTGATACCGCCGTTGTCATTGGCGTACTCCACGGCCTTTATGATGTTGGGTGAATTTCCACTGGCGGATATCCCCACCAGGACATCGCCGGGCGAGAAGTGGCTTTGAAGCTGCCGGACGAAAACATTCTCGTATCCTTCATCATTAGCCACTGCCGTTATGTATGGCGTGTTGTCAGTCAGGCTCAGCACGCGGAAGGATTGCTTCCCTTCTGTGCGTGTTCCGTACTCCAAATCTTCGGCAAAGTGCGAGGAGGTGGCAGCACTCCCGCCATTGCCGACAAAGAAGATGGTATTGCCCTTGGACCGGGCTTCCCGGAATATGGCAATCGTTTCTTCAATTGCCTGGATGTCCAGACTCCTCAACAACTCCGACAGATAGGATGCGTATCGTTGCGCATAGTTTCTTGCAGACTGCGACTCGGAGAATATCTCGTCTAGATTGTTCATCTTCCTCCTTCAGTAACTCATCTCGACTATGGTCTTGAGCTGGATTCATCAGCTTCGTTGTCCTTGTGCAAGTTCAAGGCCCTCAACAGGTTCTCAACTGCCTGCGTTTCCATTTCCAGTCGAGCCTCTCTAGCATATGAGCCGACGTGTGGGGTGAGCACAACATTGTCGAGCTTCGTCAGTGGTCCGGTGTATGGCTCGCGGTCAAAAACATCCAGCGCCGCACCCGCTAAATGTCCGCTGGTTAACATGGAGTATAGCACATCGTGATCGATAACCTCACCACGCGAAACATTCACCAGACAGGCTCCTTCCGGCATAGCTTCCATTTCTTTTCTGCCGATGAGGTGACGGCAACCTGCTGTATATGAAACATGCAGGCACAGGATTTCGCTTTGTTTCAGCAGCTCATTCAGATCGAGCAGAGGGACGTGGTTCTTCTGGAGCCACCCATAGTCAGGTTGTATATCTGTACCAGCTATCTTTGCCCCGAGTCCCAACAGCATCTCGGCAACCCTCCTGCCGATGCGACCCAGGCCCACGATGCCGACCGTCTTGTCTCGTAACAAGGTTCCGGTTTCCTTCATCCAGTTCCCTTTCCTGAGTTCCCTGTCAAGAAAGGAGACTCTTCGCAGCAGGTCCAAGATGAGCGCGATTGTCAACTCTGCCACAGCCTGGGTAGGGGCATCCGGCGTATTGGTAACGGTGATGCCGAGACGCCCTGCAGCATCTAAGTCCACGTTTTCCAGCCCGGCTCCACAGCGCGAAATAGCCTTTAAGCCTTTCGCTTGTTGGAGCACACGGGCGGTTATGGGCTCAACTCCCGCAATCAGGCCCACCGGCTCGACTTCTGAAAGGAGGCCGAGCAATTCATCTTCGGTCAGCTTTCTGCCGTAGGGATTAGTTGTGGCCCTGCAACCGGCTTTACGGAGTAAATCGAGAGGCGAAACATCATCTTTTCCAAAAGCGGAAGTTGTGATTAATATCCTATTCATAACCTTTCCCGAGAGTTCTACGAATGGTGTCAAGTCCGCTGCGACAGGAGTCGCCCAGGAATAGGAAGTCGGTGCTGTACGCCAGGAAACGGTAACCCTGTTTTGCTTTTTCAACAACTTGCCTTGTATCTGGAGGGACTACGTGGTAGCCGGCGATAGCGTTAAGCCTCTTGGCGGTGTCTAATACCTTACTCAAGACCGATGTCATCTCAGGGTGGTCGAATTGCCCGGGTACGCCCAGGGATGCAGAGATATCATATGGTCCAACGATGAAGGCGTCCACCCCTTCTACAGATAAAATCGCCTCCAGGTTCTCTACCGCCTTAATGTGTTCTATTTGGACGATGACCATGCTCTCCGTTTCATTCCACTTGCGGTATCCCTCGAAATTGGTGCCATAGGACTGAGCGCGGGCCAGCCCGACCCCTCGAAAGCCTTGCGGCGGGTACTTCACAGCGCCGACTGCCTGTTCGGCATCTTCTTTGCTGTTAATCATGGGCACAATCACCCCGTGGGCGCCGGTATCCATGACCCTTTTAATCATATTGGCATCGTTTGCCCCCACCCGTACCAGCGGGGCACATCCACTGAGTTCAATCACCTGGATTAGCTGCTGCGCCTCCCGTAGAGTAATGGCACTGTGTTCCATGTCCACCGTTAACCAGTCGAACCCTGCCTTTGCCATGATTTCAGCGACAGAGGAATGGCCAAGAGTAACCCACGACCCTATTGTTAGCCGCCTGTCTCGGAGTTTTGATTTTAGACTATTGGTCATATTCAGTTTCCTCTACAACAGCTTACCTCGCCCTTTCCCCTTCATCATACTAGTTTTCCCGGTCACCTCCCCCTCCACCCCAATCATAGCAGTTCTCAGCGTAGTTTGTTTAGCTTTGCCCGGCATAGCAATTCCGCCAGCGCGAAATCCTCTTCCTCGTCGATATCTATAGCTTCCAGCCTGTTCATTTCAAACAGATACGGCTTCAGCCCGATACGCCTGTTGGCGCTCTGCTCAAACGATTCTCTTGAGAATATATATAGATTCGAGTTTTCCTCGAAGATAGGGGGCAGGTCTTGGGTCCTCAGCATTTCCTGCGGGTTGTGGTTTATCGGCCTTCCGTCGTTCCAGTAGAAGCGGGCATTATGCCGGGTGACGGCGAACAGAGAATCATACGTTCCGACATTACGAAAATACAGCTCTATGGCCGCGTCAATGGTCTCGGTGCTTAGCAGAGGGTTGGTGCTGTGCGTCTGCACGAAGTGTTCTCCGGGCAATTGCGACAGGTCGTAAGCGATGATGGGGTTCATTGGGACGAAATCACCGCGGATTTCATCTGGCCGGTCGATAATCTTCACCCTGTCGAAATTCTGGCGGACGTTCTCCGCTATCTCCTGGCTGTCGGTATTCACCACGATGCCTCTCACGTAGCGGCTCTTTTGGAGGTTGGCTATGGTCCAGTGGCAGAGTGGTTTGCCGCAAAAAGGGCGCAGGTTCTTGTTGGGCACCCTCTCGCTGTGCCCCTTCATAGGTACGAGTGCCGTAACTGCTATTTCCTTTTGCATATTTAATATCGACTATTAATGTGATGGCATTGTTTCCGGTAGCGAATCACAATGGAGCAATGGGCCAACAACATATTACTTGTGCTGTTTCCGCCCTCTCTTTGTCAAATCCTGCGGCGCGATAACTCTGAAAACGGCTGCAAATACATCTGTCCCTACAGACTCTAGGTCTGGCATCTCGGCGACCTCCTCGTCAATGAAACGGGTAAGTCCCGGCCACCTGGGATTTCCGTAGTCATCGAAGATGATGTAGCCACCGGGCTTTACCAGGTGTCCGTAATTGAAGAAGTCGTGCCTGACACCGGCGTCTGAATGGTCTCCGTCGACGATAAGTATGTCATAGCGTCTTTTCGATGCCTGCTCTTTTGCCTCGTCCTCGGTGCTGAACTTCTGGATGATCGTGTAGTCTGACTCAGGGATGTTCATCCTTTGCATGTTGTGAATGAATATCTCGCGGGTGGCAGGCGTCTTAATCCAGGAATCTAGAGGACCTTCAACATTAGGACCAATGTGCCCAATTAACGGGTCGATGACGGTGAAGTGCACACTATTGAATAGGCCCAGGCAATTTTCGTGAATCATGGCAATGCCAGTACCGAACAAGGTCCCTATCTCCAGTACCTCCAGATTCGGGTCCTTCACGCTGCGTGCCACGAGGACACGCAGCAGCATGGTCTCGATGCTACCGGCCAGCCGGCCGATGCATGTATCCTCAGCAAGGCAAATACGATGGGCTATGTATCCCATTGCTGCATAATTCAGATTAAGCCCCAGTTTTGGCACCCATTCCTCGGCAAAGTGTTTCAAATCCTGTTTTGCCAGCCGTCTGTTGGCCTGCTGAAAAAGAGAGACATTGCCGACATTCAGTTCCGAAATCTCCTTTCTGAGCGATGCCTCTGACTCGTGCAGAGCCTTGTTGATATCCGATACTTGCTTGTTCATGTCCGATAGTTGCTTATTGATACCTGCTATCTGTATCCTTTGGTCGCTGATAACGCGATTCAATACGGTCCGGGCATAAAACAGCGCCAGCAGTCCGCCGCTCAATAGTAGCAAGGCGCTGGCAAGTCCTACCAGGTACCAGCGTGCAGGCTCGACTAGAGCCCCGGCAATATAAAGCGCGGCGATAACAAAGAGAGCCATACCACCGATGCCGAAAAGATTCCTCTTTAGCTTTGCTAGGCCCCACTTGACGAAGCGACCGATAGTAATTATCGAAGGGTATTTCATGATGAGATGGCCTAGGAATCTTTGATAAAGTCTACTGCCTCTTACTCTTATGACCTCGTGTATATATGGTTTTCGCATCAAAGATTTGAGCTCACGGACATACTGTGGAAAAGTCTTTTCAATACCGGTTTCGGATATCAGTCTTAATATACGTAGTCTATCTTTGCGGAACTCGTTAGGCAACTCCTCTTGTCTGCATACATAGAAACGCATTGCTGGGTATGTGATTTGATGTCTTATTTCAGCTCTCGATAATGCCGACAAAGCTCGAGCATTGAATTCGCTTAAGACCGCAGCTACATCATCGGCACGCTGCTCCAGTAACAACCAGGTAAGAAGTCCAATCTTTCTGCGCAGTGCGACTATCTCCTTGGGAGGCGAGGACAGGCCTTGAATAAACTCCGATGCCGCCGTCATATTATTTCTGACAGGGCTGTAAATCATGTCCAAGACTTTTGAGACCGTATTCTCATGGGATAGATAGTCTCTGCAGACAACTGAGTCATGACGGACCACATAGGCAACCGAGCAATTATCTACTCTGTGAGATACTTCACCCGTACGAAAGATGTCCGAGAAAAACAGCCAATCCTCCCCGTTGGTTAATCCAGACTGAAAGCGTACCGATTTGAATATTTCTGAGCGTCCCATCAAGGAATTTAGGTGGCATGGATTTCCGCTCATATCTTTGAACGTAACTTCTACCATGCGGCCCAGCTGCCATCCCAGCTTTCTGGAATTTGCGCCCACTACCTCCGTTATGCAGTGTACAAGGTTCCATCCAGGTTTGGTCGCCAGGGCTTCCACACGCCGTTTCAAAGCATCGCGGTACATGAAATCGTCAGCGTCCAGAAATGTTATGAACTCGCCTCTGGCCTCATCCAGTCCGGTGTTACGGGCATCGGAGACACCTTTGCCCTTACATTGGAGAAGACGTATTCGGGGATCTGTTTCAGCCAATCCCTGCACAATTTTCCGGGTATCGTCGGTCGAGCCATCGTCAACTACCAGCAGTTCCCAATCGATGACGCTCTGTGATTGAATCGATGCTATTGCGTCGGCGATTGAGCCGGACGCGTTGGATGCCGGCATGACAATTGAGACTATCGGTCTCGCCAAAGATTGGGTGGAAATTTCAAATGAAGCGGCTTGCCTGGTCTTGAGTGCCGGGATGTAGGATGGCGTCAGGCTGAAGAACTGCTTTCCCTGTCTCTCGGCCTCGTCGAGCCACCTGGCTACAACGCGGCAATGTTCGAGATAGAAGTCATGGTAGTCGATTGCGAAGAAAGCCGGATGGGCCACTTTTATGTCATCCATGCGGTCCACTAGCTGCGAGGCGGGATCATGTTTCCAGAAGTAGTCATCCTGGCTCAGGGGGCGACCATCGCAGCCTAAGACAAATGTCTTTTCAAAGAAGGTAGCCGCCAGCGGTATTAAAAACAGGGTCAGTACGCTGGTGGTTGGGGTTACGTGGAATTTCTTGTAGAGATTCAGGTTGGGCAACAGGTCCGGGGTAATATTGGGCGGGATGATAGGTACGCCGATTATTCGCTCTCGCAATGAAGGGTTCATGTTAGCCGTGTACAGAGCGTAATCGCGCATGGGCACGATCGCATAGCTATCGAATTCCGCCATTGCCTCTTGTACATCCCGGCGAAAGTCCCCGGCATAGGTGGAGGGACCAGCATGGAAAATTGGGTCGCTGAATACGATCAAAGGCGGTCTCAATTTTTTCATTAGCTCCCTATTCTTGACCATAGTATTGCAGACAATTGACGTGCCATCGCTCAGGTCCATGTCCAGGGCGGCCTGGAGTGACGGACCCGTGCCGTAGATATACCCTATCCTGTTGAAGTTATTAGCCGGGATCCGATTGAATTTTTCTCTACATTCCTCGACAATTGTTTTCTTGCTACATATTTCGGCGGATAGCCGTAGATAAAACGAGCCCGCATACCTCACATTCTTATGGTCCACCAGGTAACGTTTCTTCCTCAGAACAAGAGGCTTGAGCAAGCCGTCGGGTACCCTGCCGCGTTTATTGCCATCTACACGCCAGACCAGGACAACGTCAGCCTCCTTTGCCGCATTTTTCAACAGATCGGTGTGCTCGGAACTCACCAGTTCCACAGCGTTGGTTATTCCGAACCCATCTGCTATCTGTTTGATGGCTGGGTCGAGGTAGTAGGGCAACTCGCCGAGATTGGGAGACTCTCCTTCGTAGGGCATGATGATACGCCTGATTCTCTCCCGCAAAGGGTTGAGATACCACAGCATCCTGTAGTAATGGTCAGTGAACTCTTCGCTATTGTCAAACGATGGATAGAAAAGAATCGTCAAATCATCTTTACTGGGCATTCATCACCTGTTTTGCACTAATTAGTCCGCCTAGTTTTTGGTATCTTCGTTAGTTCAGCCGTTATTGTAGTTGAAATTTGCTATTATATCTAGTTTGGGCTAAACCGATTCGCCAGTGTTCTCGATGTAAAGGCGCCTGACTAGTGTGGGGCGGTATGATACAATTGGTAACACTCCAGCAAGTGTGTATATCTCCGACTACTAGTATTCAAATTGTATATTGTCGCAGATTTCCCACTCTCCGCCCGGTCGGATGATGTAGTGATTGATATAGCCCGATGTAATGTCGCGCCCCACGACAACTTCTTTGCCATTCTGCTTCTGCCTATGAATGCCGAAGTGTACCTCCACCTGTTCTCTTTCCGGATAGGCATAAGCACAGTCCCCCTCGTCTATTACTTTGTTAATGTACTTTCTGATGTCCGCCAGCTGTACCAAAGCGTCATTCACAAGCAAATCGCCGGCATCACCATCAACGCCGCAGGATTTGATGAGGAGCAAAGCTTGATACCTTGCTTCATGCCGTCTGCCGGGGTATTCAAACACGTCGACCTCTTGAATCGCGTTGGAGGTGGCCGCATCCATCTGGATAAAGTCGCGCAATGGGTCACCAATATGCCTGCTCGTTTCATGCCACCAGCCGGCACCGTGGTCAGCATGAACGATGATCAGGCTGCTCTCAAATTTACCCAGCTCTTTCAAGGTTTCCACGATTTCAAGGAGCATGTTGGTCGCCAGAAGAAGCTGCTCGTCGTAAGACGATTCACCGACATAGTTTCCATCTCTGTCTAGTTGGAATGGCGCGTGCGGCGGGTAGAGGTAGACGTGCACATATTGGCCGTCCGCAGGTCGTAGGGGCTCATCGGCAAGAAATTCCTCGAATTGGCGATAAGATACAAGGGTTCTTATGTCGCCGCTGGGGACTTCCTCACTATTTCCTACATACCGTGTAATCGGACCCGCTCCGCGGTCGTCAAGCACCAGGTGTCTCAGTGCTACAGGGGATACCCTTAGCAGCCAGTAATCCGTCGCCAATTTTATATCTACAATGCCTACTCCGCCGGGATCGTCGGTGTATGCCACCTCAACTTGTCCGATTCCATCCTTCAAGCCTAACCCGTAGAAAGTTGTTGAGAATCCGCGTTCGTGAAGGTCATTGATGATGGAGTTTTCGTCTGCGCTGTCATACCACCCCCTAATTGTCATGTTCGACGACCACAGGGAGCCGCTCATGAAGGATGGATATGAGCATTTGGTATACCAATAATTTGAAATGTTGCGCCGGTAGTGCGTGAACCCGGCGAGCTCAGAGGTGTCTCTCGACAGCTCATCGAGCGACCACTCCAGCCATGGTCCATAGTAACTGTCAAACAAGATATGGTAGACATTGAAATCGGGTGCCGACTCATTCTCCGAAATGAAGGAACCCTCCGGAATATGCCCCGTGCCAGAAGCCGCAAACAGAAACGGCAGACCGGAAACAAGTAGCACAGCGGCAAGCGACCAGGCGAGTACGGTGCGCACCTTTCTAGGAATATAGAACAGAACGAAGAAAGCAGCTATGATGAGTGCGATTTGAATTGGTCCGGCCGCAGGCTCCGGCGACACCGACTCAGTCCCCTCCACGAGTGGACCAATGTCCAGCGGGCGCACGAAGTCGAAGATAAGCACCATGAGGGCGTAGGCGCCCAGCAGCGAGGCTAGAATAAGGGCGATTCGACGGCGCAGGAAAAGAAAAATGAGTGTGACGACAAGGAGAATAACAAAGGCGGCAGCAAAAAAGTACCTGTAGTAAATAACTGCTTTCGGGATGTCCTCTATGTTGGCCGAAAACAGGAGATTGGGAAACGTAATGAGGAGTACAGCTATCGAGAAGGCCAGCAGACCGATGATGTCCAGTCTCTGAAACAAACGCTGCTTAAAGCCCGGATTCTTCATATCATGCCTCTGGCAAGCACTCCAGTTCGGATCTGCCTCCTACACCAACGATCTGTTGCATATTTCAGACTATTCACTATGATTAGAGTACCGCAGAAAGGCCTTCCTTCGCAATTCGAACCTGGTCAGTGCGGCATCTCTTGGCTGGCTGAAGCACCATCGATTCAGACATAGTCACCATCGCTAATCATCGTCCAGCAGCGCGTAATCAGCGTCGAAGTAATGATTGAAGACAATCCGGAACGTATTCACCGGCGACATCGAATCGCGCAATTCACCATAGTCCATACCCGGCAAACACATGGCGTTGAGTATCTTGTGCCATTCTTGAGGCCCTACGATATCAGAATCGTGCTGTCTCAGGCCATGGTCCGACTGTATGATGATAATAGGAGGAATCTCAGATTCTTCAAGCAATACATTAACCAGCCTCTCCATCTCTGTAGAGATGAAGATATATTGCCCCAGGTAGAACTGCCTATCCTCATAGTTCTGCCAATTTGCCGCTGAGATATACTCGCCTTCCGGACCAAATACAAAAGGCACGTGTGGGCAGTATAAGTGTGTGACCACAAACTTCGGCCCTTCCACCCGAGGCACTGTCTTAAGGTGTTCCAGCGTGTACAGAACCTGGCGTCGCTGAGCCTCTTCATATTGACTGCCTACCAGTTGATAGTAGAAAGGCTTCAGCATGGTGGTGTTCCACAGGATTTCCTGAAACTCAGATATCCAGGGAGTGGCAGATCCTTCAAAGTAATTGAAGTAGTGATCGGCGCTATCTTTCATGTGCGTATACCACCTGCCAAAGTCATACACGTTTCCGAAATAGGTGAACTCATATCCGCGCGCTCTCAGGAATTCTGCCGCTCCATTGTAAGCAACCATTTTGTAGAGTTCGCTCGCCGCAAGTTCATGACCAGGATATTCGAGATTGAGCACTCCGGCAAGCACATACACCGTGTGGCCAGACGGTGTCTGGCTGTCGTCGGCTATGAAAAAGCCTTCATCCTCCAGGCCGTGGACAAACTCATTGTTATCATATTCAAACCATTCCAGCATTGTATCGGGATGGGCGTATTCATCCATAATGATGAAGTATATATCGGGCAGAGCACTGTGTTCAGGTTGGCTGGCAGTAGGCTCGTCTTGAGGACCGCTATTCGACGCAGTTAGCCTGACTTGATAGTTGGCGACGTTGAACAGGTTGATGGCAATCAGCACGACGGCTGCTATGTTGAGCATCCTGGTCGTAATACGAAAGTCCCTTTTTGTCCGGCTGATGAAATACACGCAGCAACCCCAGATAAACAGCGTGGCGGGGAGCAGGTAGCCATGGTTGGCCAAAACCAACCCTCTGTGGGCCAGTACGTCGTAGAGTCGCCCGTAGGAGAAGAAGAAGACCTGGAATATAGCAGTGGCAAATGCAGCCTTGGCCACACTGGCAAGCGCAAGGCTCAGAACTACCCACAACACTACAGCAGCAGCCACTGAAACCCCTATCGGCAGCCATATTTCGCTGGCTGATGTTTGACCTATGTTATGAGCATAGAGAAACAGAACGGGAAAAGCGGCAAATACTAGCGGATAGAAAACCACGGGTCCCCGGAAAATGTCTTTCAGTTTTTGTCTCATGTCTGCAGCCGGCGCATCAGATACAGCGTCCGCTCCGATTCTCGGATATCGGCGGAATCAGCTACGGTGAAGTAGCGACTAAACTCCTTCTCAAATGCCCGGCGGGTATAATCGGGAAAAACATCCTCTCTGGTAGCCAGCAGCCTCTGGACCTGGGAATCGGTCTTGGGGACAAACTCGATGATGAGCCAGCGACTGATTTCACCGAGAAAGCCCGCAATCTTGCCCAAAGGGACATTATTAGAGATGGCCAGGTGATGGATCAGCGCCAGGGCGAGGACGGCATCGGCAGGACCACGCTCCTTGAGCGACATGCGCTCTCTATTTTCCCAGCCGATGCCGGGGCTTGGATTCGTCAAATCAACCACCAGCGGCAGAATATTGGTATCACCCCTGGCAACGCAGTCCAGGTAATTCTTTTCCACCGCAGCGGGGTCAACGTCAAAGGATATGGTGGGGATTCCACGGTCACTGGCAAGCCGACTGAATGTACCTACATTGGCGCCCATGTCCCAGACGGTTGCCGGCCTCACCCTGTCCAGGAACTCGGCCACAATCGTCTTCTTGTGTTCGAACGCCTGCGCTGAGTAGTTGGTGTCGCGATAGTAATCAGCCCATTCGGTACCCCCGGCTTGCCACTTCAACTTCCCAACGGCGGATTCCAGGCTGTTGATAATGCCCAGGAGGGCGTACCGGCTCATCCGCCGCCCCCCGACATTTACCGGTTTATCAGCAAAACGTTTCTGGCTCCGGGCATGAAGGTGAATGTGGGAAAGCAGGGAGAATCTCAGGCGAGTGCGCCACGGCAGCAGGCAGCTTGCCAAGTCGAGAGGCACCCCGTCTATGTAAGTGGAGAGCAACTGGCTCAGTCGCACATCTTTGTAACTCATCAAGGCCAGCGGTGCTAAGAAATGCTGGCAGAATTGGCGGTAAGCAACCCAGGGTTGCCCTTCAAGATATTTCCCGAATGAAAGCGTATCAATGAATATCGGTCTGGCGTCTTTGAACTGTATGTTGTAAGCACTGCTGTCCCTCAACGACATGCCGAAGTCAAGGGCTTTCCTCTGTATTTTGAGTGTGGCCAGTGCAGCGTCTCTGAGCTGGCTGAAACACCACTCGTAGGGATACGAGATAAACGGTACACGTTCCGGCTTGATTACTTTGTAAGCGAGTTCAGGTACCGGCGGCCCGATGCCGGCTTCCTCGTGGGGAATCAAGAGGTTATCGTCAACAAGCGCCCGGTAAAGACCGGAAGCCATGAAATGGTCATAGTCGTCCTTGTAGACCAGGTTTATCTGGCGGTAGATGACGCTGTCCTGCCGGAAAAGGAAGCCGCTGGGGTCGCGGAAGGAAGCCGGGAGCTGTGCACTACGCGCTCTCCCCACTCTCCTTACTCTCGTCATCGTCGTTGTCCTGCTTGTGCCTGCTGAACAAACTAGTGAAGAAATTCTTTACCCTCATCCTGTATACACCAATCATCGCAAGTCCCGCGACAAAGGACCCAACGAGCACCTGGATGATAATGCTGCCTGTGCCGGGGTCGATATAGTAGGCACGAGCCGTCCCGTCGAATGTACCAGCGTCAATAGAGGCATAAGCCGGTTGTGAGTAAATTAAGAAAAGCAAAACAGTAAGGCCGAGTGTAATTCCCAGATGTTTTACTTGATTCATGCTGCTCCCCCTTCCGTGCTGTGTTCATTAGCAAAGATGCTAATTATCGGATAGTGGCAATCCAGGTTTTTGAAAGACTGTTGCCTGTGAAATATATGTTACATGACCTTGTCCTGGGTGTCAATGCTGCATGCTACAGCGGCTTGCCGACAAGCGGCGATATGATACAATGGGCAGGGATGTCCGAACGGCTGCCAGGAGATTCAACCAAGACACACAGTCCAGAATGGTACCGGCAATCCACCGGAGGTTGAGCTATAGCTTCGATCACAGAACAGCTTAGAAAGGTCTGGGAAAGACGGGAGCTGCTGTGGTACATAGTCAAGCTCCAGATGAAGGCTGAGAACAAGAACAAGGTGCTCGGCTTTGTGTGGAGCTTCCTGGACCCGCTCCTGCTGTTCTTCACCTACATGGTCCTGGTGCACGTTATCTTCGGGCGGGGTGGGCCACAGTTCCCGGTGCTGCTCTTTATCTCGCTGTTGTCCTGGCGGTGGTTCGCCAACTCCCTGCAGCGTTCCGTAACCTCCGTAACTTCCAAGCTGGGGCTAATACAGAGCGTGCGCTTCCCGCTGGCCATTCTGCCGCTGTCGGGGATTATCATCGGTTTCTTCGACTGGCTTTTCGGCTTCGTCATTTTGCTGCCTATGCTCATTATCTTCGAAGCGTCGTTTACGGTCAACGTACTCTGGCTGCCGGTGCTTCTGCTCATTGAGTTCGTGGGCACTATCGGTGCCTGCCTGATAGTTGCTGTGGTGGGAACTTACCTCTCGGACCTGGGCAATATCATCCAGTTTCTGATCAGGGTAGGTTTCTACCTGTCACCTGTTTTATACTCGGTCGAAACCACGGTGCCCGAAAGGCTCCGCACGCTGTACATGCTGGCGAACCCCTTCGCCGGGCTGCTGGAATCGTACAAAAATGTGCTGATTCGGGGCGCGCCACCTGCCGAGTATGCCGTGGTGGGCACGGCAGTCGCGTGTGTGGCCTTTCTGGTAGGGTTGTGGTACTTCTCCCGCAATGAACACAAGCTGGTGAAGGCGATTTAGAATGATAAAGGTCACCGACCTGGGAATCAAGTTCAGGATGGAGAAACGCCGGCGCTCCAAGGCGCTCTCTTTTGTCCTCGAGAGGTCCCGCAAGAACCACCAGTCGAGCGGCGAGTTCTGGGCGCTCAGGCACGTAAGCTTCACCGTGGAACGCGGGGAAACACTGGGAATTGTGGGCAGGAACGGGTCAGGCAAGAGCACCCTGCTGCGCGTGATAGCGGGTATCTATCCACCGGATGAGGGCAGGGTCTCCATTGAGGGCGAGGTAACCACACTCTTTGGACTGGGCACCGGGTTTAATCCGGAGCTTTCCGGGCGAGACAACATCTATCTGAACGGCATCTTGATAGGTCTGACGAAGAGTCAAATCGACGCAATAGTTGACGCCATAATAGACTTTGCGGAGCTGGGTGATTTCATCGACATGCCCGTGAGGACCTATTCATCGGGCATGCGTTTACGGCTCGGCTTCGCCATTGCCATCAATAGCGACAAGGACATTGTGCTGATTGATGAAATAATGAGCGCCGGCGACGCCGCATTTCGCCAGAAGGCCGATGCCGAAATGAGCAGAATGATCGGCGAAAAGACAGTGATAATCGTGAGCCACAGCTTGCCCACGATCGAGAAATTTGCCGACAAGGTGGTCTGGCTCGACAAGGGCGCTATTGCCGCCATGGGCGAACCGAAAGCCGTGATAGAGCAATACCTGGCGGCGTCCAAGGTGAAGAAACCGCCTGCGGATTAGGTACAGAACCTGCGGCGTTTCAACACTCTGTGAGTTGAGGAAGCCCTGAACTTGTTTCACGGCGTTCCCTTTGTCTGCACCAGTTCCCGGTACGCTTCCTCACCTTTGGCCATCTCCCTCTCATACTCGGCCTTTTCTTGTATTATATCTCTGTTACTCTTACCGAACTGTTCCTGAATCTGTTTGTTCTTCAGAACGTGGACCACCTTGTCAGCAAGCGCCTTTGGGTCGTTCACGGGTACGAGAAAGCCATTCTTACCGTCCTCAATCCAGGCTCGATTGGCAGGAATGTCTGTAACCACCGGAGCCAGCTGGCAAGCCATAGCTTCCTGCAGGCTGATGTGAGAGGTATCCGAGAGAGAAGTTGAGACGTATATATTTGATGAAGCCAGGTACTTTGGAAGCTCATCGTGCGCGACCCGGCCCACAAACCTGATGCTGTCCGAGACACCCAGGGAATCTGCCAGACTGGCCAAGGTACTTCTCTGCCTGCCGTCGCCAGCAATAATGAACTTTGTCTCGGGTACTTGACTCACAACGAAGGGGATGGCTTTAATCAGCATCTCTACGTTATATACAGGCTCAAGGCTTCGAGTGGATATCACAGTGGGTGCTTGATGTATGCCCAGCTTCTCCCCCAGTTCTTGACTGCGGTGTTGGGGGCTGAATTGATGTGTATCTACGCCCTTGAAGATCACTCTTATTCTGGCCGGCTCAACGCCTAACTCTGCCAGCCCTTCCCGTGCAACTTCCGAGTCGCAGGTTACCAGGTCGGCTCTTCCTAACGCGTACCTGGCAATAGCTTTGAACAGAAAGCTCCGCTTGGGATGGATTAGAACGTCGCTGCCCCAGGCACTAACGACCAGGGGGTGGAATCCAGAGCAGGCTGCCAGAAAACCATATACGGTGATGAAGTGGCCATCAACTATGTCCGGTCTCATGCGGTTGACCAGGCGCCGGACCTGGAGAATCCAGAAGAGGAAGCTGAGGTACTGGGATACCGGCCATATTGCGGGAGCAAGCCTGGTCAGCCAGTGGACGCGGATGCTTTCATTATACCCGGGCATGAGCTTCCAGCAAATCAGGTGGACTTCGTGTCCCTTCCCGGCGAAGTAGTTGACCCATCTCTGGGTATGGATACTGGCGCCATCGGCCACGTAGCATATTTTCATCGCTCTAGTGCTATCCTGTAGCGTTCCGGCTGCCCTTTTTCATGAAGCTGGCCCCCATTGCGGTCAGCAACACTATTCTCGTCATGCCGTCAATCCTGCAGATTGTCCAGAACCAGGTTGACGATCGATACTACCTGATGCTTCACCTTTTTGCACCTTTCCAGGTTTGGAGCCTTGACCTTTTGGGGAGACGACGCCAGGTGTTCCATGATTTCGTCTACGCGTCTTGAATGGAGCATCTTACCTTCGTGGACAAGCTGTCGGTCGACCGCAAGCAGCCGCTCGGGAAAGAAGGAGACTGCGGTTGTCCCCAGGCAGGCAGCCTCTCTAGCGAACGTTCCGGAACCAGTCAAAACAGCCCGGGAGTACCAGCACAAATCCAGGCCGTTCAGCGCCTGTGTGGGAACGAAAAGGTGTTTATCCGCTCTCAGTCCTTCTACGTGCTGTAAATCGGCTTCTATCCGGGGCAGATAAACGACATTGGTGTTTTTGGCGACAAGGGCCCTGGCCAGTTCAGGTACTATGCTCCTCGTCTCAGTCACATAGGCGGCAAAGAGAGCCTCGGGCCTGAGGACTACGAAGTCTTTGAACGGCAGCCTGGCCGGAAAACCGGGGTCTGGTTCGTAATCGGCGATATAGACATCTTCTTTGTAGCCATCGAACCGATGGATGCTCTGTGGCTTAGCGCCGCGCCCGGTCAATACCTCGGCGGGAAAGGCTGAAGGTACGATTATGTGGTCCGCCCTTGCCATGATTCTGGTTTCGAGCCTTCCAGCCCGGGTTGCCTCTGTGAATATCAGGTCATTGTCGTTGAAAACAACCGATGGTTTACGGCGTGCCCAGGCCACCGTAACGCTTGTGGAGCCGCCAAAAGCAAGGGCCACATCGAATCGTGGGACTCTTGCAAACATCTCAATTGTCCTGAAGGCATGGTTGAACATCTTTACTGTGCGATTGCTGTAGTCTCTGC
>JAWOCP010000169.1:0-9688 GCA_046483735.1 Dehalococcoidia bacterium
TCAGAGACAATATGGTTATCGATTTGTCTCAATGCGTGCAGCGCCCCTTGCACTACGCCATCGTCGATGAGGTCGATAACATCCTTATCGATGAAGCCCGCACGCCATTGATTATCAGCGGTGCCCGGGCGGAAGACTTACAGCAATACCGAGTGTTCACTCAGCTCGCACGTCGCCTAGAAAAGCATAAAGATTACGAAGTTGATGAAAAGACACGGACCATTATTCAGACCGAAAGGGGCATTGGCATCACGGAAAACGTGCTGCGGCGGGAAGGTCTCTTGAAAGGCGATGAAACACTTCATGGTGCAGTAGTTGAGCAAGAGGAGGAAGAGGAAAAAGGTCTGCGGCATCTTATGGCTCTACAACAAAAAGTCAAGAACGCTCTGACCGCTAAAGAGTTCTACAAAGAGGGCCAGCAATATGTAGTCACTCCTAACAGAGAGGTCGTTATCGTTGATGAGTTCACCGGAAGGCTAATGTTTGGGCGCCGGTACTCAGACGGACTGCATCAGGCAATAGAAGCTAAAGAGGGGGTCCAGATTCAACAGGAGTCCATGACCCTGGCCACCATCACCTTCCAGAACTACTTCCGCATTTATAAAAAACTGGCGGGCATGACCGGAACCGCCCTCACCGAGGCCGAGGAGTTTTACAAGATTTACAGGCTGGAAGTGGTAGTCATGCCAACAAACAAGCCCATGATTCGGACTGAGCACCCCGACCAGATTTACAAGGATGAAAAGTCTAAGTTTGCCGCCGTAGCCAGGGAAATCAAGCAATTCCATGAGCAGGGAAGGCCTTGCCTTATCGGCACAACCTCTATCGAGAAGTCAGAATCCTTGTCTGACATCCTGAGGAGGAATGGCATACCGCCCCAAGTGTTAAATGCCAAGCACCATGAGAAAGAGGCGGCCATAATCGCTGAAGCCGGGCGACTCGGTGCAGTAACCGTCGCCACGAACATGGCCGGGCGTGGTGTGGATATTATCCTGGGGGGCAATCCTGAAGAACGTGACGAAGCAGAATGGCAGGAAGAACATAAGAAGGTGGTTGAGCTGGGCGGGCTTCATATCATAGGTACCGAGCACCACGAAGCCAGACGCATTGACAATCAGCTCCGGGGACGAGCAGGAAGGCAGGGGGACCCGGGCAGTTCCCGTTTTTATTCTTCCCTGGAGGATGAGATTGTTCACCGCTTCGGCGGTGACCGTGTTAGGGGACTTATGCAGTGGGCGGGCATGGGTGAAGACACGCCCATCGAGCACCCAATAGTCAATAAGGCTATGAGCAATGCCCAGGTCCAGACCGAAGGCCATAATTTCAACATTCGTAAACACCTGGTGGAATACGACGACGTCATCAACAAGCACCGCGAGGTAATCTACGCCGAGAGAAGAAAAATCCTCAGCGGTGCCGACCTCAAGGCAAACATACTGTCTATGGTCCAGGATGAGATCCGGAGCCTGGTAGACAGGCACCTCGGCAATGCCAACGACGAATTGGAGGAAGAGCAATCTCATCTTTCCAGCTTACTCGAGGATGTATCTGCTATCCTTCCGTTGCCACCGCATTCTGTCATTGCGAGCGAAGCGAAGCAATCTCAATCTGGCGCCCAGCAAATAGCAGAAAAGCTGAGCGATTATGCCGTCCAGCTTTATAACCAGCGGGAGCAGGAGATAGGTGCTGACAAAATGCGAATAGTGGAGAGACTGGTGATGCTGCGGGCCATTGATAGGTTATGGATGGAACACCTTACTGCCATGGAGCATATGCGTCAGGGGATAGGGCTGCGGGCTGTGGGTCAGGAACAGCCGCTCATAGTTTACAAGAAAGAGGGCCACGCCCTCTTCGGTGCCCTTCTGGCCGGCATTCAGCAGGACGTCGTCCGCAGCATTTATCACGTTGGCATTACTACCAAGGAAGCTCCACCGAAGAAGAAGGAGGCGGTGATGGTGGGCAAGAAAGCCGGCCGAAATGACCCCTGCCCCTGCGGCTCGGGCAAGAAATACAAGCACTGCTGCGGGAAATAATTGGTCTCCTCTCCCTTGAAGGGAGAGGATGTAGTTGCCCAATTCATTGGGCCTGCTCGCAACAGGTAAGTTTATTTGTGGATTCCCCCTCTTAAGATAAGAGGGGCAAGGGGAGTTATGAAAGAGTTGCCCAATTCATTGGGCCTGCTCGCAAAAAGAGGAGTGAGAGATGCCTATATATGAGTACAAAGCGGTAGATGGTGCTCATTGCAGGCTGTGTGGAAGCAGTTTCGAGGTCAGGCAGGGCATAAACGACACCCCCCTTACCAGATGCCCCGAATGTGGGAGGTCATGAAGCTCATTTCCCGCACCTTCTTACGGCGGCAGGAATCCTTCAGTGAAGAGGAAATCTTCGATAGCTACCCCGAAGAAGAAGCCAACGAACTGTGCCTGGACGAAGACTTCCCCGAAGACGCAGTCTGGGAGTGAGGAAGAGCTATCAACATTGCTGTGGGAGACAAAGGTGAGAGCTCGCAATGACAAGGTGGGCTTACGCCGACCAGGAACGCGGCCCCACTTAGCGAAATTTATTGCACTGGTCAGAAAGGCTTGCTAAAATAGCTGCATCGCTGATAACCAGGTTGTAGCTATGGTAGATTCTCCGGTCTTGGTGCTTAATCAGAGTTACGAGCCCCTTAATCTGTGTCGCACGCGCCGGGCCATAGTCCTAATCTTTCGCGGCAAAGCCGAAGTGCTGGAAAATAACAGAGGTGAGCTTCACTCCGCCGACCAGGTATTTCAGATACCTTCGGTAATCCGACTCGTTTACATGGTAAGCCGTCCTCGTCATCAGAGAAAACTGAGCAGGTTCGAGGTGTTTAATCGTGACCAATACACCTGCCAGTATTGCGGCCGGCAAGCGAAAGAACTCACTCTGGACCACGTTATCCCGCGGCGTTGGGGTGGAAAGCACACCTGGGACAATGTGGTTAGCGCCTGCATTCCCTGCAACAGACGCAAAGGCGGACGCAGCCCAGATGAAGCAAGGATGAAATTGCTACGTCAGCCGCGTTGTCCTCGCAACGACGGCTTCTATATTCCCTACCACCTTCTCACTAATCACAGTGAGTGGCAGAAGTATCTACCCTCCTTCAACTAACTGGTCCAGAGTTAGCTCTTTAATTGCCGCATTCTCCAGTTGTACTGTTACAGTTTCCTTTAAGAGATTGCTGCTGATTACCCTGGCTTTGCCCCAGGGCGTCATTACTTCTTGTTTAGCGTGAGGCATCTTTTTTCTGGCAGCTGCGTAGTCCTTGCTTTCGTACGCCAGGCAACAAAGGAGCCTTCCACATATGCCTGATATCTTCATAGGATTCAGGGCCAGGCTCTGTTCCTTGGCCATTTTGATAGACACCGAGGCAAAGCTGGTGAGGAAGTTCTGGCAACACAAAGGATAGCCACACCTGCCCAGGCTACCCAGTAGTCTGGCCTCATCCCTCGCTCCCGCCTGCCTTAACTCTACCCTTGTTTCCAGAGCATGGCTCAGCTTTCGAACCAGGTCTCGGAAGTCCACCCTTTCCTGAGCGCTGAAGAATATTGTCAGGTTCCCACTCTCGAAATCATAGCGAGCCAGCAGTGGCTTCATCTTCAAACCGAGTTTGGCTGCCATTTCATTGCACTTGCTCAAGGCCTCGCTTTCCAGGTTCCGCCGAGCTTCCTCTAAATCCTCCGCCTCAGCCTGGCGCACTAACCTCATCAAGTGCTCGCCCGGTCGAGACGGGGCTTCCAGGGTAACGACTTTGGCCACATCCAGCCCATGGCCAGTATCCACCACCACATGGTCATTCACTTGCGCAAGTATCTCGCCAGCATCACAGTAAACTGTCTTTGCTCTAGAGCGGAATTTAACTCCAATTATGTTGGCCATCAATACGCAAATCCTAAATTCGAATTTCTAAGCTCTAAACAGAGTTTAACAAATGTCAAAAATCAGAGATAACGAGCGGATATTCCTGCATTTTGCATCTTAATTTTCGATTTGTTTCTGCTCTGTCATTTTGCATTCTTATTTGCATTCTGCATTTCTCCTGGTATTCAGTGCTTAAGACTCTCCCTTCTGGGCAAACTGAGCATCAGCCATTCCATTGCTAAACGGGGATTAACATTGTTAGTGATTTCCTCCTGAAGCAAGCAAAGGTTAGCAAGGAACTCTTTGATCTCGCTCAGACTTAATGCGCGGGCCTGTTTTTCCAGAGCCACCTCGCAATCTGCATTGATGATGGCTTCCCTGCAACCACCTTTAATGAGCATTAAATCATGCCACCAGTCAAGCCAGGTTTCCATTACTTCTGCCCCTGCCCTCCGATCCTGGCTGAACTGGCTTGCCAGCTCCTGGGCATAGGCGAACCTTTGCCCTAAGTCGGCAGTCAATAGTGAGAATAGGCTGGTTATTCTTCGAGCTCGCTGCTCCAATATATCGTCACTTGTCAGGGCAGACAATGCCCAGCCGAAGCAGCCATGGCACAATCGAGTGAGAAGCCTCGCTTTTTCAGCGTCAATATTGTAAGAGTTGATGAGTACATCTTGCGCCCGCTCTGATGGCACGGGCTTCAATTCCAGCCGCTGGCAACGGGAAATAATTGTCGGCAGGAGACGCTGTTCCTCAGCGGCTAGCAGAAGCCAGACTACCTTCTGTGGTGGCTCTTCTAACACCTTGAGCAAGGCATTAGCCGCCTCAGTGGATAGATATTCAGCCTCATCGATAATAAACACCTTGCACTTGCCCTCATACGGCGGAAGATTGGCCAGGCGTTGCAGCCCTCGAATATCGTCAATGCCAATCTCAGTTCCAGAACCCAGGCCGATAATGGTCACATCAGCGTGCTTGCCATCCAGGATCCGCCGGCAGGAACGACATTGACCACAAGGCACTTCGGGTCCATCGCAGTTCAGGGCTTGAGCCAGATTGAGGGCCAAAGTCCCTTTGCCTACATGCCGTGGCCCTACTAGCAGATAGGCGTGGGCTACAGCATTGGTCTCAAGGCTGTGACTCAGCAGAGAAATGATTTTGTCCTGCGCTATAACTTGCCACATGTTAAATCAGGTCCAGGTTTATCAGGTCCTGATAAGTTTCCCGTCGCCGAATGAGACGGGCCCGGCCTTCCTTGACCATGATTATGGCTGCCCTTGGCATGGCATTGTAATTGCTCGACATGGGTATCGCATAGGCACCGGAGACCGGGATGGCTATGATGTCACCTGAATGCACCCCAGCCAGGTTGGTATCCTTCACCAGTATATCACCAGACTCGCAGAGCTTACCAGCTATGCTAACCATGTCAGTTTCCGCCTCCAAAGCTTTGTTAGCCACCAGAGCTTCGTACCTGGCTCCATAAAGAGGCGGGCGGATATTGTCGCTCATGCCGCCATCGACACAGACGTATTTCTTTGTGCCAGCAATCTCCTTTATCGTCCCCACCGTGTATGATGCCACCCCAGCTTGCCCGACGATTGCCCTTCCCGGCTCGATAATGAGCCGGGGACTGCTCAATCCCAATTCCGGGATTAGACTATTCAGCTTGCCAGCTAGCACCCTGGCATAATCAGCTATTGAAGGCACTTTGGCGTCCACAGTATATGGGATAGCAAAGCCACCGCCGATGTTGAATTCGCCAAAGTCGAAGCCGAATTTTCGGCCTATTTCCTGGGCAAAGCGAACCACAAGCTCTATGGCCAGTTCATAAGGCTGGACTTCAGGCACCGGGGAGCCGAGATGGAAGTGCAAGCCCAGCAGGTCAAGGCTGGAGGCCGACAAAGCCTGCTTTACCGCTTCCTCAGCCTGCCCGGTAGCCAGGGGAAAGCCGAATTTGCTCTCTATCGTCCCGGTAGTAGTATACTGGTGAGTGTGGGGGTCGACCCCGGGAGTGAGGCGAAGCAAGATGTTCTGGCTGACCCCCCTCTCTCCGGCCAGACTATTGAGCATCTCAAGCTCATGGAAGTTGTCCACCTCAATCTTGCCAACTCCCAAATCAAGGGCAAGATTTAGCTCTGCCAGCGTCTTGTTGTTGCCGTGAAAATAGACCTTTTCCAGAGGAAAACCTACGGAATGGGCGATGCTGAGTTCTCCCCCGGAGACGACGTCGAGCCCCAGCCCTTCCTCCTTGAATATGAGAGCCAGAGCCCTGTTCAGGAAGGCCTTACAGGCATAGATGACCAGAGTATCGGGATAGTACTTGCAGAACTCATCTTGGAACTGACGGCACTGATGGCGGAGGGTTAGTTCATCGAAAAGATAGAGCGGCGTGCCGAATTCGTGACCCAGGTCGACAACATCGCAGCCAGCGATAACGAGGTGACCGTGCTCATTTATCTCAGCCGTCAAAGGAAACAGCGCCAGCTTGGGCACCCTGGTTGGGTTCATACTGATATGGTAGCTTGTTACACGTGGTAAGTCAAAGGCCTTGAAAGGGGTCTCGCACAACTGTTCATCTGTCATTCTGAGACCTTCGTTCCCTGTCATTCTGACCTGAACCATTCCCCTGCTGTCATTCTGAGCGAAGCGAAGAATCTGAGACATTCTTCGTCGTCTCGATGTATCGGGACTCCTCAGAATGACATCGCTAAACGCACTCCGATATGAATTTTCGCCGGCCGGTTAGAAAGACTGACGCTCTCCTGGCATGCTGCCTCCCTTCAACTCCAAGGTCGCCCCCGTGAATGCATCGTCAAAACCTTGCTAACGGTTCGCTCATAAGAGAGGCCGCCAGAGACAACATCCGGAAAGGCAAGTCCCGACAGGCCGGGGCGCAGAGTTCCATACCCCGCCATAATCTTTAGCCATTCGAGTTACCTTGTTTTCGCTAATTCCACACCTTCCTTAAGAGCAATTTCAGTGAGGATACCCTTGAGAATTCTGGCTTTGGCCTTAGTATCGTCTGGTTTGATATTGTCTGTCTTCATTCTTTGCCTTGCCTTATCCACCGAATTTTCAAGAGTTGTCAAATCAAGCAAAGCGGCTGATTTGCAGTAGAAACTTCTCGACCTTCCATCATCAAAATCGGCTATCGTTGTTTCGAGTAATTCAATTCGTTTTCTCTGCTGTCCTGCGAATTTCTCGATTCCATGCTCTTTTATGAAATTCAAGTTCGGCATAACTTTTCTATACGATGGGTAAGAGGAAGATTCTTTCAATTGTTGATACTCTTCATCACTGCTGAATTTAGAACACGGAAAGTCTGAACACTGAGCACAGACCTCAAGATTCTTTTTCTTGACGCAACAAGTTATGAAGGAACATGATGGATGCTTACTAAAGAACTCCGGGCCACAACAACCAGGGCATCTTGAGGCCCCGACTGTATAGTATCTCGGGCATAGACCACAATCGAGACCACATACGCCAATTGTTGGATAGATCTTCGCATGCTCATTCATTTTGTTCACCATACTGGCTCGGGTTAATGCTTCAGCTTCGCTATCAGGGCGTCGGCGACCTGGCTGGTGCCTACCGCCGTGGCGGGGTCGAGCTTCAAATCATAGGTGACATCCCTGCCCTCGGCTATGACCTCGGCTATAGCGCTTTCCAGCCTGTCGGCGCTATCCCTCTCTCCGAGATGACGCAGCATCATCACCCCCGAAAGCATCGTAGCCATGGGATTGACTTTGTTCTGGCCGGCGTATTTGGGGGCGCTACCGTGGGTAGGTTCAAAGATAGCCACCTCATCCCCAATGTTGGCCCCGGGCGCTACGCCCATGCCTCCGACCAGCCCGGCACAGAGGTCCGAAATTATGTCGCCGTACAAATTGGGCAGCACGAGGACGTCAAACATCTGAGGCTTCCTGACCAGTTCCATGCAGGTCGCGTCGACCAGCATGTCATCGAACTCTATATCGTTATACTCTCTGGCCACTTCACGGGCAGTATCCAGGAAAAGCCCATCGGAAAATTTCAGTATGTTAGCCTTGTGAACCGCGGTAACCTTCTTCCTGCCGTTGCGCCTGGCATAGTCAAAGGCAAATCTGACAATTCGCCGGCTCGCTGTTTGAGAGATAACCTTCAAGCTCACAGCGGAATCTTTCCTTATCTCTCTTCCCGTGGCACTGAGCACGAAATCCAGCAGCTGCCTGGTTCCCGAATCATTTCTGGCAAATTCGATACCGGCGTAGAGGTCTTCGGTATTCTCCCTGACCACTACTATATCCACTTCCTTGAACGGCGTGTTTATGCCAGGGTAAACCTTATAGGGACGAAGACAGGCATAAAGGTCCAACGTCTGCCTCAAAGCGACATTGACGCTCCTGAAGCCGGTACCTACAGGCGTGGTCACAGGTCCCTTAATGGCGACTTTGTTTTTCCTTATCGACTGGAGAGCCTGGGCGGGGAGAGGTGTGCCAAACTTATCTTGAGCTTGACCGCCTATGATAACGGTATCCCACTGAAACTCGACCCCCGTGGCTTCCAGCACCCGCCGTGTTGCTTCGGCCACTTCAGGCCCTATGCCATCGCCGGGAACAAGAGTTACTCTATGTTTCATAATAGCCACCACCTTCACCTTTCCCGATTTAATCGGGACTCCCATCAAGGGAGAAGGAAATTAGCCTGTAATTACAAAGCCCTTATGCTTCCGTACGTACGGGATAAGCCCACCCTCTTCGAGGATGGCGGACATTATCGGCGGCATTTTGCTACAGCTTAATGAAGTACCAGAGGTCAAATTAGTAATCGTACCACCAGTCACATCTATCTCGAGCTCATCGCCATCGCCGATTTTATCGGTGTCGCAAAGCAGGACAGGCAAGCCCTGGTTTATGGCGTTGCGAAAAAAGATGCGCGCTGCCGATTTGGCCATAATAGCGCCTACCCCTGACATTTTGATTACCACCGGGGCATGTTCCCGACTGGAACCCAGACCGAGATTCTTGCCCGTCACTAAGATTGTCTTGCCTTCAGCCTGTAATGACAGGTCCCTTACTCTTGAGGCGAACCCAGGCACGGCATCCTCCAGGACATGCCTAGCCAGTTCAGGCAAGTTGCTCCTCAGATGGGCAAATCTGCCGGGAATAATATCATCTGTGGAGATATTATCACCCAGTTTGATAGCTTTACCTTTGAGAACCAAATCAGGCATTACGTAAACTCCCGGGGGTCAGTAATCTCACCCTTTATGGCTGAGGCGGCGGCAGTTGCCGGGCTCCTCCCAAGCGATGGCTGCTGGCATCCTCCAGAGCATCGGTCCAGGTGTGATGGCGGTGGCTCAACGTTTGAACCTGGCCCACGATATCGCCTACCCTTGCCCATCGTTCATCACCACTGGCATAAGTGCGGACCTCTGCAGGGATCCGCGCCTCGGGAAGCCGGCTAACAAGGTCGCTTACCCCCTGCCCGGTGATACCCACCGTGGGCACAACCGGCACTCCCAGAAGTTCCTCCAGCCTGGTCGTGTCAACGCTTATGCCCCGATGCCGGGTATCATCCCACATGTTGAGGGCTACTATGACCGGAATCCCTCTTTCCAGCAGTTGCAGTGTTAGATTGAGGTTTCTCTCCAGGTTGGTGGCGTCAACGATGTTGATGGCCAGGTCACCCTCTTTCAACATCTCCACAGCTACGTCCTCCGCCCTGGAACCCGGTTCGAGGGTATAGCTGCCGGGGACGTCGATCAGTTCAGCTTGCTCTTCTCCCAGCTTGATATGCCCTTTGGTGAACTCCACGGTGG
>JAWOCP010000065.1:0-30995 GCA_046483735.1 Dehalococcoidia bacterium
GCACAAAGTAGTAATTCTCGTCAGCTTCGGCCACCAGTTCTACCACCGTGCCGTAATCGACATTAAACGTGCCCTCTCCAGGCGTGACCACCTCGCCACCCACGGAGCTCGATATGGTCAGCGCGTGCTGCCCAGGAGCAGCCCCACAACCCATCATCCCCACGATCAAGGCCAGCACAATCAACAACACGCCAGCCTTCTTCATATAATGGTGTCTGCTTAAACTAAGTATTATGCTCAATCCTTACCTCCTTATGCGATTCTTTCAATCTACCTTCAGTAATATGCGGTAAACTAGCTCTTGTCTCCGTGATTTCACCTCCTTAATCAGTTCGAGGCTGTCTAATCTCCTTCTTTCCGTTCAATTCTGACCATTTTGCAGGGCTTTCACCTCCAAATTCGTGGTGCGACCTTTCAGGGTCGTGCAGCACGAGGCCGACCCGCCTGCCAAGCCCTAGCCTGCTTTTCAGTATTCTCCTTTTCTCCTCTCCACTCTACCTAACCTATTCCAAGTGTAACTTGCCTCAACCGACCACACAATCACCCATAAGTAGCAATTCCTCTAGAAAATGGTCATAGGCGAAAAGTCCCATCTCCTGCCGAGTCGGCTATCTGCGAGGTCGGCTTGACTAAGACCTGCGCATCTATACTCACCCTCTATAACCATTCATTGAGAAGGGATGCAGTCAGATGCTATGCGTTATCAAACAAAGTCTCGCCCGTAGCCAGAAATGGTACATCGGAGAAGGATTGTGCCAATACGGCTTTTGGGAGACCTGCCTGTTACGCTCGAGGCAACATCCGCCCGGAGGCTCGTGATATGGCCCTGCCTGGAAAGAGTTGTGGCGGCTATAGCGATGAACGTAGAGGTGTGAGAGGCCAGGACTAGCTTGTCCTGCCAAACTCCTTTTCAAGTCGATGAGAGCTCAAATGAATCATGGTTGACCGACCGTGGGGACAGGTGCGCGGTTGTGTGGTTTGCTCCAGCTGCTTTATTAACTCCCGCATCTCCTCATTGCTCAGCTGCTGTCCTGCCTTTATGGCAGCATGGCAGGCCAGAGACTGAGCTATCTTCTCCTCCCAGGGACTGGGTCCTTCTTTGCCGGCGAGGTCCTCAAGCAGCGTGTCCATAATCTCGATAATGTTCGCCCTCGCCATCAGTGCCGGTATGGCACGTATCAGGTAGCTTCTATTTCCGAAGGATTCGATATCAAAGCCAAACGTAGCCAAAAGCTCTTTGCTGGCCTTCATGGTTTCTTCCTCTCTCGGGCTAACCTCGATGGTTATCGGCTGAAGTAATCCCTGGACCTCAACTTTCTTCTGTGACCACTGCGCCAGAACACGGTCATACAGTACGCGCTCGTGGGCAGCGTGCTGGTCGATCAGATAGAGTCCGTCGGGCCCCTCGGCGATAATATAGGTATTGGCTAGCTGTCCCAGCATCCTCAAGAGCGGTAATTCCAGTGTCGGCAACTGGGCAACGACGAAAACTGGCTCGGCATCCATTATCATGCGGGGGCTCTGCCATTGCCCTGAGCCAGGCGAGAGGGGTGCAGCTTTGGGGCTAGCTATAGGGCTTTTGGCTAATGCCTTCTCGATGGCTTTTTGTAAATTGCCGAAGACAGCTTGTTCATGACAGAACTTAATCTGGGCTTTGGCCGGATGAATATTGACATCGAGTTCTTGTGCCGGCAGGAAGATATTGATCACGGCGACCGGATGCTGGCCATCCATGAGCAAGCCACGATAGGCCTCTTCGGTCGCCCGAGTCAACAAAGGACTGCGCACCCACCTTCGATTGACAAAGAAGCTGAGATAGTTGCGACTGGAACGAGCCAGGGAAGGCGGGCTTACCAAGCCGTTGATTTTGGCCAGAGTGTCCTTCTGTTCCACATCTAACATGCTTTGCGCTAGCTGTGTCCCGTACACCTCATTCACCACCTCACGTAGACTGCCATTGCCTGTAGTGCGCAGACTGTTGCGTCCGTCAACAGCCAGACTGAACCTGACTTCGGGGAAAGCCAGAGCGTACTGGCTCAGCAAATGGGCGATATGGCTATTTTCGGTACTCACCGATTTGAGAAACTTGAGCCGCGCCGGAAAATAACGAAACAATCGACACACAGCGACCGTCGTGCCCTGGGGCCTGGCCCGGCTCTCCTGGCGCACTATCTCCCCTCTTGTCAAATGCACATGGCCGCCGACGGCTTCGGAAGATGCGCGAGATAGGATTTCTACTTCGGCAACAGCGGCGATGCTGGCCAGAGCTTCGCCCCGAAACCCAAGGCTGGATATTCTCTCCAAATCGCCCAAACCGCCAATCTTGCTCGTGGCATACCTGTGAAAGGCAAGCTCTAACTCAGAGGCCGGGATACCCGATCCGTTATCGCTTACCTTGATTAACTCCACTCCACCACCCCGGGCTTCTACGGTAATCTGGGTCGCTCCAGCATCAAGGGAATTCTCAATTAGCTCCTTGACCACCGAAGCTGGCCGCTCAATCACCTCCCCGGCCGCAATCTTGGAGACTATCTCTGGCTCTAAAACCTTAATCGGCATCTAGATTACATTTTACACGTTTACGTGTATTCTGTCAATGGTCATGAGGAGAAATCGAAATCCTTCTCGATTCTCTCCAGAGGCGCCAGGCTGGCCAGGAGCTTCTTAACCCCTGCCTCTTCGAAGACTACGGTCAGCTCCTGGTCTTCCCTCGTCGGGTGGCAGTTCATTACTATGCCAGGCCCGAACTTGCTGTGGCGCACATGATCACCGACCTTCAGTGCGAGAGTGCTCAGGGGCCGGCGTGCGGGCGAGGGGTAACTTTCAAGGTCCGGGCTGTATACGGGAGCAGTGCTATCCTGCCATAATCCCCTGGAGTTGAGCAGGTGAGGCGATATGTCCTGGAGAAAGCGGGACGGCGGATTGGCCGTACTGCCGCCGAACAGGCTTCGACGATAGCAGCGCAGAAGATAGAGCCGCTTCCTGGCTCTGGTGATCCCCACATAGCAAAGACGACGCTCTTCTTCCATTTCTTCCGGGTCGTCGAAAGACCTCCTGTGTGGGAGGATTCCTTCCTCCAGCCCGACAATGAAGACCGCGGGGAATTCCAATCCTTTAGCCTGGTGCAATGTGATCAAAGTCACGGCATCAGCTTTTTCGTCCAGTTCATCTATGTCTGCTACCAGGCTTACTTTCTCCAGAAAGGTGGGTAAGGCCTCTTCGGGGTCGAGACCATCATATTCGCCAGCCACGTTTTTCAGCTCCATTACGTTCTCCCATCTCTCTTCTCCCTCCTCTCTGCTCAGAATGTACTCTCTATATCCGCTGTGCTCCAATATCTCATCTAGCAGGCGAGAAAGACTTAACTCCCGGCTTTGGGCAATAAGCCTCGCCAGCAGAGCGTCAAAGCCAGCCAGCGCCTGAGCAATGCGTGGGTGAAGAGATTTCTTCGCCCCGGCAGAATCGGGACTGGCAATCACATTGCGCCCTGCCTGTTTCAGAGCCTCGAACAGGGACGTATCGTGAGCTTTTGCCCACGATTGAAGATGGCTAATGGTGCGCTGCCCGATGCCTCTTGCAGGGACATTTATTATCCGGACAAGGCTGACATTGTCATTGCGGTTGTGGATGAGTCTGAGATAAGCGATAATATCCCTGACTTCTCTCCGCTGGTAAAAGCGCGTGCCACCAACAAGCTTATACGGCACACCATACCTCATGAAAGTCTCTTCCAATGCCCGTGACTGGGCATTAACCCGATACATGACGGCGCAGTCTTTCAGCGACATTTTCTCCTGATCAATTAACTTCTCTATCTCATTGACGACGCATTGAGCTTCTTCCTCGGCATTATAGCTTTCGATAACGGTTACCGAAGCTCCGTCTTCGTTTTCCGTCCACAGCTCTTTCGGCTTGCGTTGCTTATTAGCAGAGATAACCTCTGAGGCTACCTCAAGAATTGTCTTGGTCGAGCGATAATTCTGCTCCAGAAACACTACTTTGGCTTCAGGGTAGTCCTGCTCAAAGCTTAGAATATTGCGCAAATCAGCAAATCTCCAGGAATAAATGGACTGATCGGGGTCGCCGACCACGCAAAGATTACGGTATTTCCCTGCCAGTTGCTTCATCAACATATACTGGACGATGTTGGTATCCTGAAATTCATCAACCAGGATGTGGACATACTTCGACTGGTATCTGCTCAGGATTTGAGGGTGGCTCTGGAACAACTGCACCGTCCGCATCAGCAAGTCGTCGAAATCCACCGCCTGTCCCCGGCTGAGCAATTCCTGATAGCGTTGATAAACTCTATGAACTATCTCTTCAAAATAGCTGCTAACCCACTCGGCATAGCCTCCAGGGCTGACGAGGCGGCTCTTAGCAGCGCTGATAGCCGAGCGAAGAGCACGGGGAGCACATTGCTTGGAGTCGAGATTCAACTCTTCCATAATCTGCTTTATCAAGCTCAACTGGTCATCCTCATCGTAGATAACAAAGCCTGAATCGAGTCCCACAGCCATACCTTCACGACGTAGAATTCGGGCACAGATGGCATGGAAGGTGCCCAAAGTCAATGCCTCTGCTCCCTGCCCCAGAAGCTGCCCCAATCTATCTCTCATTTCTCGAGCGGCCTTGTTGGTGAAGGTAACTGCCATGATGTGCTGAGGACTAACGCCGCAGAGCTTGACCAGATAAGCAACCCTGTGGGTAATCACCCTGGTCTTGCCACTACCGGGCCCGGCCAGAATAAGCACCGGTCCTTCAATAACTTGCACAGCCTCTCTCTGGGCGGAATTGAGCGTGGCTAGTATATCCATGAATATCCAGGAACCATTATAGCATCGGGGGGACAAAGCCCCAAAGAGGTACAAGACCCACGCCTCAATGCAAGAAATTGCACTCTATATTCTGGACGCCCTAAAGCACCTTGTGACCTAGTTCAGATACATGGGTGACACTTTGCATGTCTGCAATATCGAGTAGTAACCTTCCGTGTCATTGCGAGCCCCGACTCGTCGGGGCGTGGCAATCTCCATCCTCAACAGCCCTGACCTGAGATTGCTTCGTCGCTCCGATAGATCGGGATTCATGGGAGCTTCTCGCAATGACAAAAGGGGCCTGTCACTAGGGTACTGAACGAGTACACCTTGTTGAGCTAGCTAGGCTTTGTTGTTATACTTGATTGGGAAAATGATTGATTGGAATGATTGCCAGAAGAACCTAGGAGTATCCTTCCGCCGGGAATCTCTACTGGAACAGGCCTTTGTGCATCCATCTTATCTTAACGAAAACCCTCTCTTCGCCCGGCCTAGCAACGAGCGCTTAGAATTTCTCGGTGATGCCATACTTAACCTCATCGTGGCAGAAAAGCTGTATGCAGAGTTTCCTAATCTGGACGAGGGGGCTCTGACTGAGATTCGTGCTTCTCTGGTTTGCCGTGATACTCTGGCTGAACTAGCTTCTTCCCTCAACCTTGGCGACTGGCTCCTGTTAGGACAGGGTGAAGAACTAAACGGAGGGAGGTCGAAGCCCAGTAACCTGGCAAACACTATGGAGGCATTCATCGGCGCCCTATATCTGGAGCAAGGACTATCCAAAACCAGGAGATTCATTCTCAGGCAACTGAAGCCAGAACTGGAAAGAATAAAGGCCGGAAAGATAACCCCGAACTACAAGGCATTGTTGCAGGAGCTTGTCCAGGGGCAAAGGCGGCCAGCACCAGTCTACCGTTTAGTGGAAGCTACCGGTCCTGACCACAACAAAGAGTTTACCACTGAAATCCTGGTGGACGGAGAAGCACTGGCTAGAGGAAAAGGGAAAAGCAAGAAAGGTGCTGAGAGCCAGGCAGCAAGAGCAGCCTGGGAAAAACTGAGGTGTAGCCATGAGTAGACGCGATTATAGACATAGAGAGCCGAAGAAACCTAAGAAAGGGATCCAGAAGACTAAGCCGATCTCGGAACTCGTGTCGCATACAGAGACAGAGGTGATTAAGAAAAAGAGGAAGCCCGCTGAAGAATCCGAGGAATAGCCAAGGTGGCAGCATATTTGGGACTTTTCCGTAGTGGCAAGCTAAAGGAACGGATTGAAGCAGCTGTATCTTTACTCGAGGGCTGTTGCATTTGCCCTCGCAGTTGTGGCGTGAATCGCCTGGCCGGCGAGGCCGGCAAATGCCGCACGCCACGCGAAGCAATGGTGTCCAGCTATGGGCCTCACTTCGGCGAGGAGGCCCCCTTAGTGGGCAGACACGGCTCAGGTACTATATTCTTCACTAACTGTAACCTTAGATGCCTGTTCTGCCAGAATTACTCCATTAGCCAGTTAGGCGGAGGCCAGAAGGTGAGCAAAGGAGAACTGGCCAGTATCATGCTTTCCCTGCAAGCCAAAGGATGCCACAACATAAACCTGGTGTCACCCACCCACTTAGTTCCTCAAATCCTGGAGGCACTGGAGCTGGCAGCGGAATCAGGCTTGTATCTCCCCCTGGTATACAACAGTGGCGGCTATGACTCCCTGGAGACCCTGAGAATACTGGACGGCATTGTCGATATCTATATGCCCGACATGAAATATGACGATGACGAGACTGCGAGAGAACTCTCGGGCATTGAAAGCTATCCCGCGATAAACAAGGCGGCGATCAAGGAAATGCATCGGCAGGTGGGCGACCTGAAGCTAGACGAACAGGGAATAGCCCAACGAGGGCTCCTGGTCCGTCACCTGGTTCTACCCCACGGTTTGGCAGGAACAAAAGGCATAGTGGATTTTCTCAGCAAAGAAATCTCTCGCAACACATATATCAATATTATGGCTCAATACCATCCCTGCCACAACGCTTTTCAAATGCCAGGCTTAGGGCGTCGAATATCATCCACAGAGCTCCGCGAAGCATTACGCTTAGCCCGGGAAGCAGGACTAAGCCGCCTCGACAAGGCCTATCCCATAGGAACCCTAAGCCCTGGTTTCATCGGGGTCGAGAATGATAAGTGGTGACGTAGAACGATATCTCAGTTTTGTCATTGCCGGGAGCCATGCCTCGTTAGAGGGACGAAGCAATCGACAAGCCAAGTGGCACAGAATAGCAGGCATGCATGACGATGACAGAGATTCATCAGGCTGACGCAGGGTGTATTTCCGCCACGGTCTATGGTCGCGTGCAGGGCGTTTTCTTTCGCTACTTCGTCCAAAATGCTGCCAGGAAACTGGGGCTAACAGGCTATGTCCGCAACCTGGCCAGCGGTGATGCCGTGGAAGTCCAAGCTGAAGGAATGAAGCCACACTTAACGGAACTACTAGAACAACTCAGGATAGGTCCGCCGGGAGCCAGAGTCAGGGAGGTGGAGGTAACCTGGTCGGACTATTCAGGCCAGTTCACGGACTTCACCATAAGATATTAGCGCGTTTCAGTCCCCAAGCTGGACCCTGCCCTCATGAATCAATCTCAGGTGCTCGGAATCAACGCCGGCTATTTGAGATGCCTCAGAATCAACTTCATGAGGTTCGCCAACCAAGATTTTGCCGTAATCCTCTGTTTCTCCTCTTGTAGGGTCATTATCATCGGAGTAGAAGAACTTCTGACTGGCTTCAATAATGCCTAAATCAAAAGGCAAGGTGAAGTAGAGGTCAGCAAGGACTTTCTCGATGCCCAATTCATAGAGAATCCCCCAACCACTCGATTTGCCACTTTGATATTTGCTCACCGGCAACAGACTCAGAAGGTTCGCCACACTGAAACGCCCGGAGTCACCACAAACCTTAAAGGGGGCAACGCTGATCAAGAAGTCACTGCGCAACACCACGTTGGGTACCCAGAAGCTCTCCACAGCATAGAACTGAGACAACGGATTCTCCACCTCAATGAAAATGGAGTCCCTGATATCCAGCATGAGGACGTGATGGAAGTCATATCCTAAAGCTTTGTATATCGGATAAATCGACTCACCGCTGGGAGTCCCATCGGCAATGAGGATATCTGCATTACTGATTTCCCTGATACCTTTGATAATACTATTCAAGAGTTGAGGACTTGTAGTCACAGGGTATGGCAACGGATAACCCGCACAAGGTTTAATCAGAACTCGCCTCGCCCAGGTGAGTTGTGATGGAGGAGTAAATACAAAATCAGAATCCTTCATTATCATTGACTAATCATAAGCGCTCGATATCAGAAACTACAGAGCAGGTTGTAACAGCACGATTTCGGTAGCTGCCGGAAGCGTTTCTCGCTCGAACTCCACTTCACTGCCCTCCACCCTGCGCACACCTTTCTTCTCTTTGAGGAAATCTTCAACATCAGCTATAGGATATGCACACTTGGGCGTCTTGAAATGCATGGGAATGACCACTTTCGCCTTTAGTTGACGGCACACCTGGCTAGCTACGGGTCCATCAATGGTGAAGAAGCCGCCCACAGGAACAAATACTATGTCCACGGTGTCAATTTCACTGACCTGCCCCGACTCGAGCACATGTCCCAAATCACCCAGATGACAAAGCTTTATGTCATCTACGGTGAAACAGAAGATGGTGTTAGGTCCCCTTTGTTTGCCCTGAGAGGCATCATGATGAGAGGCGATACCCCTGAACTCAATACCTTTGGCAGTCCTTGTACCGCTACCTCTAACCACTTCAGGTTGCCCTTGCACTGCAGAGACATTACTGTGGTCGCCGTGGTCATGGCTTACCACAACAACATCAGCAGTTACCTTGATAGGAGAGTAGCTGATACCCCCGCCCACAACATAAGGGTCGGTAATCACTCTCACGCCGTCCCTGGAAGTAATCAGAAAACACGCATGTCCCAACCACTCTATCTTCATATGACCTCCTGTCTTTCCGCTTCGCTCAAAGCAAATTCCACCAGAGTTCTGACGCCGAATCCAGTGGCTCCCTTTACCAGATAACCGCTCTCCTTGGTCGAGGAAGCGGGGCCGGCTATATCAATGTGAACCCAAGGGGTATTATTGACAAATTCAGCCAGGAACAGGGCAGCAGTGATAGCTCCGCCATACCTGTTGCCCACATTCTTAATATCGGCAACTTCGCTTTTGATTTGCTCCTTATACTCTGTGGGCATGGGCATTTGCCACATTCTCTCTCCCGTTCTTTCCGCTGCTTTGAGAACCCTGTCCGCCAGATCCCGGTCATTGCCGAAGAGGCCGCCATAGAAGGTACCCAGGGCAACGCGGCAAGCTCCCGTCAAAGTAGCCAAATCTATCAAGGGAGATAGACCAAGCTTCTGAGCGTAACTCAGGGCATCAGCCAGGATAAGCCTCCCTTCGGCATCGGTGCTGATTACTTCTATAGTCTTGCCATTCATGGCCTTCAGTACATCCCCCGGTTTCAAAGCCGTGCCGCTGGGCAGGTTTTCGGTAGCCGGAATAACGGCGGTGACATTAATCCGCAGTTTCAACTGAGCAATAGCGCCAAGTGCTGCAATAACTGCAGCAGCACCGGCCATGTCCTCCTTCATTTCACTCATTCCCTCCGAGGGCTTGATAGAGATTCCTCCAGAATCGAAGGTTATGCCCTTGCCCAGAAAACCAACGGCTTTTTCGAACCCTTTGTCTCCTTTGTAGCTGAGAATTATCAGCTTGGGAGACTGGCTGCTCCCTCTGGCCACTCCCAGAAGTGCTCCCATGCCCATCGCCTCCATGTCCGCCACCTCAAAGACCTTGAACTCCAAATCATATTTGCCAGCCACTTCTCTGGCTGCTTCAGCCAGCTGGCCAGGTGTCATGAAATTAGCTGGCTCATTAACCATATCCCGAGCTAAGCTGGCGGCTTCGGCCATCACTTTTCCTTTCCCAATGGCCGACTCCAAAATCGGGGCTTTGCTCTCTTCCCTTACCACGATCAGCATTTCTTCGATATCCGCATATTCAGGCTTCTTATATTTCGTGAAGCTATAAAGACCGAGAAGGGCGCCTTCCACTATTGCTCCGGCCGATGCTTCAGTCTCAATACCACCCACGCCGGCACCATGAAGTATCGTGGCTATTTTGCGGCAATTCAATTTGCGCAATGCCCGACAAAACTCTCCCGCTACTCCACGAATTCTGTCCACGTCAAAATCCTGGGACTTGCCCAGCCCGGCAATAGCTACTATCCCTGCTGGCAACTTTCCAAACGTATGGACAATAGCCACCTCCCCGAACTTACCTTTAATCTCACTTCGATTAATAAGAGAGCCAATGGCTCCGTCCAAAGCTTTGTCCACAGCAGCCGTAGCACCACCCGGCTGTTCCACGGCTTCAAACAGATTTACCACAATGGCATCAGCTTCGATTTGCGCTATGTCTCCAGTTATAACTTTGATCTCCACGATCCGTCTCCGCAAAAATGCGTAAATTTTGGAACATTCATTTTACTTTATTTGTACAAAGAATTGAAGAGTTTTGGTTCAATTTCTCAACATCTTGATCCAGGCTACCTGCCATGACACGACAATTGTCACCGTGAGTCAGATTAGGTATCAAGGCGTCAGACTCACAGTCCGGCCTGACAGAATCGTTGAAGAGGCAGTAATGATGGAAAACAAACAGCTACAGAACGTTTGGGAGCCCGGGTTCGACCGGCAACGAGTCAGGCTACTTCTACGGCCTTCTCTTCAGCAACCACAGGTAATTCAATGGTGAAGACAGCCCCTCTGCCAGGCTGGCTTCTGACATCAATCCGGCCGTTATGGTCGGTGATGATTCCATAACAAACGCTCAAGCCAAGACCTCGCCCCTGGCCAACCCCACGGGTACTGAAGAAGGGATCAAACACGTGTGTCAGGTTCGCCTGAGCGATCCCCGGGCCATCATCGCTGAACGACACGTGAATAGTATCATTCAGAAATTCTGTCGTGATCAGGAGGTTGCCCTTGCCATGAGCCAGTTTCATCTCTGTCTCAGCATTGATGATCAGGTTCAGAAATGCTTGTTGCAGCAGGGTGGCATCGGCCATGGTCGAAGGCAGCACGGGGTCAAGCTGAGTGGTTACCGTTATGTTGCTGCCCTCGAGCGGATAGGCTCGCATTTCCAGAGTTGCTCTTATAATGTCATTAACATCGACGTACGTTCGTTCCAATTTCTGCTGCCGGGCGAATGCAAGCAGATTCGTCATAATGTCAGCTACTCGCCGGGCATTCTCCTCTATCGTCTTAACGTCTTCCCTGAAGTTCTCAGGAATATCTTCATACGCCAACATTTGGGCAAAACCCATGACGCTGGCCAGGGGATTATTTATTTCATGGGCAATGCCTTCCACCATCAGTCCCAGTGAAGCCAGTCGATTGGAGAGGCTAATTTGTATCTGAAGTCGCCTTTCCCTTTCTTCCGCCTGCTTGCGCTCGATGGCATAGCGTATGGTACGCCTCAATAATTGTGTGTCAACTTGCCCCTTGATTAGATAATCCTGGGCTCCTTCGTTGATCGCTTGAACTCCGACCATTTCATCGTTGAGGCCGGTCAACACCACTATCGGCATCTCTGATACTTGCGCATAAACCTTCCTCAGTGTTTCCAACCCCTGGCTATCGGGAAGGCCGAGGTCCAGAAGAACAACTTCAACACCGTTCTGACCTAAACACTCGATTGCGGCTTGTAGCCGATCCGCATATTGCACATCAAAGGCGACATCGCTAGCCTCAGCCAGCATCTCGCGGATCAGGCGTCGATCCCCGGGATTATCCTCGACCAGCAGGATACTGACGGATTTATCAGCCATTTAGCTTTCCTCCGTTGGCAGTTTCACGGTGGTCAACCAGAAGTCAGTGATGGACCTCACCATCCTGATGTACTGCTCCAGGTCAATTGGCTTGGTCACATAGCAATTCGCATGCAGGTCATAGGTCCTCACAATATCGCCCATTTCCCGTGAACCTGTGAGCATAACCACCGGGATGTGTTTCAACTCGGAGTCTTCTTTGATCTCTGCCAGTACCTCGCGGCCGTTCATTCGGGGCATGTTGAGATCAAGCAGAATGAGGTCGGGGCGGGGTGCGTCGATATACTTTCCCTGTCTGCGCAGGAAGGCAATAGCCTCTATGCCATCCTTTGCAAGATGCAACCTGTTCTGCACCTTGCCCTCTTTGAGGGCTTCCGCTGTAAGCCGCAGGTCTCCTGGGTTATCGTCAACGATGAGGATTTCCACAGGCCGTTCGGCTATCTGGCTCCTCACTCAGACTCACCTCCAGCCATGTCGACACTGAAGTGGAATGTTGAGCCTTGTCCAGGTTGAGATGTGACCGAGATATTCCCACCATGTCGCTCCACAATCTTTCTGCAGATGGCTAAGCCCATACCGGTTCCCGGATACTCCTCTCTAGTATGTAAACGTCTGAAAATCTCGAAGATACTCTGACTGTGCTGAGGTTTAATGCCGATACCATTATCCTTAACGGAAAAGGTCACCACACTGTTCCTTCTCTGAGCCGAAATGTGGACACATGGTGGTTCCTCACGGCGAAACTTGATGGCATTGCCGATGAGATTCTGAAACAACTGCACCAGCTGCCCCTCATCAGCCATTATCGTGGGCAGGACATCATAACTCACCGATGCCCCACTTTCTTCGATGGCTATCTTCAGATTCGCCATCGCCTGCACAACGACATGTTCACAGTTGACCAGGTTGAAAGGCTTACCACGAGTGCCTACACGAGAATAGTCCAGAAGGTCGTGAAGCAACGTTTGCATCCTCTTGGCGCCATCTACCGCATAAGCGATAAACTCGTCTGCATCAGCGTCCAGCTTATTGCTGTAGCGTTTAGCCAGTAGCTGAGTATAGCTCGACACCATGCGCAGCGGCTCCTGTAGATCGTGTGAAATCACGTAAGCAAACTGCTCGAGCTCAGTATTAGAACGCTGCATCTCGGCTGTAATTTGCTTCAACTTCTCCTCCACCATCTTGCGCTCGGTCACGTCTATGAGACTCCCCAGAGTTGCCCGCTTCCTCTGATAGTAGACGGGGGCGACTGTCTCCATCACCCACTTGATTTTTGCCTGCTTGGTAACAATCCTGAATTCGTACCCCTGCGAACATTCTCCCTTCAGCATCCTTATGGCGTTCTCGCGCACAGTGTCTCTGTCTTCCGTAAGGACAAAGCCCAGAGACGGCTTCCCTATCAGTTCACTCTCATCATAACCTGAGGTATGTGCCAGTTGGTGATTGACAAGTCGGAAATGACCGTTCTGGATAATGTAGGTGCCGATCGGTGAGCCATAGAACAGTATCCGAAATAGTTCCCTTGACTGCTTGATCTCGCCTGCCACTACTTCTGGCTTAGGGCCACGCCGTTCTGTTTTCGATACTAGGTTCATGAGTTGTCAATCACCATCATCTATGATTCGTCTCTCACAATAGACCACAGAAGGCCTGATTGATATGCATAGCTCCGACCATCCCGCATATCCGGCCTTCTTCATCACTTATCGCTCTACAGGCACCTGCGCAGCATCATCGCCGGCCCACAGCATCAGCCGTCTCATTTCTTCCAGCAGGGACTGGCGAGTGAACGGCTTGGTTACGTATCCGTCGGCCCCCGCCACGTCTTCACTGAGCTTCTTGTTGAGGTCATAGCTTATAGCAGTAAGCATGACCACAGGGATTTCCCTGGTAGTTTCGTTTGTTTTGATCGCGTAACAGGCACTGAGCCCGTCCACCTCTGGCATCATCATATCCATGAACACGATATCAGGTTTGTGGCTGCCAGCCATATTCACCGCCTCCCTACCGTTATGTGCTTCGATTACGTTGTAGTCATTATCCAGCATTCTACATAGCAGCTTCCTGACCGCTGGCTCATCATCAGCAATAAGCACCGTCTTCCTCTTCTGTTCATACATCTGCGTTCAAGCCTCCGTATTCGTCCGAAAGATCGTGTCAACCGGAACCCTGGGCAGACTGTGACTCGGCTTCGCCACCGCTTCGGCTGCGGTTATTTTAAGGAGCGCGGCAACGACAGCCGGGTCGAACTGGGTGCCCGCACAGCGCCCAATTTCGTCGATAGCTTCCTTGACGGACATTGCCAACCGATACGGACGTTCAGATGTCATGGCATCAAACGCATCGGCCACAGCCAGAATCCTGGCTGCCAGTGGTATGTCGCTGCCTGCCACAACCTGAAGAAGCCCGCCGCCGTCATAATGGTCGTGGTGGTGCTCGATCATTTGCACCACTCTATCATTAACAACCGGCTGAACAATGCCGGCGCCGACATGAGCATGAATCATAATGTGCTCATACTCTTCCTGTGTCAGCATCCCGGGCTTGTTGTGGATACTCTGGTCAACCGCAATCTTCCCAACGTCGTGAAGTAGACTGCCCCATTTCAGGTCTTCCATATGATCTGGCGATAGACCAAGTTCATGACCCAAGGCCAGCGCTATTCTGGTAACCCGACGCGAATGTCCTCCGGTATACCTGTCTTTGGCTTCAATGGCGAATACCAGCGACTCAATGGCACCAAGGGACAGCTTCTTAATCTCCGAGGTCTGTTCCTTCACCTTTTCTTCAAGGTACTGCTGATACCCCTTGAGCTTGAGTTGCAGACTTCTTCTCTGAAGAGCTCTCCGGACGCTCAGTGAAACTTCCTCCAGGTCGAAGGGCTTACAGATGTAGTCATCAGCCCCCTGCTTCAAGCACTGAACAGCAACACTCATCTCAGAAAGAATTGTAGCCATGATGACCGCTGTATCGGGGTAACCCATCTTTATCTCGGGGAGCAGTTCAATGCCCGACTTGCCTGGCAGTTTTATGTCCAAAATGACCAGGGCAACCGGAGTGGCTGCCAGAACCTCCAAGGCTTTCTCGGCACTACCCGCCTCTTCGCACCGATAGCCGTCTCGCGACAGCCTGCGGCAAAGAAGCTTCCGGATTCCAGCTTCATCATCGACGGTAAGCAGCGTTTCTGGCAGTGAGGTGCTTTTCTCGTTGATGTCAGTCTGTTTCATGGCATACCTTCGTTATGGTCAGGCACCGTTGATGGGCAGTTCCACAAAAAAAGTGGCCCCTTTACCAGGATGGCTCCTGGCATATATCTGCCCGCCGTGCTCGGTCACTATCCTGTAGCATATGCTCAAACCAAGCCCTGTTCCCTTGCCTGGCTTCTTGGTCGTGAAGAACGGGTTGAATATCTTGCCCAGATGTTCCTGTGAGATACCCGGACCGTCGTCAGCGACTGATATCACCACGCTGCTATTCCGTCTTCTGGTGGAAATAGTCAGGGTTCCCCCGTTCTTAGCCTCGCTCACGGATTGCTCGGCGTTGATTATTATGTTGAAGAAGACCTGCTGCATTTGAGAATAGTCAACCATGATCTCGGGCAAAGCAGTGGCAAGCCTTCTCTCGACCTTGATGTTATGCATCCTGTGCTCGTGCGCACGCAATTTCAGTACATCCTCAACAATCCTGTTCATCTGGTTCGGCTGCTTCACCGGCTGGTGCTCCCGGGCAACTTCAAGAAGCTGCTTTATCACCTCGGTAGCGCGCTGGGCTTCGCTGCAGATGATCTCTAGATCCTCGCGGACATCGTCAGAAACTTTCTTCTCCATGAGCAACCGGGAAAACCCAAGAATGCTCGTAAGCGGGTTATTAAGTTCATGGGCAGCGCCGGCTGCCAGCTCGCCGACAGAGGCCAGTCGATCAGCCATCATCAACTGCTCATTTAGTTCCTTCTGCTTGGTGATGTCTCTAGTGACATGTACGGTGCCCACGACTTCACCTCGCATATCCAAAATCGGCGACGTGGACTCCAGGAGATGCTTTCCCAAGTGGGATTCGTAGAACTCTGCTACCGCAGGTTTCTTGCTGGCCAGCGTCTGCTGGTGCGGACAACCCGATATGGGTTTTGTCCCTTTGTGTAGCTCATAGCAATGCTTACCGATGGCTTGATCGGGCTCCATGTCAAATATATCAGCAAATGCCCTGTTTGCCCGCCGAATCTTGTAATCCTTGCCGTGAATCGAGATGGCATCGCTGATTGAATCAAAGGTATCCCTCCATTCTTGCGCTGCCTGCCTTGTCGCTTCCTCTGCATTCTTGCGCTCCGTGATGTCCATATGGTTACCTAAGGTTGCCCGCCTCCCGCCATACTGGATGGAGCTAACGGATTCCATTACCCACCCGATGCTGCCTGTCTTGTGAATCAGCCTCAATGGGTATGCTGAAGTAACTTCGCCCTTTAGCATCTTGATGGCGTTTTCCCTCACCATCTCCCTGTCCTCAGGAAAGACGAACTCTAAAGAATCCATGCCCACCAGTTCGTTCTCCCAGTACCCAACGCAACTCTGGAAAGCCGGATTGACATAGCAGAACTTCCCGTCCTGCACAATGTAAACTCCAACCGGCGATTTCTCAGCCAGAGTCTCAAATAAGCCTTCTATCTCTGTTCGTGCAACCGCTAATCCCATGTACGTGTTCTCTTACCTTCTCCGACTTATCGCGGTAATATGACTGGTCTTTGCTCTAATGGTATCTACCTGACCTGCGGTGAATAGCCGCCAGCCTCGCCAGTCCCGGTACTCAATGTCGCACAATATCCCTTCTTTTATCCACCTGAAGAGAGTATTTCTGCTGATACCGACCACTCGGCAAACCTCAGCTGTCCTGTAATAGGTCCGGTCTTCAATAAGAACAGGCATGTCTTCTTCCTGTGAAACTACTCAGGTATACCATACTATGCCCCACGTTTGGAGAACCGTCAATCACCCGTTTGTACCGATTGTCCTGACACCTTAGTACTGGACCATTTGGCAAGTCCCCTATACCGGATAGCTGATACGAAGCACAGGCACTGTGTCTACAGTCCCCTATTACGACTGCCCGCCAGTCGAACAGATCGCAGCATTCATAATACTCAGACTATAGCGCGAGTTGAGAGGAGATGGGCCGATTTCCCCAACAAGAAAGACAAACGCATAGCGTCAAGTAGCCCCGACCTCGGGCGAACGACTGCTCCGACTATCGCTTCATGATGGGCGAAACCAGTTCTTCGTCTTTTCTTAGTTCGATAATGCGGTCGCGGATCATAGCAGCCTTTTCAAACTCCAGATTCCTGGCCGCTGTTTTCATCTGAGATTCCAGTTGCTTGATAAGCCGGCTGATTTCCACTCTGGAAATAGGGCTAACCGTATAAGGAGTCCGTGTCTCGGCTACCGTTTGAACTCTTTCAGTTATATCCTTGATTGCCTTTTTGATTCCCTGGGGAGTTATGCCATGCTCCTTGTTGTAGTCTTCCTGGATCTGTCGGCGGCGGCCAATTTCCTCTATGGCTCCCTGCATAGACCTGGTCATGGTATCGGCATACATTATGACATGCGCATTCAGGTGTCTGGCAGCACGTCCCATGGTCTGAATGAGCGCTTCTTCTGATCTCAGGTAGCCTTCTTTGTCAGCATCGAGTATGGCGACCAGGCTTACTTCAGGCAAGTCCAATCCTTCACGAAGGAGATTAATACCCACTACCACATCGTAGACACCAAGGCGGAGGTCACGGAGAATCGCTACTCGCTCCAAAGTCTCTACCTCCGAATGCAAGTATTGAGTTCTTATCCCCATTTCTCTTAAGTAGTCGCTCAATTCTTCCGCCATTCGTTTGGTCAAAGTAGTTACCAGACAACGTTCTCTCTTAGCTACTCTGCTTTCTATTTGATGAATAAGGTCATCGATTTGCCCTCTAACTGGCTTAACCTCCACGGTAGGCTCCAGCAAACCGGTGGGGCGGACCAATTGCTCCACTACCTGTTGGCTACGCCCACATTCATAAGGCTTGGGTGTGGCAGAGACATAAATCACCTGGTTGATGCGCTTGTTGAACTCCTCGAAATTCAATGGGCGATTATCAAGTGCTGAAGGAAGGCGAAAGCCATAATCAACCAGTGTCTGCTTTCGAGAAATGTCACCATGATACATACCCCTGATTTGCGGCAGGGTTATATGCGACTCATCAATGAGGAGCAGGAAGTCACCAGGAAAGTAATCCAGCAAGGTCCAGGGACTGCTTCCCGGTGCACGTCGCTGGAGATGCCGGGAGTAGTTTTCCACCCCGGTGCAGTATCCTATTTCCTGAAGCATTTCAATATCGTAATTAGTCCGCGCCTCAAGCCGCTGGGCTTCCAGCGGTTTTCCCTGCCTTCCTAATTCCTCCAATCTTGCCTCCAATTCGTCTTTGATATCTTGGATCGCCCTCAGCAGCTTATCGCGGGAGGTAACAAAGTGCTTCGCGGGGTAAATGTCTACCTGGTCGCGATCAGCCAGTACCTCGCCAGTTAGAGGATCGACTTCCACAATACGCTCAATCTCGTCACCCCAGAATTCGATTCTGAGGGCTGTCTCTTCGTAAGCCGGCTGAATCTCCACAGTATCACCTCGAATACGGAATCTACCCCTAGTGAAGTCATGGTCATTTCTTTCGTATTGCATATCCACCAAACGGCGCACTAGTTTGTCCCGCTTATGGTGCTTGTTCTTCACCACGGTAAGGACAAAACTGCGATATTCTTCAGGTGCGCCCAGGCCATAAATGCAGGAGACCGAAGCAACAATAACTAGGTCTCGACGTGTGAAAAGAGCCCTGGTAGCAGCATGCCGTAACTTGTCAATCTCTTCATTTATATCGGTTTCTTTCTCAATATAGAGGTCGGTGCTGGGGATATAGGCCTCCGGCTGATAATAGTCATAGTAGCTTACGAAATACTCCACAGCGTTCTCGGGGAAAAACTCCTTGAACTCCGTTGTTAGCTGAGCAGCCAGAGTCTTGTTGTGACAAATAACCAGCGTTGGTCTTTGTACTCTCTCGATTATACTGGCCATAGTGAACGTCTTGCCACTGCCAGTGACTCCAAGGAGTGTCTGTTCTCGGTAACCCTTGTACAAACCCTCGACTAGCTTGTCGACCGCCTGCGGCTGATCGCCAGTAAGACGAAAATCGGCAACCGTTCTAAACTGGGGCATGGAATGCACTCACCGCAATAGAAAACAACGATTCTTAATATACAGGAAACAATGAAATTTGCATAATCAAGCGAAGAAGTAGCACCATCTACATATGCCCTACCAACCAAGGCTTGTTTCAAGTATTAGGCTATGCTAGAATTTCTCCACGCTTGATGTAAATGGAAACTAAAAAAGAAGGGAACTGCTGACATGAAGTCCTATGAAGAACTCTCTGAAGAGCAAGCGAAAAGAGAACAGAGTCTCTCATCCAAGTTAATGGCAGAGGTTGGAATAGATGAATTGGCCGGCTTTGAAACCGAGCTAAGCGAGCGGCAAACTGAGACTTTGTTTAAGATAACCACCGAGATAGAAGATACGAAGAATGCCCTGGATCAGGTTGAGCAGCTTGCTCAGAGGCTCAGGAAACACCTGGAGAGGTTGAAAAAGCTGCATCAAATCCTCTCTAGATAAGGGTCAAGCCACACCGAACACAGCGCAATGCAGTCTGAATTGGAGACATCGGTTAGACTTCGTTTTGCGCCCAGTCCCACAGGCTACCCTCACCTAGGAAACATCAGGACCGCCCTATTCAACTGGCTGTTTGCTCGCCATCACCATGGCACGTTTATTTTACGAATTGAAGATACTGACGTCGCTCGCAAGGTAGAAGGCGCAGTGGAGGCAATACTGGACAGCTTACAGTGGCTGGGACTAGACTGGGATGAAGGGCCTTACTACCAATCACAGCGGTTGTCCAATTACCATGAGTTTGTCCACAGATTGCTCCGGGAGGGTTATGTATATTCGTGCTTCTGTTCTCAAGAGCGGTTACAGACGATGCGTCAAGAACAGGCAAAACGTAAACAGCCACCGAAATACGATCGCCATTGCCGAGATTTAGCACAACATGAAAGGACACAACTAGAGGCAACAGGTGTTACTCCCGTGATTCGCTTCAAAACACCTCTTGAAGGCGAAACTACTGTCTACGACTTAATCCGTGGCCCGGTGACTTTCAAGCACGATACTCTGGACGACTTCATCCTGCTCAAGTCCGATGGTTATCCCACATACCATCTGGCTAATGTGGTCGATGACCATCTAATGGCTATTTCACACGTCCTGAGGGCTGATGAGTGGCTTTCCAGCACTCCTCGACATGTTCTGCTCTACCAGGCTCTAGGCTGGCAACCTCCCCAATTTGCTCATTTGCCCATGATCCTGGGACCTGACCGCGCCAAGCTGTCCAAAAGACATGGGGCTACCACGGTCACCGAATATCAGAGGCAAGGATACCTCCCGGAGGCAATGACCAATTTCCTGGCGCTTCTGGGCTGGTCGCTTGATGACCGCACTGAGTTATTATCCCGAGAGGAATTGATGAAGCACTTCTCTCTCGAGAGAGTGGGCAAAACAGCGGCTATCTTCAACAAAGATAAGCTGGAGTGGATGAATGGGATTTATCTGCGCAAAATCAGCTTGGACGAATTTGTCCAGCAAGCGATGCCGTTCTTAGACAGAGATTTACCGGAGTCGGTAAGACGTCCATTGGATTACAGCTACGTCAGCCAGGTCCTGTCACTCATTCAAGAACGAGCCAGAACTTTGGCTGAGGTCACTCAGCTTGCCATTTTTTTCCTCCTCGATGAGCTGCAGTATGATACAGGCCTGCTTTTGAGCAAGAAACTGGATGTCAAATCGGCCGCTGAAGCTATTACGATTGCTTTGCAAAGGTTAGAGGGGACAATGAACTGGGATGCCACGACACTCGAGGATATCCTGCGCCCCCTGGCCAAGGAGCTCAACTTAGGCACAGGGGAATTCTTCGGCTTGTTAAGGGTAGCTGTCACAGGGCGTACCGCGGCGCCACCGTTATTTCAGACCATGGCAATATTGGGAAAAGAGAAATGCCTGCAACGGTTAGATACGGCATTGCAGCTGCTATCTGGCTTATCTTAACTGCCAGACCATATCTGTGCTCCGGGCAAACCTTGCTCAGTTTCGTCCCCTGTTTAGCTTGCTAGGCTAGTCAAGAATCCACGATCTCTGCTATGATAAGACAGCTTACAGTATCCATATTTCACAAAGTCGTACAAACTCTGTGCTTAGAATTGTGGTACCGGGATTTTATGTGATACGAAGGACAGAATCTCTTACCTAAAGGAAGAGCTTGATCGATGAGCGGAAAAGGTCAAGGTACTCGAGTTCATTACGGTTGGATTGTTGTTTTCACAGGGATGCTGGCTGCTGTTGCTGCCCACGGCTTTGGCAGGATGTCTTATACCATTATCCTTCCCGAAATGAGAGATGGGCTGGGGCTTACCTATACGCAGGCCGGTCTGCTCGCCACAGGGAATCTCATTGGTTATCTGGTTTTTGCAGTTATCGGAGGTTTTTTGGCCTCCAGATATGGCGCCCGCCGTGTTATTTCCCTTTCCCTGCTGCTCATGGGTATCTGTATGCTGCTGACGGGAATTGCCGATTCTTTTAAATGGGCTTTTTCCATGCGCCTGTTGACCGGTCTGGGAAATGGAGGAGCATATGTGCCGGCTATGGCACTGGGGTCTATCTGGTTCACCATGCGCAGGCGTGGTTTTGCCACGGGCATCGTCTCCGGTGGAATCGGGGTGGGAACATTTTTGGGAGGGGTCATCGTTCCCCGTATTTTGCTCACATATGGCGCCGACGGGTGGAGGTATTCCTGGTACTATCTGGGCGGTGCCGTCCTTTTCATAGCCCTCCTTTCCTATCTTCTGCTCCGCGACCATCCCGAGGATTTGGGTCTGGAGCAGGTAGGAGCTTCCACCAAGGCGAAGCCCGAGGGAGACCAAAACCCTGCCCCACTTCCGAGGTCTTCCCCCAGTCCTACCCCCACGTCTCCAGGGATCACCGGGAAGAAGCCTCCCCCTAATCTACAGTGGGGGCTGATTTACAGGGTTAAGGAGGTCTGGTACCTGGGGTTGGTCTATTTAATGTACGGGTTCTCCTATGTTATCTACATGACCTTTTTCAAGGCCTTTCTTGCTGACGAAATAGGTCTTGATGTTGTCCTGGTAGGCTACCTGTGGGCGCTGGCAGGAGGTCTTAGTATTTTCTGCGGTGTTATTTGGGGTGGGATATCCGACCGCCTGGGAAGGAAGCGTGGGGCAGCCCTGGCTTACCTCACCCTGGCTTTGTCCTATCTTCTTTTCGCCTTTTTCGATACGCTTCCAGCCTTTTACCTTTCAGTTTTCCTCTTTGGCCTGAGTGCCTGGAGCATCCCAACCATTATGGCGGCGGCGGCAGGCGACTACATGGGCCCGCGGCTTGCTCCGGCCGGACTCGGCTTTATCACCCTTTTCTTTGGTATCGGCCAGGCGCTGGGACCATACGTGGGAGGCTACCTCAAAGACCTTACAGGGACTTTTGTCTTCCCCTTCATCCTGGCGACTGCCGTCTCGCTGGTGGGAATGGTGGGCTCACTGTTGTTGAAGAAACCGGCCACCGAAGTACCTGCCGAAATCCGGGGCAACCGCTAGTACTTGAGCTTAGAATTGTCCCCAGCAATTGACAAGCTTTGCTTCAGAAGCCCGAAAGGTATTGACAAGCCTCTGTGCTTATAGTAACAATATACAGTGTAACGAAACCATAAGGAGGACAAGATGGCGACAGCTTATTGCATGAAGTGCAGAAAAAAGGTGGAAATGAAAAACCCGAACCGGGTTACACTCAAGAACCGCAGACCGGCAACACAGGGTATCTGTCCCGCTTGTGGCACCAAGGTATTCAGAATAGGGAAAGCCTAGACATTCGTTGCTGGGTTATCACCGCGTGTTTAGAGGAATTACGCACTGCCTGTAGCAGTCCTTGTATTGGCTTGAAAGCCATGGGCGCGGCGATTAGGACCTCCAGAGGATATCTATTCCCAGCCATACTGGTACCTTCTGGGGAATAGCCCAAGAAAGTAGACGGCCAGACGGTTGGTCGCCTCGTCGTCTTTTGGCCAAACCCGTGGCTGTTGCCGCATTCTATACCCTGCAACCGCTCTAGCTATGCCTTTGACGTTGCCTGATGACGTGATTTCATTCATATATACTGGAGTTCGTGCAACCCAATTCTCCTAAGGTTCTCACTTTCTGTACCGATTTCCGGCAATGGTAGAGGACTTTCAATTCACTCGAAATTAAGGTAAACTTTGGCAAGTATGGAACAGAAGTACAATCCTCAGGAATTCGAGAGGAAATGGCAGCAGAGGTGGGCGGCCGATAATATCTACGAAGTAAGGGAAGGCAGCAAACGCCCGAAGTTTTACGCCCTGACCATGTTTCCCTATACTTCGGGAGACCTTCACATTGGTCATTGGTATGCCATGGCACCTTCAGACGTCCATGCCAGATTCAAAAGGATGCAGGGCCACAATGTGCTTCATCCCATGGGATTCGATGCTTTTGGGTTACCAGCAGAAAATGCCGCTATCAGCCATGGAATTCATCCTTATGACTGGACAATGAGAAACATTGAGAATATGCGTCGGCAACTCAGGAGTATGGGGGCGACATATGACTGGAAGCGCGAAGTAGTTACCTGCATGCCGCAGTATTACAAATGGACGCAGTGGTTTTTCCTCAAATTCTATCACGCTGGTCTCGCGTATCGAGCTGAGGCAATGGTCAACTGGTGCCCGAGATGCCAGACGGTGCTGGCTAATGAACAAGTGGTGGGCGAAGGTTATTGTGAGAGGTGTTGCACTCTGGTGACCAAGAAAGCGCTGAAACAATGGTTCTTCAGAATTACCAAATACGCTGAGGAACTCCTTGACCACAGTCATCTAGATTGGCCAGAACGCATCAAGACAATGCAAAGGAACTGGGTTGGCAAAAGCGAGGGCGCTGAAGTCTCCTTCGGGCTGGAACATGAGGGCGTAGAACAGAAAGAGATAAGAGTGTTTACCACTCGCCCTGACACTATTCTTGGGGTGACTTTCTTCCTCCTGGCCCCAGAGCACCCTTTAGTTCCTCAATTGACTACCCCGGAGCATCGCGCTGCAGTTAGTGAATATATTGCTCGGTGTCGGCAGCAGACTGAGTATGAACGGCTGGCACTGGGCAGGGAAAAGACGGGGGTCTTTCTGGGGAGCTACGTAATCAATCCGCTGAGTGGAGAGCAAGTGCCTATCTGGATTACCGATTACGTGTTACCAACTTATGGCACTGGAGCAGTAATGGCAGTTCCTGCTCATGATGAACGAGATTTTGAATTTGCCAGGATGTTCAAGCTGCCTGTACGAACGGTTATCGCTCCCCCGGGTTGGTCAGGTGAGGAATTGACGGAACCATACACCGGCTCAGGTACCATGGTGAACTCTGGGAATTTTGGCGGCCTGGCCAGCGACCAGGGATATGAGGCAATCTGTGCTTTATTGGAGAAACAAGGATTGGGCAAGCGGTCGGTTGTTTATCGCCTTCGCGATTGGTTGATTTCAAGGCAGAGGTATTGGGGGGCACCCATACCTATAGTCTATTGCGACAAGTGTGGCATAGTCCCGGTGCCTGAGAAGGATTTGCCTGTGTTGCTTCCTCCCGATGCGGAATTCAAGCCCACCGGGGAATCTCCTCTGAAGTATTGCTCGACTTTCGTCAACACCACCTGCCCTCAATGTTCTGGGCCAGCACGAAGGGAAACCGACACTATGGATACCTTTATGTGTTCCTCCTGGTATTTCTTGAGGTACACCAGTCCTGAAACCGAGGATGCCCCTTTCGATGCCACCAAACTTAAGTATTGGTTACCTGTAGATTTGTATACCGGGGGTGCCGAGCACGCAGTCATGCATCTCTTCTACGCCCGTTTTTTCATCAAAGCGTTAAGGGACATGGGCCTGGTCCATTTCGACGAGCCTTTCACTCGCCTGTTCAATCAGGGAACCATAATTTACCGTGGTGACAAGATGAGCAAATCGAGAGGTAATGTGGTTGCCCCCGATGAATACGTGGCTGAACTAGGAGCCGATGCCGTTCGTGGGTATCTTATGTTTATTGGTCCTTGGGAGCTGGGGGGAGAATGGAACGATAGTGGCATTATAGGCATCAGTCGCTGGCTGAACCGGGTGTGGAGCTTAGTAACAACAGGCTACGCCCCGACTTATCGGGAGGCTGTTAGCCCTGAGGATGAGAAAGAATGCCTCCACATAACTCATAAGACCATTAAGAAGGTTACTGCTGATTTGGAGAGATTTCGATTCAACACCATGCTGGCTAGCCTCATGGAATTCACGAATTATCTAGCCAAGGTCAAGGAGAGCGGCGTGGTCTCATCTTCCTTATGGCGAGAAGTTATTAGCCGCTTTCTGCTTCTCTTTGCCCCCAGTGCCCCCCATCTCGCCGAGGAGTTGTGGACCAGAACCGGACATCCCTATAGTATTCATGACCAGGCATGGCCTGACTATGACGAAGGACTCGCCCAGGAAGAAGAGGTCACCCTGGTGATTCAGATAAACGGTAAACTTCGCGACAAGGTGCTTGTGCCCTCTTCCATAAGCGAAGATGAAGCTAAGGAGCTGGCGTTAGGTCGAGAGCGAGTGAAGGCTTATATCGACGGGAAAAAGGTGAGCAACGTCGTCTATGTCCCGAGACGGGTGGTGAATATCGTGCTGGCCCTGATGTAATCGTGGTAATAAGAATACGTAGGGGATTGAAAGAGGAATGAAGATAACATTCATCGGTGGTGGGGCTATGGGCGAGGCGATGGTCAAATGTCTTCTGGCCAAGAATGTGGTTGGGCGGCAACACATAGTGGTTAGCGATGTTAGTCCACCGCGGCGCGAATTCCTGAGCAAGGAATACGGGATTAGCACTGCAGTTGATAATAGAAGCGCTGTGGAAAATGCTGACATGGTCATTCTGGCAGTGAAACCCCAGAATTCGCTCCAGGTAATGGAAGAGATTAAAGGTCGTTTATCGCCCGCACAGATAGTGCTATCTATAATAGCCGGAGCTACTATCTCAAGTTTGTGCCAAGGTTTAGACCATTCTTCCGTAATTCGAGCCATGCCTAATATGCCAGCGCAAATCGGCGAAGGAATGACCGTCTGGACCGCAACAGCTGAAACCGGGCAAAAGCAAAAAGAGCTAGCTCAGACTGCACTGGCGGCTTTGGGTAAGGAAATTTATGTTACCGATGAGAAATATCTAAGCATGGCCACTGCTTTAAGCGGCAGCGGCCCAGCCTATGTCTTTCTTTTCATCGAGACACTCGTCGATGCTGGTGTGCATATCGGCTTGCCGCGAGACATAGCTCAAGAATTGGTGATACAGACTATACTTGGCTCTACTTGCACTGTTAAGAAGACAGGCAAACACCCTGCTGATTTGAGGAACATGGTCACCTCGCCCGGGGGAACTACCACCGAGGCCCTTCTCCGGCTGGAAAAAGGGGGATTCCGTTCCCTCCTCCTTGAGGCTGTAACTGCTGCTTATAATAAGGCTGAACACCTTTGAGGGCTGTACAAAGTGAATTCGCTTTTCGAATATCGCAACTGTCCCGGCTGTGGGCAAAATGATTTCGAGGTACTCTTTGACTCTAACATGAAGGCTGCTGATTTCCGCAAAGCAGCAGAGACAGTATATATGATACCTGGCAAAGAATGGGGAAGGCATGTCAGATGTCGGAGTTGTCAGCTCATATATGTGAATCCCATTGAGAAAGCAGGCAAAATTAACGAAGCCTACTCCCAGAGGAAGAGTGTCGATGCCTCTATTATTCGGAAAGGTCGTTTGACTGTCTCCGCATCACAAGTAGGCTTGATTAGGCAGTACAAGAACGGCACATACCTGCTCGATATAGGCTGTGGTGAAGGGTTCTTTCTCTTCAATGCCGCCAGAGCCGGCTATGCTACTAAGGGAGTTGAGTTATCACAGGATGCGGCAGAATATGCCAGAAGGGAATTTGGCTTGGACGTAGAAGCACAGCTCTTTGAAGAACTGCGGTTTCCTGACGACCATTTCGATGTAATCACTCTCTGGCAAGTTCTGGAGCATGTGCCATACCCACTCATGATTCTCAAGAAAGCCCATAGGATACTGAAGCCCGGGGGGTTGCTGGCACTATCAACTCCAAATATCCAGGGTGTACCAGCCAGAATCCTGGGCAGGAGATGGTGGAACATAAGGAGGCTGCATATCAACCAATTTACCACGAAGACCCTTACGACTGTTCTCGAGAATGCTGGGTTCAAAGATATATCCTCTGTCTCCTATAAGGAATCCATAAGCTTGCTCGTGTTGTTCATACCGATACTGAAATATATCAAATTGTATGAGCCTCTAAGGGGTTTGTTCGGCCCTGGCTCCATTCTAGGCAGAGCCATGAATAAAATGATGCTGACATACTCCTCAAGACTAGACAATTGCACCATGATTGGTTTTAAATAGAGGTATAAGAATGGTAAATCTTGCCCTGCCGAAGACGATTAAGCTTGCCGAAAGGGGAATTCATAGCTATATAGCTAATCGCACCATAATAGTTTCTTACGAGGTGACGCTTTCCTGCAACTGCAATTGCCATCACTGTGACCTTGGGGGGGTTATCAAGGATGAAAAGCAGATTGGGCCGGAAGAGTATGCAGATTTGACTCGACGCTTGAGGCCACTTATAGCGCAGATTTCGGGTGGCGAGCCACTTCTACGCAAGGACATAGCAGCTGTAGTCAAGGCTATCAAGCAATCCGGCGGCGTACCATACGTGATACTTGTTACCAACGGAGTACTGCTAAACGAAAGCAACTATCTACAACTGCGTGAAGCCGGGGTGAATCAATTCTCCATCTCACTTGACTTCCCCGACGAGCGGCACGATGAATTTCGACGACGGCCGGGTCTGTATAGGCGTTTGGAGCAAAAACTTCCCCAGCTAGCAAAGCTTGGTTTCCGGGACATTATCTTGAACACGGCCATAACACGAGCCAACCTGAAAGAAATACTACCGTTGGCCAGGAAGGCCACCGAGTGGAATGTGGCCATATCGTATAGCGCATATACGGCGCTACGCACAAACGAGACAGCCTACTGCATCAACAATGGAGAGGACCTGGAAAGTTTACGTCAAGCCATTAACGAACTTATGACACTAAAAAGACAGGGCATTAATATAGTCAACCCCGACATTGTGCTCAAAAACATCGCAAAATTCTTTGAGCGAGGATACATGCCAAACTGTAAGGCAGGCATAAAATTTCTCATCATAATGCCTGACGGGAGCTTGGTTCCATGTTCATTGCACCGCAGCAAATACGCCAGCCGAGAAGAGATGATGAGAGATTTCTGCCGAACTAACCGGTGCGGTGGTTGTTATGTCGCTATAAGGTCCTACACCGAGCTTTCCCTTCTAAGTCACATAAAAAGTATTCCCATGTATATGCGACAAACGGTCTCTCGCTGAGAGACGGTTACCAGCCGCTCATGATGAGCGTCCGTTTGAGCTCAGACCAGAGCTTCGTTGAACCATGTTCAATGCTCAAGAGCAGATCAGCTCACCCTCTCCCGCCAGGACACGTCGAATCAGTTACTAAGCGAAGTCTTCTCGCCGAAATGTTTGACAGGCTTTGCTTTAAGTGACGGCCGGCGTCTCACCAGGGTGCATTTTGCGCCACTTCTCGAGCAATTGCTCTCGTGTTTCTTTATGAGCGGGGTCAGGAATACAAGCATCCACCGGGCACACGTCGACACACTTCTGTGTCTCGAACCAGCCCACACATTCAGTGCATTTAGCAGGGTCAATAACATAAAGTTCTTCCCCTTCAGTTATGGCCGCATTCTTGCATTCCGGTTCGCAGGCACCACAACTAATGCACTCCTCAGTAATTTTGTACGCCATCTTTCTATTACCTCCTTAACTTCTGGCTTACGATTTTTACCCTTTGCCTTCACCAGTGACCATCTCGGTGGACATGGAAAACTTCTCCATGAGAGCTACAGCCACATGCGGGGGAACCATGCCTTCAAGACAGCCCCCTAACTGAGCCACTTCCTTGATTAAGCTGGAACTAAGAAACTGATATTGAGAGCTGGTCATCAAACAAAGCAACTCGATGTCTGGTGCCAGTTTTCTGTTCATGAGTGCCATCTCAAATTCCCGTTCGAAGTCGGAGTTTGCTCTCAAACCGCGGATCATGGCCTTTCCCCCCACCTGGCGTATAAAATCCACGGTTAGCCCTTTGAAAGCTTTGACCTCGACGTTGGGCAAGCCGATTACCGCCTCTTCTACCAACCTTACCCTGTGCTCCAGCGAAAAAAGCGGCTGCTTTGCAGGATTCTCATAGATGCCGACGATTAACCTGTTGAGTAAGGCTGCTGCCCGTTCAATAATGTCCATGTGCCCGCAGGTAAGAGGGTCAAAGGTACCGGGATAAACTGCTACTGTCACAGTTGAACTTCCTTCTGGTATATAGAAATCGAGGTATCACCATAGCGGCGTTGTTCAACCAGGTGAAGTCCATCATAGTCGGAACCTGACGAGAAACGGTTTGCATGACAGAGCACGACTGTAGAGTTCTCCCCGAGCAAGTTTGACTTAGCTAGACTTATTAGTGAATTATTTATAGAAGGGTCAGAGTATGGTGGATCCAGAAAGATAATGTCATAATCATTGTCCAGGAAGGCGATTGCTTTGTTCACACTACAGCAATAGATATGAGCGCGGTGTAGCTCCCCTATTTTCCCCAAGTTGCTTCTGATAATGTCACAGCAGCTTTTCCTGTGGTCAACAAAATCGACCCATTCTGCCCTGCGGCTTAGAGCTTCGATACCCAGAGCACCGCTGCCCGCGTATAAATCAAGAACGCGACGCCAATTGGCAGTTCTGTTCTCCAGCAGTGAGAATATAGCTTGCCTCACCACACTGGTCGTAGGTCTAATGGAGCGCCTTGGCAGTGTTTTTAACCGAGCTCCCTTTGCTTTGCCGCCAGTAACCCACATCTTGTTAGCCCTTAACAACCATTCTCTGGTATTATATTATTATTCTGCCACTTAGTTCAAGTAGGCCCACGCTTGTTGACTAAAAGGGTTGCATGCTCTATACTTTGGCCTAGACTTGAGCGAAGGTTAAGATGAGCACAGGATTCGAAAGGTTTTCTGAAGGGGCCCGCAGGGTATTGACTCGGGCTCAAGGAGAGGCACAGCGCCTGGGACACAGTTACATCGACACTGAGCACATACTGTTGGGGATAGCAGGGGAAGAATCGGGAGTCGTGGCCAAAGTCTTAAGTAATCTGGGTGTATCGACGGGCAAGATACAGGCAGCTGTGGAATTTGTAATTGGGAAAGGAGAGCGTCGAGCTACCAGCGGGGACGTTGACCTCGCCCGTCGGGCGAAAAGAGCCATAGAGTTTGCTGTGGACGAGGCACGTCGTCTTAATTCCAGCTATATAGGTGTCGAGCACCTTTTGCTCGGCTTACTCCGTGAAAGCGAAGGGGTGGCTTTTAGTGTTTTAGAGAGTCTGGGCGTTACCCTGGAACGGACACGGGATGAGGTCAATCGAGTTGTTAGACAGGAATCTATGCGGGCCCGGACCGCAGGTCGTGTTGCCACGCGCACACCGACCTTGGATCAACTGGGGACCGATTTAACTGCTCTGGCCCGGGCGGATAAACTTGACCCTATTATCGGGCGCAACAAGGAGATTGAACGGGTAATTCAGATACTGAGCCGTCGCACTAAGAACAATCCCGCGCTTATCGGTGAACCTGGTGTAGGCAAAACAGCGATTATTGAAGGGTTAGCCCAGCGCATAGTAGCTGGTGAGGTTCCCGAGGTGTTACAGGGCAAGAGAATAGTAGCGCTGGATATAGGTGCTCTGGTGGCGGGAACCAAATATCGCGGCGAATTTGAGGAGAGGCTCAAGAGAGTTATTGAAGAAGAGAAAACTGCCGGTAATTGTATCTTATTTATCGACGAAATGCAGACCATTGTCGGTGCTGGAGCCTCTGCGTGCCGAGCTCAATTCCGCGGGAGTGAGAGCCCTCCCCCCGGGCGCGGGCGCCCCCGACCCCCTCCAACCCCGCGGGCAGATCCCGCCCGCCGGGGCAGCGCCTCGTTCACCCAAC
>JAWOCP010000067.1:0-7773 GCA_046483735.1 Dehalococcoidia bacterium
AAGAGGTTTGGATACAAGACTGTAAACTATTGTAACGCAAGTTCATTAGGCATTTTGTCTAACTATGATTTCTGCCTGCTTATCATCGGGTCAGAGCTTCATAAGGGTATGGTGGATTCGCTAAAGGTCCCGAAACTGTATGTATGGGGCCAGGGCAAGGGGCATGGTGAGTACTTTGACATCACGAAAGAGCCATACTCCAGCAAGGTAAAGATTTTTGCCGTTAGAGGGCCTCATACAATCCAGCAACTGGATCTTGATGAGAGGACGCCCATGGGTGACCCCGCCCTGTTGATGCCCCTGTTTGTTCACGTCAAGAGAAACCCCTCTGAATACAAGATAACTTACATACCCCACTGGACAAATAGAGCCGATTGGGAAGCTAAGAAGAATAAACTTGGAGCAGAGAGATTTGTTGATATAATATGCACCAGAGCAGAGTTTCGATCAAAGCTTAAAGAGATAGTGTCATCAAAGTTCGTTCTAACCAACAGCTTTCATACGGCAGTTATCTGCCACGCCTACGGAACACCGTGGGCGTTATGTCTGGCCGACGGAGATGAACTGAACTTCCCGGACAAGTGGAGAGATTTCTTTGAGTTTCTGGGTATCCGGGATAAACCAGTGACTGTAAGGAATTATGCGGAAGGCCTAAAATGGTGGACCGATGTTGGCTCAGAAGCCCAAACGCCGGATTTATTGCCGCTACTGGACTCGTTTCCATTACCGATTAAAAACAAGAGGGTCCTGACCAGTATCAGCAAGATGAAATCTAGCCAACATGTTGCAAAGGAATAGAGCGATGGAGCAAAATCCACTGGTTTCCGTAATAATACCGACCCATAACCGCGCGGAATTGCTAACGACCAGGGCTATTCCATCGGTCTTGAACCAGACCTACGAGCATCTCGAACTAATTATCGTCGCTGACAATTGTGCCGATGATACGAAGGAGAGAGTACAGAAGATAGAAGATCCGCGAGTCAGATTTGTAGAACTTACAGATAGACCTCCACTGCCCGAGGATTTGCATGCCAGGTGGCGGGTGGCTGCGGCTGCGCCCCGCAATAAAGGCTTTGAAATGGCTCAAGGTGAATGGATTACTCAGTTAGACGACGATGACGAATTTACACCCAATCATATTGAGATACTATTGCAGAGGGCGCTAACGGGATATGATTTCGTCTATGGAAACATTTTGGCGGTAGAACCAAACGGCGAACAGGTTGTAATAGGGAGATACCCTCCGGAATACGGTCACATCAGCACGCAGTCTTACCTTATTAGCTCAAAGTATAAGAATATCAAGTTCAACACAGACCCCGCGGCTACCTGGGAGCCAGAAGATTGGAACTTCTGCCGTAGAGTAATAGAAGCAGGAGCCAGGGTATCCTATATCGATGAAGTCGTTTGCATTCAGTATTTGCCGCTACGTGACTATCAAAGACTATTGGAAATGCAATGGACAGGCGAAAGGTTTCTTCCCTGGATAGACGGGTCACAGATCCACTATGAACACCTGCACAGGTATGCTTTTGCCGCTCGTTTTGTCAAGGGCAAGAGGGTTCTGGACCTGGCCTGTGGCGAAGGCTATGGCGCAAATATGTTGGCCAGGGAAGCTGAGTACGTTGCTGGCATCGAGATTGATAAAACGACCGTGCAACATGCCAGAAGCAGGTACATACGAGACAACCTGGAGTTCATAGAGGGCTCGATACTCGACGTGCCTATACAGGATAAGAAGAAGTTTGATGTGGTTGTCTGCTTCGAAGCCATTGAACACATAGCGGACCATGATAAGTTGCTGTCAGAGGTGAAGAGGCTCTTGAAAGACGATGGCCTATTTATGGTTTCAACGCCGAACAAGGGAGCTTACACAGATGCGCCTGACCAGCATAGTCCCTTTCACGTGAAAGAGCTTGATTATGATGAATTGAAAAGCCTACTAGAGCGTTACTTCAAGAATTTCCAGATGTTCGGTCAGCGCGTTCACGTTGGCTCGAATATGTGGAGCATAAACCAGCACGAATCCCGCGGTTACATAGAGGCGATTGTCAAAAAGGGAGACATGGAATTCTACTCTACGGAAAGAACCAGCAAGAAGCCTATCTATTTTATAGCTATGGCTTCGAACAGCAATCTAAGGCCGTTGACATCTGTCACTGATAGCTGGCTGACAGATGCTTCAAACTCGCTCTTTAGTGATTATGAGCAGCAACTGCAGAACAAAGATGCCCGCATCAATTCTCTTGAGACAACCCTTCAAGAAAAGGCTTCTCAGATATATAGCCTGGAATACCAGATACATAGCCTCGAATTCGAGATATATCAGATGCAGCAAAGCATACCGATGCAGCTTGGAAGACGATACGAGAAGGTCACCGAGAAGCTACTACCCTCTGGAACACGCAGGCGCGACCTCTATTTACTCGTATTGACGGGTGTCAGGGTCATGCTCAGCCAAGGATTTAGGGCCTTCTGCAGCACAGCCTGCAGATTTGTCACGAATCGCGGCGTTTTCCGCGTCATCAAGAGGGGATGGTCCAAACTCGGTCGAAAGAAGATGCACCGCCTCCATATACCGTCGGTGCCTGATATGGAGCTAACGACAACGGAGGACGTGTACATAGCACCGTCCGAGAGCGACACCGTTTCCGTGATTATCCCCACGAAGAATGGGGGCGGCGACCTTGAACTTCTCCTATCCGCATTGAAGCAGCAGAAGGGATTGAAGGGGTTAGAGGTCATAGTGGTAGATTCGGGCAGCTCAGATGACACTGTAAGTATCGCCAGAGCACACGGTGCCAAGTTGCTGGAGATCTTACCGGAGGAATTCTCGCATTCAGGAGCAAGGAACCTGGGGGCAGAGCAGGCGACAGGCAACTATCTATTCTTCACGGTTCAAGATGCGCTGCCGTCATCTAATCTTTTTCTTTTCAAGCTCCTGGCTGCGCTCAAGAACAACGGTGTAACAGCTGTATCGTGCGCTGAGTTTCCAAAAGAAGACGCTGACCTGTTCTATAGGACGAATAACTGGCATCACTATAGCGAGTTTCTAGAAGTCTCCGGGACCGACAGAGTTATGCGTGCACCCAGAGGGAAGAGCTATGAGAAGCTGCGGAAGAATGCACAACTGTCGGATATAGCCTGTCTCCTGCCCAGAGAAATCTTTTTGAAGTACAAATATAGCCGCAACTACGCTGAAGACCTGGACCTGGGTCTCAGGCTCATAGAAGATGGTCATAATCTGGCACTTCTGGGTTCTGTCAGCGTCATACATTCCCACAATCGCCCCGCATACTACTGGCTGAAGAGGGCTTATGTAGATACACTGGGTCTGGTCGACGTTTTTCCAAGCTACCGGGTACCCAAAGTTAATGAGGGGGAGGCATTCGGAAGTATGCACCTTACATACCATTTGCTAACCTCTCTGGTCGATGGAGAACTAGACCACATGACGTACCCGATAGGTTTGCAGGAGTTTTTCTATATTATCAGCAAGAGGCTCAGCCCGCATACTAAGCTCACGCCTGTTCCCGATCATCTCCCCGACACACGCTACGCAGACAGTAATCTCAAAACCTTCCTCGAAAGGCTTGTTGAGAATGAGCGTACTTACGACCGCTCGACAACGGACAACGTTATCGGCCGGGCTGTCTTAGACCATATGAGCCTGGTAAGGCAATACATGGGGCGTGCATACCGGGTAGTAGACCCGCTCGTAGCAGAGGATTTCAAATCATGCCTGTTCAAGACGTATGCTGCCAAGTGCGGTGCCTATCTTGCGTACCTATCCATTGACAAAGCCCATGTTGTCGAGTGGGACAAGGAACTGAGGAAGGGAATATAGATGAACATTCTTTACATGGTCCATCAGTTCTACCCGGAATACTGGACTGGAACGGAGAAGTTTGTCCTGAAGACATCTTCGATGATGCAGAAGGCCGGACATCGGGTCAGGGTGGTAACGTATGCCTTGCGCGATGAGTATAGCTTCGACGAAACCATGGATAATATCTTGTGGCGCGAATTCACATACAACGGCATTGAGGTTATCGCATTGAGGCACAAGCGGATACCTAACGACCTTCACATCAGTTTAGGCGACGACAGTATGACCAGCGCGGCCAAGCATGTCCTATCCCTTGAGAAGCCGGACATAATCCATATCGGACATGCTATGAGGGTGGGTGAGGTAGCCGTGGTCGCCAGGTCTCTCGGTATCCCCTACATCATGACTCTTACAGATTTCTGGATGATATGTCCCAAATATAATTTGGTCAATTCCAGGGGCGACCTGTGTCAGGGGCCTGGGGATGGCAGGGTATGTGCTGAATCTTGCCCCGAGCTTCCCTCTGATTTCATCTCCAAACGGCTTGCCACGGCAAGAGACTTCTTGTTTGGAGCGACGAGCGTCATTTCGCCTTCGGAGTTTCTGGCCGCTATATTCAGAAAGGAAGTCCCGGGGCTCAGTGTGAAGGTCATCAATCACGGACTAAGCTATAACACGATAAGACGAAACAATAGGAGCTACAGGAAGGGAGACAGGTTAGCTTTTTGTTATGCCGGCTCACTGAATCACCATAAGGGTGTTCATGTGCTGATAGAAGCTTTCAAGGAGATACGCTCTCGCGACGTTGTCCTGAAGATATTTGGCAGTGGTCCAGACCAGACATACGTTAACAGCCTCTTCGACCTGGCCAGAGGCGACACAAGGATAGAATTCCACGACGCGTTTCAGGAAGAGGATGTAGGGGGCATCCTCAGCAGTGTCGATGTGATCATCGTGCCGTCGCTGTGGTATGAGAACTATCCGCTCATACTGCATGAAGCGCTCGCTTGTCACACACCGGCATTGGTTTCAAATGCAGGAGGCATGTCGGAGAAGGTCAAGAATGGCGTGAATGGATTCACTTTTTCGCTGGGTGACAGAGATGAACTCAGGGTGGCGATAGAGAGAATTATCGATAATCCGGTGATTCTGAACGACATTAAGGAGAATCTGAAGTCGTTTATGGTGCCCACAATAGAGCAGGAATCCTATGCCTACCACGAGTTATATACCGATATCCTGAAGAGATGAATACACGTGTTCGGTGCTCTTCCTTTAGAAGATACGCAAGAAAGGAATAGCACCTTGAATGCTGCCACGCACAAGTGCTCTGTATTGAAAGGCACCCGAACATTCGAATCTAAGACCTGCCGGCTTGCATGGGCGAGTGCCATAAACGGACGCTTCTACAGGCCTCAGTTACAGGCGGATTGAGATGGCAAGAGTATGGTACCTGGGAGCTCCTTACCGTGTTGATCTACCCGGAGATTCGCCGGTGCACGAGCGTCTTAAGGCAACAGGAAATAATACGGGCAACCTCCTCATCGGACATTCCCTGATGCGGCATCTAAGAATCGATGCCTTCGGAGAAGGTGTCTCGGCAGATCCGAGCTTTGTCGAGCAGAATTTCGATTACGTGGTAATTGGGGCCTCAAACTTTCTATACGATAAATTCGAATTTCCGCGTACTACTGCCTTTATTGAGAAAGTGCATTTGCCATGCGTAATAATCGGACTCGGGGCCCAGGCTCCCGACTACGGACACAGAATCAGGATACCCGACGGCACCATACGGATGATGAAGGTCATTTCTGAGCGAAGTACATCCCTTGGTGTCCGCGGGCACTTCACTGCTTCCGTCCTGGAGCGACTGGGCATAAGAAACATCAGGGTTATTGGGTGTCCTTCAATCTACTGGAGGTGCCACCCTGCGATGTTTATTTCCAGGAGGCCGTTTGACCAGTGTTCACGGATCGCCGTGAACGGCCATTCGAATATCATAGACTTCACAAGCGACATCTCTTCTGCCCGGAGGGTTCAACGATTGCTTGCGACCCTCGCTTTTGAGAACCGTTATCCCTACATCCTCCAAAGCGAGATGCCCGAGCTCTCAATAGCTTGTGGGGAAGAGCCGCAGCTGGATGATAGTACCATTTCATGGATGAAAAACAATCATGGTCTTTCAGATGTTCCAGATGAAGAATTCTTCCGGTATGTTAGGACGAACATGATGAGCTTCTTTGATGTCGAGGAGTGGATGGCTTATATGCGTTCCTTAGATTTCGTTATCGGCTCCCGGTTTCACGGCTGCCTCGCCGCAATCATAAACGGAATCCCGGCCACCATATTCGTGCACGATGCTCGGACTGGAGAGCTTTGCGAGCTACTACGTATGCCTCAGGTTGACATCAGGAAGGTGAAGGCAATCGATTTAAGGGCACTCTACGACGCAATGGACCTGGACACCCTGGAAGCTACTTATTCTTCACTATACGATGGCTATATCGATTTCCTCGAAGAGAACAGAATCGAACACTGCCTCGAACGCTGATTAGCAGTTAATTGTTGCCAGTCTCTTTTTGTTTCTCAATTCAGGTGGGGCATCCATCTCTGCCTAATCCAGTCGGAGACTGCCACCAAACAAGTCCGGCCTCAGTTCACCTGTGTCTCTACCACATACGGCGCAAGTTAGGTAGTCCCGGGCTTTCCTTCGTAGCCGTGTGGGTGCACCTTCTGCCATCGCCAGGCACTCTCAATGATTGCCTGCAGTTCTGAATCCTGGGGCTTCCAGCCAAGCTCCTTTCCAGCCAAGCTTGGATCCGCCACAAGTACCGGAGGGTCGCCCGCCCTGCGAGACGAAATTAGCCTCTTTATCCTGGTACCTGTTGTAGCCTCGGCTACATCTATGACCTCCTCCACCGAGTAGCCTCGGCCAGCGCCCAGATTGTAAGCTTTGTTGAGCTTCTCACTCTCCAGATGCTTCAGAGCCAGAACATGAGCTCGAGCCACATCAGTAACATGGATGTAGTCCCTAACGCAGGTGCCGTCCTCAGTTGGATAGTCGGCACCGAACACATTAATTTGGGGAACCAACCCCAGTGCGGCTTTGAGGACATTGGGAATCAGATGCGTTTCGGGTTCATGGTCCTCGCCGCACCTTGCAGTGGCTCCCGCTGCATTGAAATAGCGCAAAGAAACAAACCTCAAGCCATACGCTACCCCATACCAGTGCAGGATTCTCTCAAACATTACCTTCGACTCTCCGTAGGGGTTTATGGGTACCGCAGAATGCTCCTCCGTTATCGGCACTTTATCCGGTGATCCATAGACAGCCGCGCTGGACGAGAAGACGAGCTTGTTAACCCCGTATTCAAGCATGGCATACAAGAGATTCATCCCGCAGACCAGGTTGTTTTGAAAATAATGAGCTGGCTCGGTCATGGATTGTCCGACGAGGCTACTGGCAGCCAGGTGCATGACCGACTGGATATCATGAAAACGGAATACCTCGCTCAGTTTTTCCAGGTCAGCCAGATCAATGTGAATAAGCTCAGCCTCCGGGCTCACCGCTTCCCGGTGCCCCTGGCTCAGGTTGTCAACGACCACGACCTGGTTTCCGTCACTGGCTAACTGCTCGACAATAACGCTCCCGATGTACCCGGCCCCACCTGTCACTAGAATCTTCATAGACAACTCCCTTTAGCTTATCCAGTCTCCAAGATGCTTACCTATAACTCAACTATCTTGCCTGTGTATTGCAGGGCTTCTATATCGCCTTTCTTGATATAAATCCCGATGGTGTACTCGCCATCGGCTACTTTCCATGCCGGAATAAGAGCCCTGAAACCCGCGTAGTCCAGATTCAAGCCTGATTCCTCGAAGTGCTCGGTAATGCCTGCTCTTATTATTACTTCCGTGGTGAATACATACGTCCTCTCAGC
>JAWOCP010000068.1:0-6735 GCA_046483735.1 Dehalococcoidia bacterium
GGGTTGGCTTCGAGTTGGCCCGAAGCCAACCCTCAATATACGCTCAATCTCCATCTCGGAATAAGCCAGGGTATCAACTGCCTGCCTGCCCTGCGGAGTCCGCCACTGTTTCTTGGGCTGACCAAAGTAGAGTCCGCCCGTAAGCTCTCTGACCACCATCAGGTCGACCCCCTCGATTACCTTGGGCTTCAAGCTGGTAGAATCCACCAGCATGGGGAAGACTTTGACCGGACGCAGATTAGCAAACAGCCCCAGGCCCTTGCGCAAAGCCAGAAGCCCATCCTCAGGGCGGATTCTGGCTTGAGGGTCATCCCACTTGGAGCCGCCCACTGCGCCGAGCAACACGGCATCACACTGTTCGCACATTTTCAGGGTCTCATCGCTGAGGGCTGTGCCCAGAGTGTCTATAGCCACGCCGCCTATGAGGCCATCATGGAAGTGAAAACTGTGGCCGAATTTCTCACCCACGGTCTGCAAAGCCTTCAGCGCCTGCGTTATCACCTCAGGACCGACGCCATCGCCGGGCAGAACTGCTACATCAAATTCCATACTATGTACCTCTCATTTCTTGTCGTTTATCATTCTTGCTTAACGGAATAATATTATCAGCCACTGCGTCGTATGAATCGCTCAGTGTGAATATTATGATTTGGTAATCTGAGGCCAGCCCCTTGAAAAAGTCCAGCGTGTTAGCCAGCCGGACTGAATCAAAATTAACAAAGGGGTCATCCAATATCAAAGGGGGCTTCTTGTCGCCGAATATCAACTTCACCAGGGCCAGCCGAAATGCCAGATAGAACTCATCAATCACTCCTCCACTCAACTCTTCAGGCTTGGCCCAGTCCTCTTTTTCGGCCGAATACACCGAGAAGTCCAGGTTTTCTTTATGAACTCTTACCTGCTCATATTTGCCATCGGTGAAGACCACCAGATGTCTCTGGATTTCCTTCTCCAGAGCTTCCTCAATCGACGACAGAACCTCTGTTCTGGCCTGGGAGACAAATCTTCTGGCTAAGTCATAAGCCTTCACCTTTCTTTCTTCACGTTCCAACGCTTTCTCAAGGCTTTCCAGTTCCTCTTTCAGCTTGATCTGGTCCTCTACATCAAATCTTGCCTGTTCGATTATTACTTCACAACGCCTCTTCCGGTTCTCGAGTTCGGCCTTCGCAGCCTCCAAAGCCTGGACTTTCCTTTCCAGTTCAATGTATTCCTCCGGACTGAGATGTGTTCCCATCAAACCGTCGGTAAGCTTGGTCTCCTCAACCGCCAGTTTCCTGGTTATCTCAGCTTTCTGCCTTTCAATATCCTCGACCCCCTTACCACTCAGTATTCCCTCCAGGCGGTATTTCGCTCCTTCTTTCTGTTCAAGCCTGGAGTAAAAATTCCTCTCTTTCTCACTGAGCTCGCCAACCGTATTGCATCTGGCTTCGGCCAGCAATGCCTGTTCTTCCTTGGTGAGTTCACCAAGAGAGTCTTTCATTCTCTGGATGCGTTCCTCAAGGCTGGAAATGTTGGTCCTATCCTGGACGAAGGCGGTTCTCGCCCGCATGAATATGGCAAGCAGGACTGCGCCCAGGACCAGTACGGCCAGCAGGTAGAAAGGGCCAATCAGGACTCCGACTATCCCGCCCGTCAATACTGCCGACGCAGCGGCTATGCTTCTCGCTGACCCGAAAAACCTGGCAGGTCTTCTTGTATCCAACTTTTCCTTTGCTTCGGCAAGCTCCTTCTCTCGCTGAGTCAGGTCATTCTCGATGTCCTTACGTCTGTTCGCAATTCCGTCCAGCTTCCGTCTACATTCCGCGACCTGTTGCCTGTCCTTGAAGCCCTCGATGGCCCTCAGCGCTTCATCGGCTTTCTTGAACTCCTCCTCCAGTCTTCTTGTCCTGGTAAGCAATTCCTCCACGCTGTTATAGTCTCTGGTCAACCTTTCAATCACGGCTTCGATATCCCTGCGCTGCTTGTTCTTCTCCAGCAATGCCCTGGCACTTTCATATTGCTCCTTGACTTCGGCCACCTGTTTGCTCACTTCCACCAGCCCGACTTTCTCAGTTTCCACCCTGGAGACCTCGTCTTTGACATCATCATGTCTTCGCGAAGTCTCCTGTATTTTGTTCCTGAGACTGGCCACTATGCCCGGGTTTTTCGCCAGTTTGTCCAGCCCTCTCTTCATCTCGGCAATCTTGTTATCCAATTTCTGTATTACCTGTGAGGCGAGGGTACTTTCCTTGCCTCCGCTGACAACTTCCTCCAGGCTCGCCGTGATTTCCTTCTCGCCCGACGAAATCTGTGTTACCTGGGATTGACGAATACAAGACGAAGATAAGAAAAGCTTGTCAGACCTGGTTCCCAGCAGTTCAGCCATTCTCTCCGAGATTTCCTTGACAGTATCAAGCTCCTCTCGGCCGTCATCAGCAGCAAACCTGATCGTCCCTTTGTCAAAGTCCTTCTCCAACAGGTATCCAATTCCGTTCTCCTCAAAATGGATGCTGGTCCGAAACTGTCTGGTTGAGCCCCAGGAAACATAATCCTTAAGCTCCCTGGCAGTGCTTTTCGGGCTATAGAAAAGGGCCACAATGATACCCTCAAGCAAAGTGGACTTCCCCATTTCATTTAGGGGGCCTTTGACCACGTTTATCCCGGGGCTGAATTGAGCCTCATAATCAACAAGGCGTTTGAAGTTCTTGAGCTCGATCCTTCTTAGCCGCATTATAAGACTTCCTTGCCGTCCAGAAGAGCTATGCCATACTGAAGGGCATTTTCAGCAATGCTTCTCTCTTCACCCTCCGAGGTCTCGATTTGCCCCTTCATGAGCTTAACAAACTGGCTCCTGATCAAACGCTCTTCATCCTCCGTGATTTCTTCTGACCTGGGATGTGATTCATCCGTAACACCAAGATGAAAGAATGCCGGTCCCAATTCAGTTTCCAATTCCTCTGGACTTACCATCAACCCGGTATCGCGAAGCCCCCTGAGAGTGACTTCTCTTACCAAATCCTGAGTCGCCCCCTGGGAGATGCGCGCTTTTAGTTCCATCGGGTCTTGTATTTCACTCACGTCTATCACCAGCTCATCATAGTCGCGAACGCCGAGTTCTCTGGGCGCAACCCTGACCTCACCTGAGTCCAGGACGGTGACCAGAAGCACAGCCCCTCTTCCCTTCTTCCTGGGTATCCACTCGGGCGAGCCGCAGTACCAAGCCGGTGGGTTTTCTGAGCAAGAATACACTTCGTGCCAGTGCCCCAGCGCCACATAGTCCATGCCGCTGGCTTCAACCTCCTCCAGCCTGAAGACATGGTCATCCTCTGCTACCTTTTCCGGGATGTAGAACGACCCATGCGCCATAGCGACGTGAAACTTGCTTGAGGTCGCGGGCTTCAGCCCTTGCAGCGGGCTTGTGTAAGACCTGTTGCTCAGATTTGGTTTCCCGTATACCGTTAGATCGAGGTTGGGGTATTCCTGGTACGATTTGTTTCCCCCAGAAAAAATTTTCAGATTGGAGCATCTTCCTTCGAAGTCAACTTTTCTGTAAATCGATGAGTGATCAAGAGAATCATGCGTGCCGGGGACAAGGCAGACCGGAATATTATTCTGCTTGAGCAGGTTGAACTGTTCTATCACTAAATCTATGTTCCGTTGCGGTTGTTGATTAGCATCGAACAAGTCCCCGGCGATTAAAACGATGTTCACCCTTTCCTCTATGGCCGTCGCGATAACGCTCTTGAACGTAGCTCTCAGCTGTTCCCGTTGAGCATTGCTCCTATTTCCCAGCCCTGAGAACCTTGCCCCGAGGTGAATGTCTGCAGTGTGCAAAATTTTGAGCATCACAAATGCCTTCTTGTAAGAAAGTCCGCTAAAACCTTTGAACCACGGTCCTCATCAGGATTGCTTCGCTCTGCTCGCAACGACAAGCAAAAAGCTTCCTATAACCTTGTTAGCCACGAATCTTGGGAAGCACCAAAACAATCACGCTGACCGCACACGCTATCACTGAAATCAAATACATGCCTGTCCCGGCAGCCAGACCTATAGCGGCAGTGACCCAGATGGTAGCGGCCGTGGTTAGCCCGGCCACCTCTTCCCCACGCGCACCGCGGAAAATAACTCCACCCCCGATGAAACCGACGCCAATTACCACTCCGGCAGCAACCCGGGAGATGTCGGCCATGCCAACACCAAAGCCATATATAGATACCAGAGTGAAGAGCGCTGCTCCGCCGCCAACCAACACATGCGTTCGCAGTCCTGCCGTCTTGCCTGCCCGCTCCCGCTGATAGCCAATGCCAGCCCCCAAGGCAACAGCCAACAAAAACCTCAGTATGATCTCTAGCTCAGTACTCAAATTCATTACCTCTCTTTTGCCGCTAACAACCGGTTAAGGGCATTCATGTACGCCTTGGCACTGGCAACAATGATGTCAGTGGCAGCACCACGCCCGGTATAGGTTACGCCCTCGCTCTCTATCCGTATCAAAACCTCCCCCATGGCATCAATCCCTTCGGTAACAGATTTGACAGCGAACTCCGTGAGTTTATTAGGTATACCAACTATGCGATTGATAGCTTTGTATATGGCATCCACGGGACCCGTGCCCAAAGCAGCATCGGCCAGAATCTGTCCATCTGGCCCGATAAGTCTAACTGTTGCCGTGGGAAGACTGTGGTCACCACAGGAAACTTCAACATGGTCGAGATGGTACACCTCGGTAACGGTGCGCAGTTCCTCGGCTATCAGGGATTCGATATCCCGGTCCGTGATTTCCTTCTTCTTATCCGCCAATTCCTTGAAGCCCTGAAAGGCGCGGTTTAAGGCTTCTTCGCTTAAAGCATAGCCAAGTTCAGATAGCCTTTCCTTGAAGGCGTGTTTGCCACTTACTTTGCTGAGCACCAGGGCACTCGAGGGGATGCCCACCAGTTTCGGGTCCATAATCTCGTAATTGATAGCCTTCTTGAGCACGCCATCTTGATGGATACCCGACTGATGACGGAAGGCGTTCGCTCCGATGATAGCCTTGTTAGGCTGGATGGAGAACCCGGTCAGGTCGCTCACCAGACGGCTCGTGCGGTAAATCTGAGTGGTATCAATATTGGTGATGAGGTTGAAAATATCCTGGCGGGTTCTGAGAGTCATGACAATCTCCTCCAGGGAAGCATTGCCCGCTCTTTCACCGATGCCATTGATAGTACACTCAACCTGCCTGGCGCCCATCCTTATCGCCTCCAGACTATTAGCCACAGCCAGCCCCAGGTCATTATGACAATGTACGCTGACCACAACCTTATCGATGTTGGAAACGTTGTCCAGTATGCCCTTAATTAAGCCGCCAAATTCCTGGGGGGTAGCATAGCCGACAGTATCAGGAATATTAACGGTGGTCGCCCCGGCATCAATCACCGCTTCCAGGATCTGGTAGATGTAAGCAGGGTCGGCACGACTGGCATCCATCGGTGAGAATTCAACGTCGTCCAGATAAGACTTGGCGCGAGCCACCATTTCCCGAGACATCCTTAGAACCTCATCCCGGCTCTTCCTGAGTTGATGGGCGAGGTGAATATCCGAGGCCGAAAGAAAGACATGGACTCTGGGCCGTTCTGCTCCTTTGACCGCCTCCCAGGCCTTATCTATGGCTTCAACACTGGCAGAGGCGAGAGCACAAATTGTGGGGCGCCTAAGCTCCTGTGCGATAAGGCGAACAGCCTCAAAATCGCCGACGGAGCTGGCAGGAAAGCCCGCTTCAATAACATCAACGCCCAGCCTGTCCAGCTGCTTGGCTATTTCCAGCTTTTCCTGAGCGTTCAAGCTCGCTCCCGCGGCTTGCTCTCCGTCTCTCAAGGTAGTGTCGAAGATAATGACCCGTTCCATATCTCAATTACTCCTCAGTGATGCCAAAGGCTGCCAAAGATTCCAGGCTAATTCCAGTTACAGCCAAAGGCCCCCGCATACCTGGCTTCCTGAACCAGGATAACGCACAAAGGCCCACACAGTCTTTGAGGCCTTAGCCAGGTTGTCCTATTTTCTCTATAATATAGCAAATAACATGCGTACCAAGAAAGTGCCGGGAAGGAGACACCGGCACATAGCACAAAAGCCGTAGACAAATTTGTCGTCAACGGCCAGACTGTAATGGGTCCAGAGAGGTTATGAGTTTGAATGAAATAGGCGGGCTCCTTTTCGGAACAGGCGGTGTTCCTGTCAGTGCGAAACTCCGTTCCACGCAGGCTGGCATTGAGCGTATTGCAGAGCTTGGTCTGGGCTGCATGGAGGTGGAATTCGTGCAAGGGGTAAGGATGAGCCCCGAGGTCGCTGTGTCTGTTGGAAAACTGGCCGCCGAAAAGAAGGTGGTGCTCACTGCTCACGGACCTTACTTCATAAATCTAAATGCTGTGGAGCCGCAAAAAGTACACATGAGCAAAGAAAGGATACTGCAAACTGCTCGCATTGCTACTCTTTTCGGCGCCAAAAGTATCACCTTCCACGCCGCCTTCTATCTCAAAGGCACCCCTGCAGAGACCTACGCCGTAGTCAAAAGGCATTTGCAGGAGGTGGTGAATATTCTCAGGAGGGAAGGCAACAAGGTGACGATTCGCCCCGAAGTTGCCGGAAAATCTTCTCAATTTGGCACTGTAGAAGAAATACTTCAGCTCAGCAGCGAGATAGAAGGAGTTTTGCCCTGCATTGATTTTTCCCACTGGCACGCCCGGACGGGAAGAGCTAACTCTTATCAAGAGTTTCTCG
>JAWOCP010000074.1:0-5515 GCA_046483735.1 Dehalococcoidia bacterium
CCTGAGAGCCATGATACAACCCGCCTGGCTGCCGATGCGGGCGGCAGCGAGGCTGTGCAGCGTCAGCGTTATGCCTTCGCCGCCGCATTCTCGGCCGGGCTTATGATGCCCATCGGCTACGAGTTCGGCTTCAGAAAGAAACTGAACGTCGTCTCCACCCGTGCCACGGACTGGGAGACACCTGCGTTCGATCTCCGGAATTTCATAAAGAAGGTCAACAGGCTCAAGACGGAACATCCTTTGCTCCATGGCGAAGGGAAACTGAAGGCGGTCGTAAGTAATAAGGGCATCCTTGTGCTCGAACGGCGTACAGAACAGACCTCCGGGCAGCCGGGCTGGGTCCTGGTAAACAAGAATAAGGGCAAAGAGGTGAGAGCAACACTCGACGGCATTGCCGTCAGCCCCCGGCATCGCCTGTATTGCATTTGCCGGGACGAGGACTCTACGTCCGGATTGCCACTTTCCGGGCAGACGGTTGTGCTTGACCCCGCGGAAGTAGTGCTGCTCTTGGAATCTTAACGCCGCAATGCTAATATCTTTCAAGAAGAGCGTAACGTGAACTTCCCCAGAGCGAGCGGCATATTGTTGCACCCCACCTCACTCCCGGGCCGGTTCGGGATAGGAGACCTGGGCAGGGAAGCCTATCGGTTCGCCGATTTTCTGGCTGACAGCGGGCAGAGTCTGTGGCAGATCTTGCCCCTCGGCCCCACCGGCTACGGCAATTCCCCCTACACCTGTCTCTCCGTCTTTGCCGGCAATCCGCTGCTCATAAGTCTGGAAGGGCTGGCTGACGATGGGTTCCTGGAACCTGCGGACCTGGATGATGTACCTTCCTTCCCCGCAGGCAGAGTTGATTACGGCGCGGTTATCAAGTTAAAGATGCGATTGTTGAGAAAGTCCTTTGACGCCTTCAAGAAGAAGGCCGGTGCAGGAGAGCAGGAGCAATTCGAGGTTTTCTGTCGACAGAATGCTTCCTGGCTTGAAACTTACTCCCTGTTCATGGCCTTGAAAGATGCTCATGGCCTCGCTGCCTGGCACACCTGGGAGGAAGATATCCGCAGACGTCAGCCGAAATCTCTCGAACGCTGGTGCAAGAAGCTGAGCAACGGAATCTGTTACCACGAATATCAACAATATGAGTTTTTCAGGCAGTGGTCCGGCCTGAAGAAGTATTGTAATGAGCGTGGAATCAGGCTCATCGGTGACGTGCCCCTGTTCATTGCCTTCGACAGTGCCGAAGTCTGGTCGCGTCCGGAAATGTTCTACCTGGATGTCACCAGCAAGCCAACGGTGGTGGCCGGGGTGCCGCCCGACTACTTCAGCAAGACGGGGCAGTTATGGGGAAATCCTCTCTATCGCTGGGATGTCATGGCCGGGGAGGGCTATGCCTGGTGGATCGAGCGATTGCGGGCAACTCATGCCCTGGTGGACATCATCAGGCTGGACCATTTCCGCGGCTTCGAGAAGTACTGGGAGGTTCCGGGCACGGATACCACTGCTATGAACGGACGGTGGGTCCCCGTACCGGGAGCTGAACTCTTTGAAGCCGTGCAGAGGGAGTTAGGCGCCCTGCCCATCATTGCCGAGGACCTGGGAGTAATCACGCCGGAAGTGGACGCACTTAGAGACCAGCTCGGCTTTCCGGGGATGCGGGTCCTCCAGTTTGCCTTCGGCAGCGACCCCAAGGCCGATGATTACAAGCCTCACAACTACCTGCTAAACTGCGTGGTGTATACCGGCACCCACGACAACAATACGACTATCGGCTGGTTCAGGGGCAATGCAATAGAGGACAGCACCCAGAGCAACGAGGAGAAAGAGGCGGAGAAGCAGGCTGCCTTGAAGTATCTGGGCACGGACGGGCATGAGATCAACTGGGATTTCATCCGCCTGGCTTTGATGTCCGTGGCCGACACGGCTATTATTCCCATGCAGGATGTCCTGGGTCTGGGCAAGGAGGCCAGGATGAATCTTCCGGGCACGGCGGAAGGGAACTGGTGCTGGCGTCTGGCGCCTGATATGCTGACCGGGGAAATCAGGGACAGGCTCGGGGAGTTGACGGCCATCTACGGAAGATAGCCACAGCTCTCCAGAAATGTGGTTGCCCAATTCATTGGGCTTGAAGAGCTGTTCAAAAACGTAGTTGCCCGATTTATCGGGCACAGGGAGTCCGGGCGTGCACCCCGGTGCAAGCTTGATGAATCAAGCAACTACAAAAATGGCCGAATTGAACGGAGAATCAGAATTGAACAGCCTAATTGACGTCAGGAGGTACAGGAATGATAGAAGGCAGGATAGTCTATTTCCCCAGGGCTGGTGCGGTCAACACCGATGATGTGCTGCGCATCTCCAGGGCAAGGGCCGACGAGCTCGGCATTAACACCATCCTGGTGGCCTCGACAGGGGGGACGACCGCGCTCAAAGCCGCCGACATCTTCCGTGGCAAAAGGGTGATTGGGGTGACCCACCACGTGGGGTTTAAGGAGCCCAACGTCCTGGAGTGGAGTGCAGAGAACATCAGGAAATTCGAAGACATGGGCGGCATCCGGCTCACGACCAGTCATGCTTTCTTCGGGCTGAGCAGGGCCGTGAGGCAGAAGTGGAATACATACGTCTTCGAAGAGATGGTTGCCAACACCCTGCGGCTTTTTGGAGAGGGGATGAAGGTAGTGTGCGAGATAGCCATGATGGCTGCTGATGCGGGGCTGGCGCGCACCGACGAAGATGTCATATGTATTGCCGGCACGGGCGGAGGCGCCGACACCGCCGTAGTCCTGCGCCCGGTAAACCTCCGTGACTTTTTCGACCTCAGGGTCAAAGAGATTCTCTGTAAGCCGCACTTCTAGACCCGGGTGGCTGGTCGGGCTGCTGCCCTGAATCGTGTCAAGTACAGTCATTGATTATTGCGGCTCTTGATAGTATACTTTTATGACATACACGGTGGGAGGTATTTCATGAAGTTATCTTGTCTGCAAGAAAATCTGAATAGAGGTCTGAACATTGTTGGGAGAGCCGTGGCCGCCAGGTCTACGTTGCCTATCACCCAGAACATCCTTCTGTCCGCCGAGCAATCGCGTCTCAAACTGGCAGCCACCAACCTGGAAATGGCTACCACCTGCTGGGTCGGTGCCAAAGTGGAGGAAGAAGGAAGCATCACTGTGCCTGCCCGCTTGCTCATCGACTTCGTTAATTCCTTGCCCAACGACCTGATTGAAATCAACCTTCCTGCTGCCGGTCGCATCCTGGAGCTCAAGAGCGGCCATTTTCAGGCCCGTATTAACGGCATCGATGCCGCGGATTTCCCGCCTATCCCTCAGATAAGCGACGGCATCGCCACCACTATTGAAGCAGCCAGTCTCAGGGAAGGGATTGCGCATGTCGCCTTTGCTGCCGCCACCGAAGAATCGCGCCCCGTGTTAACGGGAATCAACACTGAATTCGATGGCGATCAGCTCAACCTGGTGGCTGCCGATGGCTTCAGGCTGGCCGTCCACAAGACGACTCTTGGCTCGCCGGTCAAGGACAAGAGCACGGTAATCATACCGGCCAGGACCCTCAGCGAACTGAATCGACTGCTGGGTGAGCAGGAGGAACCCGTGGAAGTCACCGTGAACCAGCAGAAGAGCCAGGTGCTCTTCCGCCTCAAGGATGCTGAGATAGTTTCCCAGCTTCTTCAAGGTTCCTTCCCCAACTATTCCCAGGTTATTCCTCAAAGCTATACCACGCGGGCTGTAGTGGACATAAACGAGTTCCTGCGCGTTACCAAGATATCCTCCGTATTTGCCCGCGACGCTAGCGGCATAGTGCGTCTGGTCATCACCCCGGGCGCTGAGCTTACCCCGGGGAAGATAACCGTTTCTGCTCAGGCCGAGGAAGTCGGCGACAATGTCGGCGAAATCGACGCTCTCATCGACGGAGAAGAGGCGAAAATCGCCTTCAACGTGAAATACCTCGCTGATGTCTTATCCGTCCTTCACCAGTCTCAGGTCGCCCTGGAGGTCACCACCCCCTCCAGCCCGGGCACCATCCGCCCCATAGGCGTGGACAACTATGTCCACGTAATCATGCCCATGTTCGTCCAGTGGTAATAAATTTTAGCTTCAAAATTGAGGCAGGCATTGGTATCACCAAGGTAAGGGAAAGAGTGCTGCCTAGCTCATTGCCGCAAAACATCGGCTATTCTTTCAATCACCCCTCCAATTTTATCTGGTTTAAGATGACCAACATGATATAGGACAATGTGGCGGTCGGCCGTAAATATGCGGTTTGGACGAATATTACTCTTATGTCTAAGTGTCCCGCTCGCGAAATCGCTCTCTTCAACTGAGATAGCATATCTATCGCCAATCTGCCGGCTGGTTATCTGGCAGAGAATCAGGTCATCCCCTTCTAATTCAGCAAGTACCAAGGCAGGCCGTCTTCGAGCACGGGTTAAATCGGAGAAGGGGAAGGGAACAACCACTACATCCCCCTTTACAAATCTCGCCAAGCTTCGTCCTCTTCAGGGCTTAGCCAGTCTTTCTTGAGAGAGCTTTCGCTTGCTACGGCGGTTCCTATCCTTTCTTCTAAGACGCGCCCTTCTAAAGAGCGGATAAACTCCAGTATCTGCGGAAGATATTCTTCTGGAATCTCCGCGATTTCCTTGAAGATTAGTTCTTTAATTTGCATGCTCTCATTCCTCCTAAATTCTCAATTTTCAAACTTCTACTCTAACAGTACCCCCTTTTCGGAGTCCGGTCAAGAGCTCACTAGACTACAGCGTTTACGTCGAAAAAATCAATGGGGTAGACTTTAACCGAGGCAACGAATGCCTCCCAAGTAGGTTGTCAGTGAGGTCACCTAAAGGTGGACTCAGGCTTGTAGTTGAAAGGACGGTCGAAGTAAAGGGCCTCGCCCGGGAGGGTTGTCAAAGCTCAGCGATGAGATGACAAACATCCCCATGTCTTGTGCATATCATGAATACTACTTGAAATTCACTCCCTCTTTTCATTCTCAGCTCTTTCCTTCTGTTTAGCTATATAGTCAAAGTAGTATTGTGATAGTCCTTCTAACGCTGCCAATAGCGGTTTACCAGAACTTGGTTTTTCCTCCTGTGCTTTCTTGATTTCTTCCTGCAAGCTTTCTATGCGTGTAAGTGTAGCTTCTATACTATTCGTTCTTCTATCAGCGCTTAATGATATCATCAGGCTGTTAACGCCTAACCCCACTGAGAGAACACCAAGTGCATAAGCACCAAAGACGATTTCCCCACTGAGCCAGGCAATAATCCCCAGGATCAACGCACCGATGCTGAAAGCAATTACGCTGATAAATGGTTTGTACCTCACTTCATAAAAATCTCCACTGGATACCCGCCAGCTTGCTGGCGGGAGGAAAGTGGCTCGCCGTAAGGCGAGGCAAGGACACTTGTTTAAGCAGGGCTTTCCCCTGTATAACTGTAGTGTGGGAATTAAGAGGACAAAACACGCCGTATACGATTTGAAATATCACCTGGTGTGGATACCGAAGTATAGAA
>JAWOCP010000044.1:0-6284 GCA_046483735.1 Dehalococcoidia bacterium
CCGTGAGGGAATATATCGATCATGCGGTCAATAGACTGGGGTGCATCAATGGTGTGTAGCGTTCCAAGTACCAGATGCCCGGTCTCAGCAGCTGTGATAGCTGCGCCTATGGTAGCCAGGTCACGCATCTCTCCGATGATTATTACATCTGCGTCATGGCGAAGAGCGTGTATTACTGCGGCGGCGAACGACTTGGTGTCATCCCCCAGGTCTCGCTGCAAGATGAGACATTTCTTATTGCGAAACGTAAACTCAATAGGGTCCTCAATGGTAATGACATTCTTCGTTGCAGTCTCATTCAGATGCCTGAGCATTGCTGCCAGAGTAGTTGACTTACCACTGCCGGAAGCGCCTGTTACCAGAATCAGCCCTCTTGGCTTGAGGATAAGCTCCTTGAAAATCTGGGGCAACCCCAATTCGTCAATGGAGGGAACGTAGAATGGCACGAACCGAAAGGCAAGGCTCACGACACCTCTTTGTCGCAATACATTGACCCGAAACCGGGCCAACCCGGGAACACTATAGGCGAAATCCAGTTCCCATTCTCTGCCAAAAACTGCCCGCTGCTCCTCACTGGACACCTGCTCCAGTGCAACTTCGATATCTTTGGCGGTTAGCGGCGGCAAATCCTCTTGAGGTATAAGCTCACCATAAATACGAAGCACCGGTGGGCTTGGCACTGTGAGGTGTAAATCTGAAGCACCTCTGTTTACCATCAGTGTCAGAAGTTCATTTATGTGCATATTGGAACTCCGCAACCAGCCGCCTCAGTTGGCTTTCTTGTTCATCCTTATATTCCTCTTTGATGGACAATATCTCGTCCTGGATGGCAAAGAAGGCGTCCACGACATCAGGGTCAAAATGAACTCCTCGCCCCTCTCCAATAATGTCAAGGGATTTCGCCGCTGAAAACCGTCCCTTGTAAGGCCGTACCGATGTCAGGGCGTCGAAGACATCCGCGATGGCCACAATCCGCCCGGCCAGTGGGATTTCCGAGGCTCTCAGTCCCCGGGGATATCCACTGCCATCCCATTTCTCATGGTGAGTCAGGGCGATAACCTCCGCCAGACGGATAAATTCGGCATCAGAGCCCTGTAAAATCTCTGCTCCGATTGTGGTATGTTTCTTCATAATTTCCCACTCATCGGCATCCAGACTCCCTGTCTTAAGCAAAATACGGTCCGGGACAGCAATCTTGCCCACATCATGCATGGGGGCAGCATATAGCATGTTTTCCACCTCGCTCTCCCTTAAGCCCATCTCACGAGCAATAGCGGCACTGTATCGACCCATCCGTTGGATATGAGCGCCGGTATCCGCATCCCTGTACTCTGCGGCCCGTGCCAGTCGGTGGATGGTGTCAAGCGAAGCCAGCTTTATCCTGCCCAGAGCCTGCCTCAGTTCTTCGGTTCTCTCCGCAACCATCTCCTCCAGATGTTGCTGGTAAGCCCTGTTTTCGATCTCCAGCCTCCTCCTCTCCAGAGCCCGGCTCACACTGAGCAGAACATCATCAAGGCCGAAGGGCTTAGAGATATAGTCATAAGCACCGTGCTTCATACAATCCACTGCGATATCGGTGTCAGTCATCGCCGTAGCCATGACCACAGCGGTATCGGGAAAGAAAGCTTTTATCTCCGGCAGCAATTCAACCCCGGACCTACCGGGCATCCTAACATCCAGAAGCACCAGACTGATTGCACTGTCTTTCAGCCTTTCAACGGCTTCTTCGGCATTACATGCCTCCTCACAGCAATAGCCATCGTCGGTAAGCACCTGCCTCAGAAGTCTTCTGATTGCCGGCTCATCATCAACAATCAGTATGTTTTCTTGCGAAGTATTCATCATATGCATCTTTTTTCCAACTGTTTACTGACGGGCAATTCCACCACAAAAGTGGTGCCCTTACCAGGTTCGCTCTCGGCGTACAGTTTGCCACCGTGTTCAGTGACTATCCCGTGACAAATGCTCAGGCCCAGCCCGGTGCCCTTGCCCACCCCTTTAGTGGTGAAGAACGGACTGAAGAGCTTTCTCATGTTTTCCGGACTGATTCCCGGGCCATCATCAGTAATAGAGGCCCGGACTACTTCCCCAACTTGTTCCGTAGCAACGGTCAGCCTGCCTTTGCGCCGGGCTTCAAGCATCGCCTGTTCGGCATTAATGATGATGTTTACGAAGACCTGCTGTAGTTGGGCTCCATTGCCTGGAACCTGGGGCAGGCCGGTGGCAAATCGGGCATCGACCTTTATGTTGTTTACTCGTTGATCATAGTAGCGTAGCCGTAGTACCTCAGCAATGATGCTGTTAATATCCACCAGCGCCTTCTCGGTTCCTTGCTGGTGGGCAAATGTGAGAAGACCCTTTACTATGGTGGAGGTGCGTCTGGCCTCACGATTGATAACCTCCAGGTCGTCTTTGACATCTGCCGGAAGGTCTCTTCTAAGTAGCAACTCCGCAAAACCAATGACACCGGTAAGCGGGTTATTCAACTCATGTGCTATACCGGATACAAGCAGTCCGATTGAAGCCAGCCGGTCCGCTAACATGAGCTGCTCCTGCATTTTCTTGCGCTCGCTGACGTCTCTGATAGTGGTGATGTGACCGATTGGATTACCCGAACAATCCCTGAGCAGACTGGTACTCAACTCACCGGGAAACTCAGAACCATCTGCCCTGACCAGAGTGTATTCGACGCCTTTCATTGCTTCCTGTTTGATAGCTTTCTTCATGCTGGCTGCTATTCTCTCGCGCTCGCGGGGAGCAATCAGCTCAAAGGCACTTTTACCTTGAAGTTCATCCTTGGAATCGAACCCATGCATCTCCACTGTTCTTTGATTTACATCGGTGATGATACCTTCCAAATCAATAACTGCTATCCCATCTGAGACCGACTCAAACATTCTCCGTAACTTTTCTTCCGAATCGCGCAGTGTTTCCTCTGCCCGCCTGCGCTCAGTGATGTCGCGCGCTATGCCCAGAATCCCTGTGACGCTCCCCGCTTCGTCACGCAAGAAGACCGTCCTGGCCTCAGCCCATGCAGTTGAACCATCCTTGCGTTTCACTTCCACTTCCGTGGCCCGAGTTCTTCGCAGGTTTCTATCCTCCAGTTGATCAGCGGCCAACTCTTCCTGAAACATCCGTATGGACGACTCCAGCGCAGCAGGTGTGAGGACTTTGTCAGCAGCACAGGACAGAAGCTCTTCAGAAGCAAAGCCCAAAAAGCTTTCTACTGATGGACTGACATACGTGAACCTCAAGTTCATGCCCATAGTCCAGATAACGTCACTGGCATTCTCCGAGAGAAGACGATATTTCTCCTCACTTGCGCGCAGTACTTCCTCGGCCTTTTTTCGCTCGGTGATGTCTCTGGCAATCACCTGGACAGCCTTGCTTTGTCCTGGAATTTCCGTGGGCACAATTATATTGTAGAAGTGTTTTCCCTCCCTTTCGTCCTCGAAAATTTGCGGTTGCCGCTCATGCAAAGCTTTTTCAATTATTTCCAAGCGGCGCCGGGCAACCTCTTTAGGCGCCACTTCAAACAATGTCTTGCCAATCAGTTCCTCCAACGGAACCCCGAGGCTTTGTGACATCGCATGATTCGCAGTAAGATACCTTCCCTCTTCATCTATCTGGGCGATGCAATCCGGAGAACTCTCGAATAGCAGGCGGTATCTCTGCTCTGACTCTCTTAGCTTTGCCTCCATCTCCTTGCGCTTCGTGACATCCCTGGTAAGCTCAAGACAGGCGACAATTTTCCCCTCGGCGTCTCTAATGGGATTGGCCGTGTTCTCCCAGAAGGCGACCTTCCCTGAGATTACCGTCCTCCTCTCCACAGTGTGCGACTGACCATCCTTGAATGCTTCTGCTACCGGGCACCCGTCACAAACCTTGTCTCTGCCTTCATAAGCTCGGTAGCATTTCTCACCCAGGTGGTCACCATCGGAAGCTATCCTCGACCTCTCATTTTGATAAATGATTTTATATTCTGTATCCTGTATGGTGAGAGAGTATTCCATGGCATCTATCAGTGATTGCAGCTTATTCCTTTCGGCTTGAAGCGTCTCCTCTATTTCCTTGCGCTCGGTAATGTCCATATAGTTGCCCAGGGTTGCCCGTCGCCCACGGTACTGGATGGAGCTAGCTGATTCCATTACCCACCTGATGCTGCCTGTCTTGTGAATCACCCTGAACTGGTATGCTGAAGTAGCTTCGCCCTTCAGCATCTTGATGGCGTTTTCCCTCACCTTCTCCCTGTCCTCGGGAAAGACGAACTCTAAAGAATCCATGCCCACCAGTTCGTTCCCTTGATAACCGATGCAACTCTGGAAAGCCGGGTTGGCATAGCAGAACTTCCCATCCTGCACAATGTAAACTCCAACCGGCGATTTCTCAGCCAGAGTCTCAAATAAACCTTCTATCTCTGTTCGTGCAACCGCTAATCCCATGTACGTGTTCTCTTACCTTCTCCGACTTATCGCGGTGACATAACTGGTCTTTGCTCTAATGGTCTCTACCTGATCTGCGGTAAATAGCCGCCAGCCCCGCCAGTCCCGGTACTCAATGTCGCGCAATATCCCTTCTTTTACCCACCTGAAGAGAGTATTTCTGCTGATGCCCACCAAGCGGCAGACCTCGGCTGTCCTGTAGTAAGTCTGGTCGTCAACAATAACCGGCATATCTCCGCCTTCTGAAACTATTCAGGTATACCATACTATGCCCCACGTTTGGAGAACCGTCAATCACCCATTTGTACCGATTGTCCTGATACCTTAGTACTGGACCGTTCGCCAGGTCCCCTACATCGGATACCTGATACGAAGCACAGGCACTGTGTCTGCAGTCCCCTATTCCGGCTGGTTACCAACGGCATCAGGTTGCTCGCAGTGGTATTTCGACCTTGGTGCTTCAGCCAGTCTGGAGCTGATGACACCCATCAGCTCCTCCACGGTAAATGGCTTGGTTATGTATCCATCAGCACCCATCTCCGCGGCAAACTTCTTATTGAACTCGTGGCCGATGGCAGTGAGTATGATAACGGGAATCATCTTTGTCGCCTGATCGGCCTTAATCAAGGAGCAAGCAGCATAACCGTCCATCTCTGGCATCATAAGGTCCATAAAAATGAGATCCGGTTTCTGTTCTGTGGCGATTTCTACTGCATCTTCACCATTCGTTGCTTCGAGGACGACGTAGTCTTTTTCCAGCATCCTCATTAACGTTAACCTTATGCTCGGTTCGTCATCAGCTATGAGTATTCTTTTCTTGTCCATTCAAGACCCTCCTGGTTCTTTGCCAGACTACCAACAGTGTTTTGGGACGTGGTTGCTTCACCCTGGGATTGAAGAAGCCGCTGCAATTTCACCGGGTCCCTGCTTTTCACTAAGGCGTCTTCCAACGTGACTATCTTCCTCCTTACCAAATCGGTCAACGCCTGATCTAGAGTCTGCATGCCCTCTGGTGTACTCACCTCCATGGTAACAGGTATCTCGAAGATCTTCTCGTCACGAATGTATTTTCGTATGGTGCGGCTGGCCAGCATGATTTCAAAGGCGGCTATCCGCCCCCCATCGATACGCGGGAGAAGAGCTTGTGATATCACCGCCTCTATCACCTGTGACAGTTGTACTCTGATTTGCTGTTGCTGACCGTGAGGGAATATATCGATCATGCGGTCAATAGACTGGGGTGCATCAATGGTGTGTAGCGTTCCAAGTACCAGATGCCCGGTCTCAGCAGCTGTGATAGCTGCGCCTATGGTAGCCAGGTCACGCATCTCTCCGATGATTATTACATCTGCGTCATGGCGAAGAGCATGTATTACTGCGGCGGCGAACGACTTGGTGTCATCTCCCAGGTCTCGCTGCCGGATGAGACACTTCTTGTTGCGAAACACAAACTCAATAGGGTCTTCAATAGTAATAACGTTTCTAGTCGCATTCTCATTGAGATGCCTGAGCATCGCTGCCAGAGTGGTTGATTTGCCACTGCCTGAAGGGCCTGTTACCAAGATAAGCCCTCTCGGTCTCAGGATAAGCTCTTTGAAGATCTGAGGCAACCCCCATTCGTCAATTGACGGCACGTAGAACGGCACAAACCGGAAGGCAAGGCTCATCACGCCGCGCTGTCGTAATACGTTGACCCGAAACCGGGCTAAGCCAGGGACACTATAGGCGAAATCTAGTTCCCATTCTCTCTCAAAAACCGCCCGTTGCTCCTGACCAGACACCTGCTCCAAGGCAAGTTCAATACCTTTGGGAGTTAATGGCGGCAAGTCTCTCTGCGGGATA
>JAWOCP010000070.1:0-5317 GCA_046483735.1 Dehalococcoidia bacterium
TCGGAGAATCAGGCGCTAAAGACTTGGAGCATTTGGAGACGTCGATACCCGGGCTGGCGGGCAGAGTTATTGAGCTTGAGATGCCGATAATCGGGGTTAGCTCTTCAGGAATTCGTGAGCGGGTAGCCCGGGGGCTGTCCATTCGTTATCTGGTGCCCGAGGGCGTCGAAACATATATAACGGAACAAAAGGCATATTTGGAACCTCCCAGGTAATGCCACGCCTCAGCCGCTGCCGGGTAATGGCAGGCTAACCATGATCGTAGGATGCCTAATCCTGGCTCTGAGGACAGTCTACTATCATGGAAAGCTAGCGTGTAGTATACTACCCTGCGCTGTCCGAGGGGGTTGATTGTCTGTGCCCTGAAATGGAGATGGTCGGCACCAAACGGAGGGGTCAGCTTTGGCGTTCCTGGTAGTATTCCTGGCGGTAGGCTTCGGCGAGACGGTAGGGCAGGTCGTGCTCATAAGGGAACTCCTGACCAACTTTCAGGGAAACGAGCTCTCGCTGGGAGTGATACTTGCCTGCTGGCTGCTGATGACGGCGCTGGGCAGCTGGGGACTGGGGAAGTTTGCCGAAAAGATTTCTGCTAGACCATCCGCGTTTGTATTTACTGTTATCCTCTATGCCTTAATTCTGCTTTTGCAGCTTCTACTTGCCCGTGCAGTCAATACCATTATAGGAATAGGGCCGGGAGAGATTGCCGGTCTGGCTTCCATCTTTCTGGCCTGCCTCATTGTCCTTACGCCGTTATGCCTCCTGCACGGATTTCAGTTCCCTTTTGCCTGCCGTATCCTGGCCGCCCAGAGAGGTACGGCGCCCGTCCAGGTGGGCCGGCTCTACATCGCTGAGGCCCTGGGCAGCATGGCCGGTGGCGTCTTGTTTGCCTATATCATGGTGCATTATTTGGACCACCTGGGGATTGCGACATTCATTATACTCTTTAATCTGGTCAGCGCGTTCTTCCTGCTCCGTCCGCATCGTTCCCTCCGTTTTTTCTTCCGCAAGCTGGTATTGGTTGTCATGTGCCTCGTCGCCATAATCTCCCTCGGCACGGGGGCATTAAGCAGGCTGGACTTTCTTTCCTCGCAGTGGCAGTGGCGGGAGCATGAACTTGTTTCCGTCGAGAACTCGGTCTATCAGAACATCGCGGTGACCAGGAAGGGAGGGCAGCTCAACTTCTTTGCCAACGGGGTCCTTCTCTTCACCACCCCGGTGCCGGATATCGAGTTTGTGGAGGAAATAGCCCACTTTCCCCTCCTGCACCATGCCAACCCTCGAAATGTGCTTCTCGTCGGTGGCGGCCTGGGAGGTGAGCTTGCAGAGATAATCAAGCACCCGGTAGAGAATGTTTTCTATGTTGAGCCTGACCCCCGGATAATTCAGACCGCAGAGAAGTATCTCCCCGACAGCCCGCTGGACGAGGCTCGCATCACGGTGGAATACACCGATGGCCGCCTTTTTGTTGAAAGAACGGAAGCCAAATTTGATGTGGTGGTAATGAATCTACCACCACCGGCCACCCTCCAGGTGAACCGCTTCTACACCAGTGAGTTCTTTGAGGCAGTGCGAGATATTCTGGGTGACCTGGGTGTATTTGCCTTCGGTCTGCCCTCGTCAGAAGCTTATATGGGCGAGGAGATGATAAGGCTGAACCGAAGTGTTTACACCACGTTGACAGAGGTTTTCCCGGCGGTCTCGGTTATTCCCAATGACTTCACTATTTTCCTGGCCTCTACCGACCCTGTTTTGCTTGCTCTGGACGTGGAGGAGATCAGCCAGCGCTTCGAAGAGAGGGCGCTTGCAACCAGGCTTTTCACTTCACGCTATATTGAGCACAAACTCTCGCCCGAGAGGATTTCCCGGCTTACTGCTTATCTCCATGAGGCAGGCGAGATAAATCGGGATAGAAGACCGATAAGCACCTTTCATAACCTTGCTCTGTGGAACGCCATGTTTCATCCCGGGCTCAAGGGCGTTTTTGATCTGGCGCTGGCGCTGAGAGTGTGGTGGCTTTTGCCTTTTCTACTTCTTTTCCTCCTGCCTGTTCTGAAGAACATAAGGCGAAAAGAATTTATGGTGTCTCCCGTTATCCTCGCTCTCTTCTCGAGTGGCTTTGCTGGGATGACCTTCACCATCGTTCTCCTCTTCTCCTTTCAGGTATCATATGGGCATCTCTACCAGAAAATCGGCATTCTAACCGCCGCCTTCATGCTGGGGCTGGCGCTGGGAGGTTGGCTAATGAGCCGGTCTATGGGAATACTCACCAGGGATGTGCCGATTCTCGGCTGGACCGTCTTGGCTGTTGCCCTCTATGCCTGCTTACTGCCCTGGCTGACATTGTTAGCGAGTGGTATTGCGGCCGTCCCCGGAGAGGTACCCTTTGCCCTTCTTAATCTTGTTGGCGGCTTTCTCCTCGGGCTCCAATTCCCCCTCGCCAACAAAATATGCTTGCAAAGGACCGCTGGCGTCGCCCCCGCCGTCGGCTTACTTTATGCCGCCGACCTGTGGGGGGGAGTTCTGGGGGCGCTTCTGTCTTCGGTCCTTCTTATCCCCGTGCTGGGCATTGTAAATACCTGCCTCCTGGCGGGAGCCCTTAGTCTGACCGCCTTTGCCGTCCTGTTTATCAGTTCCGGGCGTTATCGCCACATGCCGGGGAGATAGTGTCCGCAGAATTCACGTCTCCCCTTTGCAAGGTTTTCCCGTGCACCAGCGACACATCTCCCTTATTGGTGCTGACGCCCCGTTCAAAATGCGATTCATCTCAGCGCCATGACCTGTAGAATCTTCTCATTGAGCCTTATCTTCCCGCGACCATCACAATGGGGGCAGGGTTGTCCCCCTTCGCCCTGACAGGCTTCACATAGTCTGGTGGTACGGACGGAGTAGGAACCCCTGCCACGGCAGAACGGGCATTCGGGATTTTTCCCCCGGCAGCCACATTCGACCTCGAAACGGTGATCAACGAAACCCGTGCTCTGCGTGATTGTTCCCGAGCCGCCGCATTGTGGACAATCTGGATCGCCTATGAACCCGCCGTAAACCATCTGGGGGTCGCAGTGGGGGCATATCATCCATGCCCGGCACTCGGAACAATCGACCACGCCTGCACCGCCACACTGGGTGCAGTCGATTTGTACCATTGCCGAGGCAGTTGCCCCTCCAATGATGACCACTCCGACCAAGCTGATGAGAAAAATCCGCTTCATTCCCAAACCCCGGGAATCTCGTGGTTGCAGTTCAGGCACCTGCCGTCCTCGATGTTATTCTCTAAGACGGAGAAACCGACTCGCTCGATCAATATTTCTCCGCACTGAGGACAGAAGGTGCTGTTGAACTCACGATCCGGCACATTGCCGATGGTGACATATTTCAGCCCCTCCTCGAAGGCTATCTCCCTGGCTCTTTCCAGCGTCTCAATAGGAGTTGGGGGAAGTTTCGTCAGCTTGTAGGCAGGGTGGAAGCGAGTGAAATGCACCGGCACTTCCTCTCCGAGGTTCTCCTTTATCCAGCGGCACATCTCCCTTATGTGCGCCGGGTCGTCATTCATGCCGGGAATCACCAGATTCACAATTTCAAACCAGACCTTGGATTCCTCGATAGTCTTGAGGGTATTGAGCACTGGCTCAAGCTCGGAAAAGGACGTGTCCTCGTAGAATTTCGCGGTGAAGCCCTTGAGGTCGACGCAGACGGCATCCAGATGCTTCAGGAGCTCTTTCAGAGGTTCAGGTTGTATGCCGGCGTTGGTATGGAAATAGGTCCTGATGCCTTTATCTTGCGCCAGCTTGCAGACATCGTACACCCACTCATAGAACACGGTGGGCTCATTATAGGTGAAGGAAACAGAGGTAACGCCTGATTCAATGGCCGTGTCCACCGCCTCCTCAGGAGAAAGGTAGGAGAGCCCCACCTGTTCGGGAGTCCTGGCCGCCAGGTGCCAGTTGTGGCAGAAGGTGCACCGGAAATTACAGCCAGCTGTCCCAAAACACAGGGTTTGGGTCCCGGGGAGGAAGTGGAAAAGAGGCTCCTTTTCCACCGGGTCAATCTGGGTAGTCACTGCACCGTAGACGAGGCTGTAAAGCTTGCCGCCTTTATTTATTCTCGCTGTACAATAGCCCCTGCCCCCCTCGGGTATGGTGCAGCTGCGAAAACAAAGCTGGCACTGGACCGCGTTACCCGGCAGTTCTTTCCAGAACATCGCCGGCGTCATGGTTAGGTCATCGTCGGGCGTTTGGGAAAAGGGTATGCCTCCCCAGACCACCAGTACGCCGATGACGACAAAAGCGCCCAGGAATAGTATCTCAATCAGTCGTCGCACCGGCTTCACCCGCATCGTTCCTCTCCCCTTTTATTCTAAAGGTAAATGTCCTGGATTTGCAACCGGATATGCTTCATAACCTTCCCACAACGGTTAACGCTAGCGTGATGCCAAAAAGCAACAGGATGACCCCGGAAGCACGTCTGAAAAGATCTAACAGTCGTGGACTCGTGAACAGCTTGGGAAGCATGCCCGCAACCGGCCCAACGATTAGCAAAGGCGTTATCAGCGAGGCACCAAGCCCGAAGGCAAGTCCGCAGAGTGCTCCGAGGGTGATATCCCTGAGGGCGAAGGCAATGTAGGTCAGGATGCCTAGAAATGGAGCGCAATAGGGGACAATGCCGATGAGAAAACCGAGCAGTGCCATGGACAGGGTGCTATTCTGCAGGGTGTGCCAGCTTAAGTACTGGCAGAGACGAATGCGAGGATTGCGGCCCATTATAATCAATACTCCCAGCAGGAGAATAAAAGCCGCAGCACCGAGCTGTACCCAGAAGGCAAAGGCCTCTTCTCGTAGATGGGTCACGAAATGTACGCCGATGCCTCCGGCTAGCGCTCCCAGCAAGGTGTGGGCCGCCAGCCGGGCGAGAGAGAAGGCGATGGCGGCTTTAAGCCCGGCTCGCCAATCCACGGCAGTGCCGGTAACGTAGAAGGCTAACGCTGGAGCACAGTGGAGCATACACGGCCCTATCCCCGTGGCCAGCCCGGTGACGAATATCGGTCCCAGTGTACTTATTAGCTCTTCGATGCCCCTCCATTCCCCTTCTGGTAAGAAGCACTGTCCGTAGTGTGATGTTAGTTGATTCTGCCCACCGGTATAATATATAGCGGTTGCTCATTTGCCGGCAAATTGAGGACTCCGCTGACCTGGTCATCATGGAAAGCTCCGATCACGACCGTTCCCAGATTCAGGGCGACAGCCTGGAGGTAGATGTTTTGTGCCGCATGCCCCACCTCCATGTGTACGTACCTGATACCCCGGTCTCCGTAACGATGAGT
>JAWOCP010000103.1:0-3997 GCA_046483735.1 Dehalococcoidia bacterium
GTGCCAGTTGGTTATTGTACCTCCAAACAGCATTGGTCAGTACATTACTGGCCCTTCTTCTGGTATTAAGCTTCTTGAGTTTTATTTCGACTCGCTGCTTAATCAGCAAATGTATTCTGCCGTTCCTGGACACGAAGCTAACATCCGGATGGTCCCCCATCAGCCTCTTGGCATGATAAACCATGTGGTCATTGATGAAGCTAGCCTTCACTGAGGCACCGCAAGGTTAAGTATAAACGTGGTTGATTGTGCGTCATCTGAGGTATGTGTCCAGTTGTTGTTCTATAATTTGTGCAACTGTGATCGGCTCAATCTCTAACCCTTCTTCCCTTTCAACCCGCCTGATCTCGGCCAGAGCATCACGACTGAAGTCAAACCCTACGAAGATGCCTCTGCCTCGCTTGTCTCGCTTCATAGCCACTTGGAAGTTCTCAATATCAGGTCTCCCCACTTGGTCTGTGCGCTTAACCTGAATCGGGATATATCTGTCTATATCCCCAAAGAGGTCTAACCCCTCCGCTTTGCCTTTCTTGATGTCCTCAATAGGATACAGTTTGCCATCTATGCCCTTATCTCTTACTTTTGTCCTGCTAGGGATACCGCCAATGGCGTTAACCGCCCAATTCTGAAACTCGAACGCTGGGTATTTCCTCAGTTCCTCAGCCGTCTTTGGCAAATCTCTAACCCAGAAGTCCTTGCCTTCCTTCAGGTAGAAGTTGTCCTCTAGCCGCCTTGCCATTACTCTACAAGCGGTCGGTGATATATCCATTCCAATCCACTTTCTCTTCTCCCTTTGAGCAACAACTAATGTCGTGCCACAACCACAGAAGGCATCCAGAACAACGTCTTCCTTATTGCTGCTCGCTTCGATTATACGGCGTAGCAATGCCTCTGGTTTCTGTGTTGGATAGCCTAGTCGTTCGCGAGTAGGCCCCACGATCTGCGGTATTTCCCAAACGTCACACATCGGAACGCCTTTCGAGAGGTCGGCAGTAGCTCGAATCTTCTTCTTGCCCTGTGTATCGAAAGTCGTCTCTATTTTCATGCCACCAGGAATACGCTTCAGTGTCTGCTCACTCAGTGGGTCGTATAATTGATTCCATGTGACATTGGGCCCTTTGCCATAACGCAGAATCACATCGTGCATACGCTGAAAGTTCGTTTGTTTCGACGGCCATCGTCTGTATCTCCATACGATCTCATTGCGAAAGTTAGCATATCCAAATAGGTCCTCACGATCTAGGCGAACTTTGATGTAGTGTGAGGCGTGCCAATCGCAGTGGTAGTAGAAGGTGCCTGTGGCCTTCAACACTCGATATAACTGGCGTAATCTAGGCTCCATGTAGTCAAGATAGGTTCTTGCATTCTCAAACCTATCCTCAAAATGCCTCTTCTCCTGCTCCTGCCAGAACGCAACATAGCTACGGTTAGAGCTAAACGGCGGGTCAATGTAGATTAGGTCTACACTCTCGCTAGGTATGTCTTGGAGTTTCACGAGACAATCACCACAGTAGATTACATTAGTCTCCATGTGCAACCTCGCTCAGTATATTCGTTTCCAGCCTCGATGTGGTTTCCTTGAGAGCCGTTCCTCGCTCTTGTCTGCATAAGCAGCCTTGGGTGATGTCACGGTGACCTGTGCATATGCCTTCTGCTTCAGTGTCTTGGGTCTTCTCTTAGGGTGTCTTGGCTTCCGAGCAGGCTTCAGACCGATAGGCAATACCGCCTTTGGCCTCAGAGGTGTGATAGTCTTGGTCTGGCTGACAACCTCAGCCCAGTCCTTTATAGGTGTAGCTCCCATCTTAACAGCAGGTGGTACATCGCCGAGCGTGCCGTGCTCCTTGAAGAAGTTGTAATGCACCAGCCATGCCTCGGTTAGCAGTCTAGCTGATTCCATGTTCTTAAAACCACGCACCACCTTTGTCCTGTCCTTTAGCGTCCCATGAAAGCGCTCTATCACGTTCGTGGAGTTCACGTCTGTGAATGGCTTACTCTGGATATGCTCGGTATCAGCCCCGAAGACAAGCTCTATGCCGTCAATATAGGCAGCCAACTTGTCGGTGATGATCCGCTGTGGCGCTTTGCCCGCCCTGCGTTTGGCCTCGTTCATAACCAAAGCAGCCTCTTTGATCGTCCTACTCGTGGCTAACCTAGAGGCCAACAGATAGCGTGTCTTCTCGTCTATCACGTCAAAGAACCAGATATTCCTGCCGCCTACCTTCAGCACCGTCTCGTCAGCGATCCACGTATCACCGACGATAGGCTGAAAGCCCTTCACCCTATCGATGGCCTCTTGCGAGAAGCGTATCACCCAGTTATAGATGCCCATCTCAGAGTAGTATTTGCCGAATTGCTGCTGAAGATGCCGCTGGATAGCGTCCAGAGACATTCCACCGTAGTAGCAGCTTAGGGCAGAGGAGATATGCTTCATAGGCGTTTTCATCGTGGGCAAGGCTTGGTTATCGGCAAACTTCCGCTCACAGTCCTTACACCAGTAGCGCTGAATGCCTTGGAGGGTGCCGAACCTAACTATATTCGGCGACCCACAGTATTTACAGTTCATCTTTGTCCTCTTTTCGTATTTGCATAGCACGAGCCTTTGCATGTTCCACTAGCCATTTGACCAGTTCATATATCTGCCATAATAAGTAAGAGGCACTCCATAATGCCCCCACGAGGATTAACCGAAAAAGTAGGTTCGGTGGATTGCCGACTAGAATTAACCCTAGACCAAATGATAAACACAGAATAGCCGTAATAGCTGTTACTTTGATTGGGAATAATTCATTGCCAACACCAAATATCTGCTCGATGAGTGCCAGATACTTCTTATCCATAAAGGCTAGGAAGATTGCAAGCCCAGCCAACACTATACCCAACAAGGCAGCACTTATTTCCACCATTGCTGTCCCCAAGCTAACCATCACTGAACGCAGAGTTTCTTGATTACCAAGACTGGCAATCAGTACAGATGTAGTTAAAGTAACCCAGAAGGAATAGTCTTTGAGAATATCCCTGAATCCCCATTTGCCAGATGGCTTATTACTGTTCTTCATTTAAGAAACCTTCTCAGTACCTCTATCATCTTTTCCCATTTCAATGCATCACTTATGTCTTTCCCAACATCAACACGGTGAGACAAGGTTTTCCTGCTTGAATCGAATATTTTGACTTGTTCTCCCCTTTTCCCACGAGCGATAATGGATGAATAGCCTTCCTCGCCGTATGTTACTACATCGTTTATCACAGTCCCTGTGTTTAGAGAGTCGGTAGAATCTTTCAATTTCCCAAGCTCCAACCTTGCCCTATCAGCATTGGTTTCTCCCATCAATCTTTGGATGAATTTAGGGTCTCTAGAGTAATTGGGATTCCGAGCACGAAGGCTAGCCTTGAAGCTCGTAACCTTATCCACTTCGTCTCTTACCCACGCCAGAAATCTGGACGTTTGCACAAAGTCTTCCACCATGAGATTTAGTTCTGGATAATTGGTATCCAGATTCTTTTGGAATGCACCCTTAAATGATTGGTAGTAGATTAATGGTGGCTTAGCCTCAAAAGCCAACACATGGCTGTCAAGATCAACTATATAGAGTACCCACGTCGTTTGCTTTGCGTCTATAGTCTGTCGGACAAAGTCTTGCTGTTCCTCATCATAATCCCCTATTTCCTCCTTCCCCTTTCGCACAAAGCCGAATTTGCCCATAAGATAGTCACCCTTAGTCGTAGGCTTGGAGAATCTCCAATCTCTGTCATATCGGTTGATAATGTCCTTTGGGTTTATTGCCTTTTGAATGTCAACGCCGTACGTCTGCTGATAGAATGTTCTCTGCATCTTGTACGTTACCCTGAAAAAATACACTAGCATTTGAGGCATATCCGACCCCCTTACCAACCTTTGCCTCAATTCTATCATCCTAGACATTCTCTCTCAACCACGAGTATACTTAACCGGTGTTGGCCTCTAGTGGTAGTGGCTTAGGGTATTCCTTCATCATTC
>JAWOCP010000127.1:0-3777 GCA_046483735.1 Dehalococcoidia bacterium
ATTGTATCAAATTAGTCTGTGTACTTCTTGAAGACAAGCGCGGCGTTGGCTCCACCAAAGCCAAAGGAATTGGAAAGAGCTACATTCACCTGTGACTTCCTGGCTATATTGGGGACGTAATCCAGGTCGCAGTCAGGGTCAGGAGTATCGTAATTCATGGTAGGTGGTATGATACCATCCCTGATGGCGAGAACAGTGAAAATCGCTTCTACCGCACCGGCTGCCCCCAACAAATGACCGATCATAGACTTGTTGGAGCTTATGGGCACCTTCTTGGCGTGTTCCCCCAGGGCTTTCTTGATAGCTTTGGTCTCAGATACGTCATTGAGAACAGTAGATGTTCCGTGGGCATTGATATAATCAACGTCGTCGGGGGGAACACCGGCGTCGGTCAAGGCCAGCGTCAGACACCGTGCTTGATTTTGCCAGTCAGGCTCGGTTACGTGAAGGCCATCGATGTTGGAGCCGTAGCCGACAAGCTCGGCATAGATTCTGGCCCCTCTTCGCACAGCTGACTCCATTTCCTCCAAGATGACAACCCCGGCACCTTCTCCAATGAGAAAACCATCCCGGTCTTTGTCAAACGGACGGCTTGCCTTCTCGGGCTCACTGTTCCTACGGGATAGGGCTCTCATTTTGTCAAATCCGGAGATGGCTATGGGAAGGACGTAAGCATCGGTCCCTCCAGCGATCATGGCATCTGCTTCATCAAATTGAATGAGCCTGAAGGCGTCGCCAATACAATTGTTACCGGTGGCACAGGCAGTAACCACACATTTGCTCGGCCCCCTGGCGCCAACAGCGATGGAGACCTCCCCTGCCGCCATATTGGCTATAAATCCAGGAATGAAGAAAGGAGAGACCTTCTCTGGTCCCAGATTATGAAGAGTGAAAAGATTCTTTTCGTACATGTTCATGCCGCCAGCACACGAACCTAGCACGACTCCTACCCTGCTGGCATTATCGCCATTTATGTTCAATCTGGCATCATCCATCGCCATGCGAGCAGCCACTAGTGCATACTGGATAAAGGGGTCCGTCCTTCTGATTCTTTTCTTATCTAGAAAATCTTCAGGGTGAAAATCCTTGAGCTCGGCAGCGATTTGCACGTTAAAACCGGTAGGGTCGAACTTCGTGATTCTGGTTATACCTGATTTGCCCTTGCAGAGCTTCTGCCAGGATTCTTCAACACCAATGGCTAAAGGGGTAACGGCGCCAAGTCCAGTGATTACTACTCTTCTTCTAAGTGCCCTGCTCATTCTTGTTCAACGCTTAGTCCCGGGCCCCAAAAGCTTCTAAGGCTCGTTTCCTAACACGTGCCAGCACCATCACGAGGAATGGAGATGGTTATGAAGGCTTATCCCATGAATGGCTGCCTTCTAGATTTTTGCTTCGATGTAGTCAAGCGCGTCTTGAACGGTCTGTAGTTTCTCTGCATCATCATCGGGGATTTCGATTTTGAATGTGTCTTCCACTGCGGTAATCAATTCAATAATGTCCAGACTATCAGCATTAAAGTCATCAGCAAATGATGCCTCCGGGACAACTTCTGACTCATCAACCTCCAGCAGCTCCACGATCAACCCTCTTAACTGCGTAAAGGTTTCGTTCTCACTCATTATTTGGCTTCCTTTCTGGCGCTAATTCCTGAAGTCCTTACTTGAACTATGGTGCCCGGGATGATCCTGGTTGATTTACCATTTATGACAAAGTATTCGTTGCCTGATATTGTAAGCACGTGCCTAATAATTCAGTTTTCGCTGGACTCTAACTTGTACTATATCACACCCCCCGCTGTCAAGGGAATCGGGTGTCCTGTATTTATCAAGTTCAGAAAAACAAGCTGGCTCCCCGGGCAGGACTCGAACCTGCAACCAAGCGGTTAACAGCCGCCCACTCTACCATTGAGCTACCGGGGAACGAATGTCTTAGCGCAAGTGTTCAAATTTGCCAGCACTGATTTTCGCATTTTTGGGGATTTTACTCAAGTTGCCTTTCCGTAAGTCCGTGCCTGAGAGTTCAACCTCAGCTTGCGCAATCATCGCTGTGAATCTATTGTTGGGCATACTCTGCTGTCTTCGCTATCTCACTCTGCGAGATATAACCCTCGTCAACGGGCAAATTCGGTTGCTGGGCAGCTTGCATGGCCAACTCGTCGCAGCGGATGTTTTCAGCGTTTTCTGCATGTCCCCTGATCCATCTGAAGTGCACCTCATGGCGCTCGCACAGTTGCAGCAGCCTCTCCCAGAGGTCGGGATTCAACGCCTTTTCTCGTTTATTGCGCTTCCAGCCATTTGCTCGCCATCTCTGAGCCCATCCTCTCGACATCGCCTTGACCAAGTACTCGGAATCACTGTACAGGGTCACCCGGCATCTCTCTCTTAGAGTCCCTAATCCGACAATCGCAGCCATTATTTCCATTCGGTTGTTGGTGGTCCTGCGATAGCCACCTGATAGCTCTTTTCTCTCACCCTGATAGAGGATTATTGCCCCATACCCGCCGGGGCCGGGATTGCCAATGCATGCGCCATCGGTATACATAGTCACGTGCTTGAGTTTTTCCATCGGTCTTTGCCCTGGATAAGACCACACCTTCCCTGACAACCAGGATGAGGTGTGTCTTCAACCGGCTCTTGTGATTACTTCTCTATCTCTTCTCCTTGCAGTTGGCTGCCGGGCCAGGATTCGAACCTGGGCTAAAGGATCCAAAGTCCTCTGTGCTACCGCTACACAACCCGGCACTAACACCTACAAGACCTCTCGAGCTTCAGGGAGGCTCGATTAACCTTCTTTTAGTCCGTGGTGCCGAAGGTCGGACTCGAACCGACACGAGGGTTGCCCCTCAACAGTTTTTGAGACTGCCGCGTCTACCATTCCGCCACTTCGGCTTGAGAGTATCTTCTTACCCGCGCCGGCAAAAACATGCTCGATTTCTGTAGGCGGCACATTGTTAACATGATGCCGAAGCGTTACTCTTGCCGTCCTCTTATAGTTGCTTGAAAACGTCGCTCACGTGGTGCCGAGGAGCGGAGTCGAACCGCTGACACGCGGATTTTCAGTCCGCTGCTCTACCACCTGAGCTACCTCGGCGCCAGGGATATTGTAGGTTTTCCCCATCTCAGTGTCAAGCAAGATAGATTGAGGTCGTTTGATAGCTTTGCCTTGTCCTTCTGAGCCGCTACCCTGTCATTCTGAGCGAAGCGAGGAATGACAGGGGGGCATGTAAGGCAATTTGCTAGCTTGGGGCACCGGGTTTGACCAGAGGGATATGAGCAGCACATAGGGGACATTCCTCAGGTGAATAGGTTACGGTGGGGGCACGAAGGCAGCTGAAGAGGGGTAGGTTGAAGACCAGACTTTTCTCACTACGATCGACAAGCACTCCAAGACCAATGACAATCCCCTCCAGTCTATCTACAGCACTTATCGTCTCCCTGAGCGAGCTCCCCGTCGTCAAAATGTCATCGACAACAAGGACGTGTTCGCCACGGACAATTTCAAAATCGCGCCGGAATAGCCTCACCTCCCCCTCTTTTTCGGCAAAGATGCTCCTCACTCCTAATTGGCGAGCAGTTTCGAAGGCGAGAATAATGCCGCCAGTGGTCGGTCCTGCGACCACATCTATTCTTTGCTTCTTGAAATGTTTGGCGATCAGGCGGCACAACTTCTCGGTATAATGAGGATGCTGCAAAATACGGAACTTTTCCCAATAAACGGGTGAGTGTAATCCCGAGGTGAGCAGGAAATGGCCTTCTCTTATTGCGCCAGCCTTCTTGA
>JAWOCP010000140.1:0-10936 GCA_046483735.1 Dehalococcoidia bacterium
GTGGGAGAGGGAGCCAGGGGGAGAGGGCTATGCCTCTTCGCCTTCCTTCTCTTCCAGCAATCCCTCGGAGTGGAGCACCTCTTTCAGAGCACGAATGCTGACTTCTAACATGCTCATCTGTAGCGGTGAAGCGCATCCTCGCCTCCATTAATAACCCCCTTCCTCGTCGTTGGGACGAGCTCCGGTCACACTCTCCCAGGTCAAGTCCGAAACTCGAAGCACGAAACCCCTGACAAATCCAAACCCTGTCCCTGATTTAATCAGGGATCTCAGCGACCAAACAAAGTCAAATATTAAAATGCAAAATGCAAAATGACGGAGCAAAATTCAAAAATAGCTAGCAGGGAATACCTGGACCCTTAATTTTGAACTTTGATTTGTAATTTTTACCTTTTATCTTTGATTTTTGAATTTCGGGCTTGTCCCGACTTTGCCAGGGATGCCGATACAATCGGCATTCAGGATTTAGAGATCAGGATTTAGGATTTCGCTACGGGGATCGCCGCGTCCCGATGAAATACTCTCTCCCCTCGCGGGAGAGAGTTAGAGTAAGGGGGAAACTGATAGCTGACGGCTGATAGCCGACCGCTTGGGTCTGTAGTGCGACCCTTCAGGGTCGTGCCGTCTCCTTATGCACGAGGCTAAAGCCTCGCACTACATTTGCTGATTGCCGACCGCCGACTGCTGACCGCTGAATGCTGACCGCTTCCTTTGGATTTTGTCATTTGGAAGTGCTTTGTCATTTCGATTTTGGCATTATGAATGCGTGGTTAAACAATAGTAACTTTAATTGTACTAAGCTACCATTACCGTTGGCCTATTGACAGCAAACGGCATCGTGCTATACTGGTATCTTGTGCGACTGAATCAAGCTACAGAAGCTGCCCCGGAAAGAGCGGCCTCACCATACCGACCCGCAAGGTCAGCCGCAGGATATGAAAGGCGGATTAGCCGATGAGACTGAGTAAGAAAGTCCTGGTGATTATAGGCGTCATCGTTTTCGCTATTGTCATCGGCTTTCTTGTCTCCAACTATTTGCAGACGAACGCGGAGTATAGGCAACTGCAGGACAGACTGGACCAGGCCAAGGCGCGCCTGCCCAGCCTCATAACGCAAAAGCAGGACCTTGACAGCCAATTGATGCAGGCCGAATCAAAGCTTGCCAGCAGCACAGCCAAATTTCCACGCTCGCCGGAAAGCATCGAATACGGCGACGACCTGTTTAAGACTGCTGCCCAGTTTAGAGTGCAGATAGTCAGGCTCACCGCCTCCGGTCCCACCGATAAGACAGTGGGGACGACTACCTATTCCGTCGCTTCTTTCCTTGTGATTGTCGAGGGTGAAGTGAAAGACATACTCGATTTTATCCACGCCCTGCGCACCCCCGGGGACTTCCAGCTCCCGTGGAGCGCTGAGGTGAAGGGCGTAAATATAGACTACTCTGGTATAGCATCGCTGAACATCGATATCTACGGCTACAAAGGATAATTAGAGATGGCAAAGAAAGCTACCACGTTATTCATCAGAGATACCGGCATCAACCTGCTGGTCATGAAGGGCCGGCAGGTAGAAAAATGGGCCAACTGGCCCCTGGAGCCGGGCCTGGTCAGCCAGGGTCTCATCCTCGATGAAGAACGGGTGGCCGAAGCGGTCAGGCAGTTGTTCAAGCAGGAGAAGGTGGGCATGGACAAGGTTATCACCGCCCTCAGCGGGCACGATTCCCTGTACCGTATCATAACCCTGCCCGATGTGCCGGACGCGGTCCTCCCCGAGGCGGTAAGACGCGAGGCCAAGAGAACGATACCGACGCCTCTGGAGGAGGTCTACTACTCTTACCAGAATATTACCTCCATGACGGGAGAGAGACGCATCTTCCTGGCTACCTTCCCCCGTAATGCAGTCGATGCCCTGGTGGGAACCCTGCGCAGGGCAGGCATCAGGCCCTACATCATGGACCTGGCCCCTCTGGCCCTGTGCCGAATCCCCGACGTGCCACGGGCAATCATTGTCAATTCCAGGCTGGACCACCTCGAGGTTATGGTCATCAGCGACAGGCTGCCCCAGGTTATCCGCCGCTTATCGGTGCCCGGCGAGGCTGAATCCCTGGAGGACAAGCTGCCTCTTATCGTGGAGGAGTTCAACCGGACCGTTACCTTCTATAATTCGGGACATATGGAAACGCCCCTGGATTCAACCGTGCCCGTGTTCGTCTGCGGCGACCTGACAGAAGCGCCGGACAGATGGGAATCACTGGTTGGCGATAAGGGCAATCCCGTGTCGCTGCTGCCCTCGCCGGTCGAGGCCCCCGAAGGATTCGATGCCGACCCGTTCATGGTCAACATCGGGCTGGCTCTCAAGGAGCTGCTGCCCGCCAAGGAAGGGGCCGACTTTTCGGTGGTCAATTTCAATGCCCTGCCCGAGGTCTATTTGCCCAAGCATTTCTCCATTGCGCGGGTCCTTATTCCCGTCGGCATCGTCATCGGTGTCGGCCTCATCGTCTTCGGCGTAATATTCATCGGGTACGCCCGCGCTCAGATCGGAGAATTGCGTCCCTCTGTAGCAACCGAGGAAGGCCTTGTCGCCCAGTACCAGAGGGACATTGCCTCATTGAAAGCAAAGACCGGGCCTATGGAAGCCACCGCCGAGGGGCTTAACAATACAGTCACCAGTCTGGAACGGAAGCGTGCCGAGACTGCCCTGGACCTGACCGAGATTAACATGCTGGCAGGAACGAAGGTACGCTTGAGTACGGTTATTCATGGGGGAAGTTCGATGACTGTGAGTGGGGAGGCTTCATCAGAGGGCGATATCTTCGACTATGCCCGGGACTTGAGGAAGAGCGACAGGTTCTCCAACGTTTGGATTCGCGCCATCACCTCGGCTGGTACAGCTTCCAATTTCGAACTGACCGTGACAAAATAGGAGGGGGAAGAAATGGACATTTTTAAGTTACTTCGTCAAGGCAAGGGCAGGCTGGCCAGCGATTTGCATATGGTAGTCGGCAGCCCGGCCATGTACCGTATCCACGGCTCCCTGGAAACCGCAAACGGCATCGCGGCGCTCACTCATGAGGATGTGAACGAAGCTTTTCTTCAGATTACCACGCCCGAGGAGAGGGAGCATTTCCACCGCCACCTGGAGCTCGATTTCGGCTATACCATGCCTGATGTCGGGCGGCTGCGTTGCAATGCAGCCCAGCAGCGCGGCTCCATTAGCATTGCCATACGGCTGCTGCCCCCCAAAATCCCCACCATAGATGAACTGGGGTTGCCCCAGATCTTCAAGCAGCTTGCCATGAAGCCCAGAGGACTGCTGATAGTCACCGGGCCTACCGGCAGTGGTAAGAGCACGACCCTGGCCGCCATGATTAACTACCTTAATCATAATGAGACGCGTCACGTGGTCACCGTGGAAGACCCCATCGAATACGTTCACCCCACCATTAAATGCGCCGTCACCCAGCGCCAGCTGGGCAGCGATACCCTGTCCTTTGCCAATGCCCTCAAGCATATCTTGCGTCAAGACCCCGACGTTATTCTGCTGGGTGAGATGAGAGACCCCGACACCGCCGACGCCGTCCTGACGCTGGCTGAGACCGGGCACTTCATAATGACCACCGGTCACGCCCCCAGCGCCACACAGGCCATGGAGAGGATAATAGACCTCTTCCCGCCCCACCAGCGCAACCTGGCCCAGTCGCGGCTGGCCTCTCTACTTGTCGGTGTCATGTGCCAGGTGCTTGTGCCGCGGGCCGATGGCTCGGGCCGGATAGCCGCCGTGGAAATTATGCTCGGCAATCCTCCGGTGAAAGCACTCATCCGCGAGGGCAAGATTTACCAGCTGCCCAATGTCATCCGCACCCACCGGGATATAGGCATGGTTTCGATGGACGAAGCCCTGGTCGCCCTCTATCTTCAAGGGGCCATCAGCGGCGAAAGCGTGCTTGACTTCTGCAACGACCGCAAGGAAGTGGAGAAGCTCATCGGCAAAGTAGGAGCGCAGTCAGGGGTGTAGGGAACCTCCGCCCCGCCCAGCCCCGAAAGCTATCAGCTACCGGCGAGCAGCGGTCAGCGTTCAGCTGTCAATCCCCAATGCCCCTGTCATCACGCGTCCCTCTCTCCTGTGATTGCGAGTCCCTGATTTCCTCTCCCTGGACGCGAGTCCCCTCTCCACTTGCTGGAGAGGGTTAGGGTGAGGCAAGGTGAGGGTGACCTCAATATACCCCCTCACTCTAACTCTCTCCCGCCAGGGGAGAGAGTACTTGAGCGAAGCGCGGCAATCTCACACCGTCGAGTACCCCACCGAGATTGCTTCGTCACCCCGATGAACCGGGACTCCTCGCAAAGACAAAGGGGGGTGTGTCATCGCGAGTCCCGATGTATTCCTCCTGTCATCGCGAGCCCCTCTCTCCTGTCATTGCGAGTCCCCTCTCCACTTGCTGGAGAGGGTTAGGGTGAGGCAAGGTGAGGGTGACCTCAATATACCCGCTCACTCTAACTCTCTCCCGCCAGGGGAGAGAGTACTTGAGCGAAGCGCGGCAATCTCATACCGTCGAGTACCCCACCGGGATTGCCTCGTCGCCCCGATGAACCGGGACTCCTCGCAAAGACGAAGGGCGGTGTGTCATCGCGAGTCCCGATGTATTCCTCCTGTCATTGCGAGTCCCGATGAAATCGGGACGCGGCAATCTCATAGCTCATCGAACAGGTCACGCCACTCTCTGTTCATACTATCAATCAACTGGACCTTCCTTCGCCTTGAGCCAGCCTTTATCTGTTTCTCCCGTACAATCGCATTCTCTATGTCCTCGAAGATCTCGTAATACACAAGTTTGATAATGTTATATTTCTTGGTGAACCCCTCAACCAGCTTTGCCTTGTGCTCGTAGATTCTCTTTATTAAGTCGCTGGTGACGCCCACGTAAAGCACGGTGTTTCTGTTGTTTGTCATTATGTAAACATAGTATTGCCTGGGCATGGTGGGTAGTATATCACGAGATTGCTTCGTCACTACGTTCCTCGCAAAGACAAAGGGGGGTGGGTTATCGCGAGTCCCGATGTATTCCTCCTGTCATCGCGAGTCCCGATGTATTCCCCCTGTCATCGCGAGTCCCTCTCTCCTGTCATTGCGAGTCCCGATGAAATCGGGACGCGGCAATCTCACACCGTCGAGTACCCCACCGGGATTGCCTCGTCGCCTCGATACATCGTGGCGTCTCGCAAAGACGAAGGGCACAAAGCGGTCAGCGATCCGCGGTCGGTACTAGGGCTGTGAGATTCGCGTCACCAATTTCTCAGGAGAGACCCTGCCACTCGCGCAAAGAAATTCCCCGCCCCCTAATCTGTTCCACTTCCTTGAGGAGTTCCTTGAGCTGAGGCACAGAGTATTCAGTATTACTGGGAATAGCCAGGGTATGCGTCCCATAACGCATATAAAAATGACGCCCGCCTGGTTCAGGCGGGCTGAAACCTAATCTGGCCAATTTCCTTATGAAGACTCTTCGTTTGCACGGTGCCCATCTAGCCATGGGCTGTGGTTTCCTCAGGTACCGGTATACCCTTGTTTAGGTCGACTCCATCTATTACAGGCAAGTGATCACCATGCCTGATCTTGACGATTAGCCAGCCTTCGAGAACCGACCTCAACTCACCCTGGCACTGATAAAGCGTTTCACCGAAAGCAATTGTGCCACGGCATTCAGGAATCTTGCCACAATAAGTACCATCTTCGAGCTTCTCATACGCGGCTTTGCTCATCGCTCGCTCGACGTACTCCACCAGCATAATTATCCCTCCACAGCAATTATATATAAGACAGCGAACACCGTCAAAATCGGAATCTACTGACCGCCGACAGCTTCTTTCTTGCGTCTGTAGTGCGACCCTTCAGGGTCGTGCCATCTCTTTACGCACCCCGATAGAATCGGGGCACTACATTTGCTGAAAGCTGACCGCTGATAGCTGATTGCCGGCTTCCGTCATTGCGAGCGAAGCGCGGCAATCTCACACCGTTGAGTACCCCACCGGGATTGCCTCGTCGCCCCGACCTGTCGGGACTCCTCGCAAGGACAAAGGGGGGTGGTCATTGGAAGTCCTCCGCCTCTTTCTTCGGCTATCTGGTGATGGCTTTCTCTACATTGTACGTTAGCGAAGCAAGCTCATCGCCGGACAGGTATTCGCTAGCCTCCAGAATCTCGATGGCAATTACGTTTCCCTTGTCGTCATAGTCCAACAGAACGCCTTCCCTCACCTCGTCGCTTTCGTAGTAAGGGGTCTCTTTTAGCCTCACATAGAGGGAATCCGTCTTTTCATCATAGCTTATCCTCATGATTTCCTCCTATACCTGGATACCCTTGATGTCCAGTACATTGTTATTATGTGTGCCTTACCTTGCTCAGAATATACCACTCTCAATAGAAAGTCCCTGCCTTGTCTCTGGTAAGTTCGCTGGGCAATTTTTCTATTGTTGCCTGCCGCTACTATCTGTTCGGGATTCTCCAGGGTCTCTTGAACTAGCTCGGGCTTGATATTTCTTTCTTTCAGTTGCCGCTCAGCATGTCTGGAAAACTCTATTTCAAATGCTGCCAATTGATAACCTCCCCTTTCTCATGCTCTTTCATAGCTCTCTGATACGATGCGTTTTCTTCATCGGTTAGAGGAGAGGTATCACTTTCAACCAGCATCTTTGAAAATATGTCCATCAAAGTGTCTTCCGGTAATCCTTTGAGCATCGCTATGATGCTGTCCTCGGATATCGAGACTGTCTTTGTCATTCTTTCTTTCAGCTCCGTTGTGATACATATTATACCATTTCCATGAATCTCAACGCCTTGAAAAGCTGAGAGCTTCTTTCTTGCGTCTGTAGTGCGACCCTTCAGGGTCGTGCCGTCTCCTTACGCACCCCGATAGAATCGGGGCACTACATTTGCTGAACGCTGACCGCTGACCGCTGAATGCCGGCTTCCGTCATTGCGAGCGAAGCGTGGCAATCTCCTTGCGGTGAAAGCCCCACCGGGATTGCTTCGTCGTCCCGACAAGTCGGGGCTCCTCGCAAAGACAATCGAGGCGTGAAGGAATCATTTCCTTCACGATTCCGCTGACCGCTGACCGCTCACTTCCTCACCCACGCCTGCCCCTCTTCATCCCACTCAATCACATCTCCCCATCCACCCCCGATACTCGGGTCGGTACCATTCTCACTTATGAAGCCATCCTCATTGAAGACATACCTCGCCCTCAGCTCTCCGGCCAGAAGGTCCCCCTCCAGGGCGTCGGAGGTGTCGGGCCACTCCTCATATGTGGCAAGATAGGCGATGGCCGCCGTCTTCACGTTGGATGCCTCATCGTTGGCCACGGCCAGCGTGCTCGTTATACGGAAGGCTGTTATGTTGGGGATAACCATTGCGGCGATAATGGCCACGATGGCTATCACGACCAGCAGCTCAATGAGGGTTACCCCTTTCTCTCCATGCCGGGACTGCATCGCGGCCTGATGGGCACGCTGTCTCAATGCCCGCGACTTTCTTCCATTCCTGCAAGCATTACCCCGCAGGATAGCATACTTGTGGAGTGGGCGACAAGACGCGGTGGCCCGCCCCTGGCAATCCCGGAGCAAACCACCACCCCGGTTTGCCGCATTCCTGGCCGGCTTACCATCCGCTCGGCTCCGTCCTCAGAAGGCGCTTCCGCCATATCGCTAGCCGCTTCTTATCCACCTTCTCTCACCGGGGGCATGGTGGGACCACTCGATTTCGTCGCCCCATGTATGCTCCGAGACCGATACGATGAATCCGTCATCATCAAACACATACAGAGCCTTAAGCTCTCCGGCGAGGTAGGTTTCGTAGCCCGTGCCGCTGTTCAGCACGGCCGGAGTAACGCCCGCCCAGTCTGCCGCGTCGGCATAGTACGCCAGCGCCGCCGTCTTCACGTATTCCGCCTCATCGTTGGCAGCGGCCAGCTTTCCCGTGGTGCGGAAGGCGCCGACATTGGGGACGACCACGGCAGCAACGACGCCCAGGATGGCGACAACGATCAGCAACTCGATCAGGGTCAGGCCCTTCTCTCCGTGCCTCACGGGTACCCCCGGTAGCTTTGCTACATGTCCCATTATCCGTGACCTCCTCATTTCTGTCACTCGCTTGACTGGTTGTCGATTATTAAGAACTCGCCTATAAGCTAGAGGTGGTTCGCCCCTGCCATTGCCGTGGCGAACCACCTCCTAGTCTTCGCACAGATTCGCTAACCAGCAATCCGGCGCGACATCTTCAGTTCATCTATGCCGATGGTCTTTCCCAGTAGCCGTGCCCATCCTCGACATCGACCCAGTCCAGATCCCAACCAGTCCCGTTCCCGACCCAACCGTAAGTGGAGTCAAAAGAGTACGTACCTGTAAGGTCTCCAGCAATGAAACCGTCCGGACCTTCAAGCTCGGTTGAGTCTCCGGGCCACGCTTCATTCTCGGCGTAGTAGGCCAGCGATGCCGTCTTCACGTTCTCGACCTCGGTATTGGCCGCGCTGATCCTGCCTGTGACCATGAACGCGCCCAGGTTGGGAATGACCACCGCGGCGATGATGCCCAGGATGGCGACCACGATGAGCAGCTCGATCAGGGTCAAACCCTTCTGTGCTTTGTGCATCCTTTTCATTAACTTTTTCATTCTTGTGCTTGTTTACCTCCTTTCTTTGATTTTTCCTGTGTTTCTGGGTTTGTCTGCAATAATTTAGCCTCTCGTATAGTCTGCTTTCACCTCCTTGTTATGCTTTCTCCGGTAGTTAACTCGAATAGTCTCAAGTATAGCATAGCTGTTTTCGCCGTCAATCACCCATCGGTAATAGAACAATAGTACTGTAGTTGGCTATCAGCGGTCAGCTTTCAGCGGGACACCGTACTTCTTCTTGTCATTGCGTGTCCTCCCGATTGCATCGGGAGGACATGTAGTGCCCCGATTCTATCGGGGTGCGTAAGGAGATGGCACGACCCTGAAGGGTCGCACTACAGACCCAAGCAGCCGGCAGTCAGCGATCAGCGGTTAGTGTGGTCAGCGTTCGGCGTTCAGCCCCGAGTATGACCACTCCCATTGGCCGTACCGAGATTGCTTCACCCCGATAGGTCGGGGTTCGCAACGACAATTGAGGCGCGAAGGAATCCAAAAGCCCGAATATGTAGTGCGACCCTTCAGGGTCGTGCAAAAAATCTCGAGGCGTGAAGGAATCATTTCCTTCACGGGGAACTGAGGGGCTCGAACGACCGGCGGGAAAGGATTCCCGCCCGCCTCAAAACCTCTCGAAGGTTTCCAATTTTTGCATTTTGACCTGTAATTTTGATTTTTGCACTTTGATTTTTGACTTTCTACGTTCGAGCTTTGTAGTTTGCCATCCAGGACCCTCTCATAGATCTCCGCCTTAAACTAAGTGGGACACAGGGGGTTATCTACTGACCGCTGAATGCTCCTGTCGGGACGCGGCAATCTCTGGAATTCAGGTAACGATTGCTTCTACCGGGAGTTGGTCCAAACCCGCTTGAGCTTCCGGGGTAAGGAAATTGAGCCTCTCAAAACCTATAACCCTTCCCATCCTATCTTTAACCAGTATTACCTCTTCGCTTGTTTCTTCACACATATATTCTTTCGCTGGGTCGTCAAACCAAACATTCAGGGTATTGCCTTGTTTGTCGTAGAAGATCCTTATTTTGTCCATATCACCTCCCCAATCTTGATAGATTGAGTGAAATAGGCAGTTATGAGAAAGCCTTCATCATTGATATGCTTTGCTACTGCGCAGATATAGCATTCTCTCTCCTTCTTATAGTATAACTTATAGTATAAATAAACACTGGAATCTACCGTACTTCTCCTTACCTCATCAGCCTTCTGTAGAGCTTCCTGAACCTCTTTCTCTCTATCTCGTATCCGAGGATGCTTAGTAGTAACCAGCTTTTCCCAATATGGTTTGGTGGTCCTTATCCTCTTTCCTAAAACGGTGGTAACTTCAAAGTATGGCACTTCTTCAAATATTTGACCCTTCCTCCTTATCCCTGGACACTATTTGCCACATCTCCTTCACCTTCTATGGGCTTAAGCCCTGACTCCGATTCACCTCGGTTCGCATTCATATTATACCATTTATCGGCGAACAGTTATTCGCTTTCAGCGGTCAGCAGTCAGCTTTCAATTGCCCCCCTACAGTAAGGAGCGTTCCCTCTCCACTTGCCGGAGAGGGTTAGGGTGAGGCAATGCGGGGAATACGCAAAGGCGGCATATACCGGATTCATCAAGCTATGCACTGAGCTTACTTGAAGGGCGGCGCGACTACCCGATAAATCGGGCGACTACATTCTTTGTCATTTGGGTTTTGGGCTTCACTTGTCATTTGAGCTTTGGCATTTGTCATTCAGGACCCTCTCATAGATCTCCCCCTTAAACTAAGGGGGACACAGGGGTTATTTCCATAGCTTTCGAGGCGTGAAGGAATCGTTTCCTTCACGGGGAACTGAGGGGCTCGAACGACCGGCGGGAAAAGATTCCCGCCAGCCTTAAAACCTGCCATCTGCTGACTGCTGATAGCTTGTTCTTGTCAGGGGGTTATGATTCCCCGGTTTTGTCGGGCTCAGGATTCGGGGTTTCCCCGTCGTGTGAAGGCTCTTCTTCCGCCGGTGGCTCCAGGTGCTTGGCCTCGAACACCTTTATCCGCTGCCGCTTGGCAAAGGCCTTCGCCTCCTTGTCGAGTCCCGGAACAGCAATGAAGACTTTGTCGGGAATACCTGCATCATACGCCTTGTCATCGAAGTCAAATACCTTGTCCAGTCCCAGTGGCTTATCATCCGCCTCGATGCCAATTGCAATACGATGCTTGACGATGCCATCGTCCCTGGTCGCCAGTATGTGCATGCAATGGACGGCGCCGGACCGGCCCTTAACTTCGGCGTTTTCCTTGAC
>JAWOCP010000110.1:0-25560 GCA_046483735.1 Dehalococcoidia bacterium
GGTCCCATTCCCCGTACTTTGGTGTACCAAACAGGTTCACGATGACTTCGAACGGCTTGAGAGGGGTGGGGTTCTTCATCTTGGTGGGCGGCTCCTCTGCTTGCTCTGGCTGCCTCGTGTCGATAAACACGTAGCCTATGTCCTCCTTGAGCCCGGAAATTGTAGCTTCGACGTTATTCTCGGGAATCCACCACTCGATCAAAGTGACGTATTCTGCCTCAGAGGCTTTGGCCAAAACTGCCAACCTTTCACCTTCTGCCGATAATGCCTCCCTGAAAAGGACGAGCCTTTCCAGGTTCTCCCTGGTCTTGCTTTCAATCTCGGCCTGAAGCTTTGTCAAATCTTGTTCAAGATTGTGGATTTTGCCGTCGGCTACCTCAAGGAATTCCCTTACGGTCAAATCTTCCTCTGGTACCGGCAAAACCTTGCCCCCCGCATCCTTGACTAGGGACTCCGTAACTTCCTTGTCTTGCATTCTGGCAATGGCATACAAGACAGTCTCGTTTTCCACTGTACCCGAAACATCCTCGAGCATGTGGTCTCTCAGTTTAGGATATGAAGTTTCAAATACGTCGTTGGGAAACACAAAGACCCGGGAAAAAAGATAACTTCCAGAGAAATTCAAATCTCCCAATCTAATGTCAGCCTGCTGCTCAAGGGAGCCGAGATACTTGCTCAGTTCTGTTAGCGCCGTAACATTCTCGTTGAGTTTGGCCGCGCTTTGATGCATGTTGCTGAGCTTGGTACACAGCGACCTTACTTCGCTGTCAACTTCGTCAAAGGGCCTGGTATATATAACCTCCACATCTTCTTTCAGCGATACCCGTTCTCCTTTTGGGATGTAAGCCAGTACGTCGTTAATGCCCGTCAGTAATTCGCCGATCTCCCTTCTTTCCCTTTCGATTGCTTCTTTGTCTACAGGCCTTAGCTCTTCGCTTTCCTCGACGTGAAGCACACCAGCGGTATGAAGAGTCTTGATGGCCTTGGTGGAGTAATCCTTGGTCGTCACGACCCTGACTTTGGCCATAGGGTCAACTGTATTGACGATTAGAGGTGGCATGTTAACTTCTGCCCGTGACAATATTAACGACGAGCTTCGTAATTTCCTTGACTTTCTCATCAGCGCTGGCGCTGATTTCGGCAGCTTTCTTCTCAGAATCCTCGATTTTCTTCTCCGCTTCTTGTTTAGCCCTGCTTACAAACTTGTCAGAGAAAGCTTTTGCCTCATCCATCTCCAACTTAGAGGAGAGTATTTTCCTGGCCTCTTCCCTGGCTTCGGCGAGAATTTCGTTGGCTCTGGTCCTCGCCTCTTCGAGTATCTTTTGAGCTTCGGCTTCGATGGCTTCTACGCTAGTGGTGATTTCTTCCGGCATGATACTTCGTCTCGATAGTTCTCTGGAATGCTGCTGGACAACGTTTGTGAATAAGGTGTTTTCGCGGTTGACAAGACAAACATTTCAGCAACTCAAGATTATAGCAAAGTAGTTTTTTTTTGACAACTTTGCCAGCCTGGCGAAAAGCCACACTGTTAATGTCACAGCGGCCTCACAGTTTGTTATGGAAGCGAAATGCTTTATAATTCAAGGCATGAGAGTGTATACACTGCACGACTGGGAGCTGAGCCCGGCCCGGGCAAGGGAAATACAATTGAGTCTGGCGAACAGGGTGATAACTGAAAGCGAAGTTAGCAACCCACGCCTCATCGCCGGTGTTGACATATCTTCTCCTGATGCTCATGGTGTGGCTCGAGCAGCTGTGGTGGTTCTCCGTTATCCTGAGCTGAGCATAGTCGAAGTAAGGGTAGCTGAAGATAAGATTTCGTTTCCCTATATTCCCGGCCTGCTGTCCTTTCGAGAAAGTCCCCTGATTCTGGCTGCGTGCGAAAAACTGGGCAATGCTCCCGATCTTGTTCTGGTTGACGGTCAAGGGATTGCCCATCCCAGGAGGCTTGGGCTGGCCACACATCTGGGGCTTTTTCTGGATTTACCCACTATCGGCTGTGCTAAATCTATCCTTTGTGGCCGGCATCAGCCTGTAGGGGAAGACCCTGGCTCCCATGCTGAACTGCTTGATGATGGGGAGCTTATTGGAGCAGCGCTAAGGACCAAGTCTGGAGTGAAGCCAATATACGTTTCGGTCGGGCATAGAATCGACCTGGCATCGGCTTTGGAATGGGTGATGAAATGCTGCCGTGGTTACAGGCTTCCTGAACCTACCCGCCTGGCTCACCTCGCTGCTGCGGGCAGACTGATTTTTGAGCCTGGACTATCGGCGCAGGTCGTTTGATTATGGTGGCAGGCAAAATCACATCGGGATTCATTTAGCTGATCATATTGACTGAATACAAGGAGCCAGAATGGAAGAAGAGAAAGAAGGTCTAGAAGCTTTGCTTCGTCAAATCTCAGACATTATGGTGCATCTTTGATATCGCCGGCAAGGAAAGTGAAATTGCCAGGGTAGAGCTGGAGTCAGCCCACCCCGATTTCTGGAGTGACTCGGCCAGGGCTAAGGCTATTATGCGTCAGCTTGCGGTCAAGAAAGATCTGGTTAATACCTGGCGCGCGCTGGAGAAGAAAGCCACCGACCTTCGGGACATGATCGGTCTAGCTGTCGGAGAGGACGATGACGCTCTTAAGGAAGAGCTACAACTGGAGCTGGAGAAGCTAGGGTCTCAGTTCGAACAGCTGGAGGGTCAGCAGCTCTTCGTCGGTGACTATGACGCTCGCAACGCCATGCTTGCCCTTCATGCCGGTGCCGGTGGCACAGAGTCTCAGGATTGGGCAGACATGTTGCTCCGCATGTACTTGAGGTGGGCAGAGCGGCATGATTATGAGGCCGAGGTGCTAGATGTCTCCCCGGGCGAAGAGGCGGGCATTAAAAGCGCTATCGTGGAGATTAAGGGGAGTTATGTCTACGGCTATCTCAAGGGTGAACACGGGGTGCACAGGCTGGTTCGGCTTTCCCCCTTTGATTCCGACCATTCCCGTCACACATCTTTTGTCCTGGTGGAAGTCCTCCCCGAGGCTGAAGAGACAGTGGATATCAAAATAGACCCGGAAGATTTGAAGGTGGATACTTTCAGGTCCAGTGGACCTGGCGGGCAACATATGCAGAAGACAAGTAGCGCCGTCAGGATAACTCACTTGCCGACAGGACTGATGGCTGTTTGTCAGGGTCAGAGGTCTCAGCACCAAAACAAGGAAGCTGCTTTGAAGATTCTCTATTCTCGTCTTCTGGAGCTCGAGCATAAGAAGAAAGAGGAGGAAAGAGCCAAGATCAAGGGCGAGCGTATCGAAGCGGGCTGGGGGAGTCAAATCCGGAGTTACGTTCTTCATCCATACAAGATGGTGAAGGATCTCCGTACCAATTATGAAGTTCACGATCCTGATGCTGTATTGGATGGGGAACTGGATGGATTTATCACTGCTTATCTTAGGTCGCAAGTAGGTAAATGATGGGACGTCTGGCTTTAATCGCTGCAATTCTGCTGTTGCTGCTGGTTCCTGCTTTCGTCGTGGGGCAGAGTCTCGCCCAGGATAAGCCTGGCGGGGAATTACCGGACACGTTGCCGGGCTCAGAGCCTCGGCTCGCGATGACGGGCACACAAGCCGAAGCTGGTATTACGGTTCTAACTGGCGATGTAGAGATAGATTTCCCCCGTCAGGCCGTGTTCACGCTCGAAGCTGAAAGCAGTGCTCATATTGTTGATGTGCGTCTGTGTTACCAGGTGGACAAGATGAAGTATGCTGAAGTTGTCAGTGAGGGCCGGGCTGATTTTGCTCCGGCAACCAGAATAGATGCCAGTTGGGTCTGGGATATGAGGCAAGCAAGCTTGCCCCCCGGTGCGGAAGTCACCTATTGGTGGACGATCGAGGACACTGACGGGAACAGGCTGGAGACCTCCCCTGAGACAATGCATTTCGATGACGGTCGCTATGTTTGGCAGAGCTTGACCAGCAGCGGGTTCCTGGCCGAATCGCAGATTTCTCAAGGTGATGAGGTGACCATCTTCTGGTATGAAGGCGATTCTTCCTTCGCGCAAGACCTGATGGATGCTTGCAAGAACGGTCTTGCCAGATTGACTGAGGATATTGGCACTTATCCGCAACAGCCTATCAAGATATATATTTATGCCTCCACCAGTGATTTGCAGGGAGCCATGATTTTTCCTCATGAATGGACTGGCGGTGTTGCTTTTCCTGAATTCAGTACCATCGCTATCGGTATTGAGCCGGCGAGACGTGATTGGGGCAAGAGGGCCCTGGTTCACGAGTTAACGCATCTGGTTGTTTATCAGGCAACTTTTGGCCCGTATGGGCGGCTCCCCGTCTGGCTCGATGAGGGGTTAGCTACGTATAACGAGGGCGACCTCGACCCTTCTCTCCGCTCCTACCTGGACAAGGCTATTCGTGACGATACACTCATTTCCGTACGCAGCCTGTGCGGTCCATTTTCCGCCGAGCCCGAGAAAGCTTACCTTTCTTATGCCCAGAGCTATAGCCTCGTGGAATATCTGCTGGATGACTACGGACAGGATAAGATGCTCGGTTTGTTGACTCTTTTCAAGCAGGGCAACACCCACGATGAAGCCTTGACCGAGGTTTATGGTTTTGATATAGATGAGCTTGATGCCAACTGGCGGGCGACGCTGACAGACCAGACAGGTCCGGCTCAGAAGATAGGGTTACATCCCGCCGTGATTGTCCTGTTGGCGGCATTAGCCATAGCAGCGGCTTTGTGGTGTGTTCTGGTTGTAAAGAAACGGACCTGGCGAAGGTCGTCTGCGGAATAGACCGAACAAGATAAACTATGAAGGACTCCTTTACCGTTCACGATTTGCCACTGAGCGAGCGTCCCAGGGAGAGGCTGCTGAAGCTGGGCGGCGAAGCTCTGTCTGCTCAGGAAATCTTGGCCCTAATCCTGGGTCGAGGAATCAAAGGTGAGTCCGTCATGGTGACCAGCCAGAAGCTGCTAAGCCGGTTCGGTAATCTCAAAGGGGTAGCTAATGCCTCTGTGGAGGAATTGACCGGGGTAAGTGGCATCGGGCCGGCCAAGGCAGCGCAGATTAAAGCTGCGGTTGAATTGAGCAAGAGGTTGGAAGCCGATGCCGGTGAAAAACCCCAGCCGATGCTCAAGTCCCCGGAAGATGTGGCTGCCACGGTAAGGAGCCAGTTGAAAGGCAAGAAGAAGGAACATTTCCTGGTACTTTGCCTGGATACCAGAAACAGGCTGATAAATTGCAGGCCAGTTTCCATGGGCAGCCTGGATACCAGCATTGTCCATCCCCGTGAGGTGTTTAAGGAAGCGGTCTCTTCCTCTGCTGCTTCGGTAATCTTTGTGCACAATCACCCTTCGGGTGACCCTGAGCCATCCAAAGAGGACGTTGAGTTAACCAGGCGGCTGGTCAAAGCGGGTGAGATTATAGGCATCGATGTCCTCGACCATATCATAGTCTGCGATACAGGCTATCTGAGCCTGAAAGCCAGGAATCTGTTCTGAAGCTAACTGCAAATGACAAATAAGCACTCTTCAAGCACCCGTTGGGCCATTTCTCAACTCATGAGATATATTATCGGGTCGGCGCATACTGCCGGGGCAGGTGAAAGGAGCGAGTGTCATGAAGGTTAGCGAAAGGAGCGAGGTTTTCTTTTTCCCATACGGTGGAAGCAGCACATTCCTCAGAGGGTTGAGGACTCTTTTCTCCGGAGTGGCCGGCGTTGTCTCTAAAGGTGATTCGGTGGCCGTGAAGGTTCACATGGGGGAATATGGTGGTAATGCCTACCTTCGCCCTTCGTTAGTACGCCGGGTGTGTGATTTGATTAAGGAAGCTGGAGCTAAACCGTTCGTCACGGATACCACTACTCTTTATCCCATGCGGAGATTCACTGCCAGCCAGTACCTGGCTACGGCGGCCTGCAATGGCTTTACGGAGGAATCGATGGGAGCGCCTGTCGTTATCGCCGATGGGGAGGAAGGTTATGATGGTGAGTGGGTGGATATTCCCGGGCGGGTTTCTGATTGCGCTTTAGACAGGATAAAGATAGCCAGGGCGATCGCCAATGCCGATTGTATGATAGTTCTCTCTCATGTCAAGGGACATGATTCATCTGGCTTCGGCGGCTCCATCAAGAATGTGGCCATGGGCTGCGTTACCAAGGAGTCGAAAGCCGCTCAGCACAGGGTGACTCGTGGCGTCATCGACATCTCCAGATGCACGGGCTGTGGGAAGTGTGTCGAAGTTTGTGTCTTCAAAGCCTTATGTCTGGTCGAGGAGAAGATAGTGCGTGATGAAGAGAAATGCATGAACTGCAGCTTCTGCGACTTACGTTGTCCGGAGGGTGTATTCTCCTTGCCTCCGCGCGCCAAAGAGGTATTTCAGTCTTACCTGGCGCATGCTGCCGCCGGAGTCCTGAGTCGATTTCACTCCAAAGTGGCTTTCATCAATTTCGTTCAGGACGTAACTCCGTTATGTGACTGTGCTGCGCCATCAGGTTTGCCGGTAATTCCAGATGTGGGGATCCTCGCCTCCAGAGATGTGGTAGCTGTTGACAGGGCATCTTTGGACCTGATTGCTCAAAGCAAGCCTGTGGGGAAATTTGCCCACGTAAGCTCTCCTGATATACTGGGCGAGATAAACGGCACGGACAGCCTGATTCAGATAAGAACTGCTGAGAAGCTTGGCCTGGGCAGCATGGAATACCAGCTGAAAGAGCAAAAATAAAAATGCAAAATGACAAAGCAAGATTCAAAAATGAATTTAAGGGTCGGGTTTACAGATTTGCGCTAGATGTAATAGGATTTGTAGACCGACTGCCAGCAGACCAAACTTCGAGGATTGTCACCGACCAGCTTTTGAGGAGCACTACTAGTATCGGTGCTAATGTGATTGAAGCTCAGGCGGCTTCCTCGAGGAAAGATTACACCCATTTCTTCACCTATGCACTTAAGTCAGCGAACGAGTGCAAGTTCTGGTTGGAATTGCTCAGAGACTCTGGCAGAAGTGATGCAAAAACCGTTGATAAGCTCGTAAAAGAAGCCTCGGAGATTGCTAATATCCTCGCCACCAGCATACTGACCTTGAAAGGAAGAAAATGATTTTTCATTTTGGTCTGTAATTTTGATTTTCTATCTTTGCTTTTTGATTTTTATCAGGGTTTGGCTTTGGTGGTTTGTGCGTGATTATTTAGGACGCCACAGGAAGTAATATGGGAGATATGGAGACGGCCTGCGCCCTGCTGGAGGAAGAGAGATTGAATCTCGTCATTGTCAAAGGGGGACAGGTTCTCTTCACTTCCCAGGAGCGGGGAGTAGCCCCCTTCTTTCAGGCTGTTCAGAGTATGGGGAATAGTTTACATAATGCTGTGGTGGCTGACCGCATAGTGGGCTCGGCTGTGGCTATGCTTTGCGTTCATGCCCGGATATCCTCGGTCTATGCTGGCATAGCGAGCCAGGGAGCACTTGATATACTGAAGGGGCAAGGGGTAACCGTCAGCAGCAAGAATGTGGTTCCTTATATCTCTAACTACGACGGTACGGACTTATGTCCTTTTGAAAAACTGGCACGGAATTCGGAAAATCCGGCTCATTTTTTTTCCATCCTGGAAGCAATATTTGGAGGTCCTGATGATAACGGTGGAGAGGCATTCGCATAAGAGATTCTGGCTTGCGATTGTTAGTCTGGCAATAGTAGCAATTGTACTGCTTGTCGCCGCAGCCTGGGTGACAAATGAACTGGTTAAGACGCAAGGTTCCCTGTTATTGGCAGATAGCGAGCTGGTAGCGGCGCAAACACAATTGAGCAACGTAGAAACAGAACTGGTGACGATACAGACCCAACTGGACGCTTCGAACGAACTCGTCGAGTACCTTGAGGCTGCGCTTGCTAATCTGCAGGTTAATTACGATAGGCTGACTGAAGGGTATCCCTATGTGCTCAGGGACCCGAGCTATCAGGAAGTGAAAGGATTCTTAGCCGAGGATGAGACAAGCAAGCAGGAATACGTGGAATATCAGTATACCTGCGTTGATTATGCTGCGGATGTCAAGGCAAACGCCCTGAAAGAAGCGATCCGCTGTGCCTATGTCATTCTTGAATACCGTGCAGGAGCCGGACATGCTATTGTTGCCTTTGATACTACCGATCGGGGCCTGGTCTTTGTTGAGCCACAGTTTGATTGGGAGGTCGAGCCTGAGATTGGCAAGCGTTATTACCGGTGCGTGAAACCTCCGCCGGGCCATTATATGACTGAGCCTGGCTATGATGACACCATAATGCGCATTGTTGTCATATGGTAAAGAAGTATGAAGCTTGTTCCCGGTCAAGCAAGGACTGAGGCGACCGAGAGGGCGATGAAATCGAGTTATTATTGTGGTGGAAGAAGCCGGCGGGTGGTATTCCTTTTGCTGGTTGTGGCCTTGTTGCTCCTGCCTTTGACTGGTTGTTATCTCTGGCGTGGCAGCGAAAACATCCTCCGTCTCTGGGATACGGGTCCCATAACGCTCGATCCGGCGACCGCTGCCGACTTCTCCTCTTATACTTACATCGTACATATTTTTTCCGGCCTGGTCCGCCTTGACCAGGAGCTGAAGATAGTGCCCGATATTGCTGAGAGCTGGGAGAGAAGTCCCGATGGCAAGACTTACACCTTCCGCCTGCGCCAGGGGGTGACATTTCATAGCGGCAGAGAAGTGAAAGCCGCCGACTTCAAGTACTCCTGGGAGCGAGCCTGCCACCCCGATACCGGCTCGGGTACAGCAGCTACCTATCTGGGCGATATCATTGGCGCCAGGGATATGCTGGCGGGAGACACGGGAGAAATCTCCGGGGTGGAAGTTATCGGTGACTACACCCTCCGGGTTACCATCGATGCTCCCAGGGCCTACTTCCTGAACAAAATGGCTTATCCCACCGCCTTTGTCGTTGATAAAGCTAATGTAGAGATGGGGAAGGACTGGTGGCGTGAGCCAGACGGGACCGGGCCATTCAAGCTAAAGGAGTGGGAGCCGGGAGAGAGGCTGATTCTGGAGCGCGGTGAGACCTACTACGGCGGTTCGGCCAAACTGGAGCAGGTCGTCTACTATCTGGCCTATCCGCCTATGGCCCTGTATGAATTGGGGCACATCGACGTCGCTCCAGTTTATGGGGGTTACATTTACCGTGTGCGTGACGAGACCAGCCCGTTTTATCCCGAGTTAGCCGTGACGCCTGAACTCAGCCTTTATTATATTGGTTTCAACACTGCTGAACCTCCTTTCGACGACGTTAATGTTCGCCATGCCTTTTCTCATGCCGTGGATAAAGAGCGTATCGGCGAGCTGGTATTGAGGGACATGATTACTGAAGCCGACGGCGTTTTACCTCCGGGTATGCCTGGCTATAACGAAGCTCTTGAGGGACTGGACTACGATGTGGCAAAGGCGAGAGAGCTCATCGCCGCTTCGAGATACGGAGATGTCTCGAACTTGCCTTCTATCACCATAACTGTTTCCGGCTATGGCAACTACATTCCTGATTATCTGGGCGCCATCATCGTGGAATGGCGGCAGAACCTGGGTGTGGAGGTCTCGGTGAGGCAACTGGAACCGGAGCAATTCCTTTATAATCTGAAACAAGAGAAGGATGAGATGTTCATACTGGGCTGGATAGCCGACTACCCCGACCCACATAATTTTCTGGATATACTGTTCTATACCGGAAGTGAAAACAATGCCTTCGAATACAGCAACCTCGCCCTGGATGCTTTGCTTGACCGGGCAGCTATAGAACAGGACGGTACCGTCCGCCTGGCTATGTACCAGCAAGCTGAGCAAATGGTGGTTGATGAAGCCCCTTGCCTTCCCCTGTGGCATGGAACCAACCATATTGTGGTGAGGCCCTATGTCAGAGGCTACGAACTCAGCCTCCTCGGCATTCCCGACCTGAGCCGCGTGTATATTGACAAAGGCTAAGTTCCAAATCCCAGAATCCAGGCTCTAAGCAAATCCATGCAAAATGCGAAGAGTAATAATAGAAGTGCAAAATGACAGAGCAACGGTAAATAAAAGATTAAAATGCCAAGTGCAAAGATGTAAGGAGGGTATAAGCATTTCTAAATTTTGCATTTTGGGTTGTCATTTTTATTTTTGACCTTTGATTTTTGAATTCCCATGTTGTTTGGGGCTTGTCCCCGACCGTATAACTATTTTGTAGTCGCCTGATTTATCAGGCTCCTCGCTTTCTGTCATTGCGAGCACCTGAAAGGTGCGCGGCAATCTCATACCCTTAACGAGATTGCTTCGCCCGGATTCATCGGGACTCGCAATGATAAGGAGGGCGCCCAATGAATTGGGCAACTACATTTCATTTTTCGAGCACCCTCTTCAAGCAGTGGCACTTTGTGTGAAGTTATGCTCGATGTGTGGCGTGGTTATGTCAGGCTAGACCGCGGTGGTATAATGATAAAGGATGGAAAGGGAGGCCATGCTCTACGAGAGACTCCCCGGCGACATGGTGAGGTGTCATGTTTGTCAGTGGAGGTGCCTTATCAACCCCGGCAAGCTTGGGGTCTGCCGTATGCGCATCAATCGGGATGGTGCGCTGCATGTTATGAATTATGCCGAGGTATCCTCGATGGCGGCTGACCATATCGAGAAGAAACCTCTATTTCATTTTTTCCCCGGCACCTATGCCTTTTCTTTAGGCAGCTGGGGGTGCAACTTTCACTGTAAAGGATGCCAGAACTGGGAGATATCCTGCGTTGATATTCCGCCAGGCTCTCAGCAACTCCTACCCGAAAAAGAGATAGAGCTAACTAAGAGATACAATTGTCAGGGCATTGCCTGGACGTATAATGAGCCCGCTATTTGGCTCGAATATACCCTGGACTCAGCAAAGCTGGCCAAGGAGAATGACCTATACACTGTCTATGTTACCAACGGCTATGCTACGCCTGAGGCCCTGGATACGATAGGGCCCTGGCTTGATGCCTGGCGGGTCGATGTGAAGGGCTTCAGTGACGGGTTCTACCGCCAGCTAGCCAGAATCGCACAGTGGCGGGGCATTCTTGAGGTGGCCAGGCGAGCTAAAGAGAAGTGGGATATGCATGTCGAGGTGGTAACCAATATCATTCCTGACATGAATGATGACGATGAGCAGCTTAAGGGCATTGCCAACTGGATTCGGAGTGACCTGGGCGAGCTTACTCCCTGGCATGTAACTCGCTTCCACCCTCTGCATGAGTTTAATCATCTATCGGCTACCCCGGTATCGACTCTGGAAAGGGCCTACAGGATTGGGAAGGAGGCGGGGTTGAAATTTGTTTATCTGGGCAATGTGCCGGGACACGAGTACGAAAACACCGTGTGTTATTCTTGTGGCAAGTTGAATGTTCGCAGGATGGGCTATGAAACCCGCGTGGTGGGACTGGACGGCTCGAAATGTAAGTTCTGCGGGGCCGGGCTGAATTTCAGACCAGGCTAAGATTATGATTGCCCAGTTTATTGGGCGCCTGCTTTGTCATTGCGAGGCCCGATGAATCGGGACGAAGCAATCTCGTGAGGGGTATGAGATTGCCGCGCACCTTTCAGGTGCTCGCAATGACAAAGAGCGAAGGGCCTGGTAAGTCAGGCAATCAGGGGGAGGTGTCTATGGCAGAAGAGGGACTGCATCCTGTGGTGGAGCTGGCAAAGGAGACGGTGGAAAGCTATGTCCGGGAGGGCAAAATTCCCAGGCCGAGGGAGTTAACTCCTGAAATGATAGAGCGGGCGGGGGTTTTTGTTTCCCTTCATAAACATGGGGAGCTGAGAGGATGTATTGGCACTTTCGAGCCCACCAGGGACAGTGTGGCTGAAGAAATCATCGTCAATGCTATTAGTTCATCTACCATGGACCCCCGCTTTCCCCCGGTAACTGCGTCCGAGCTTGATGACCTGGAGTACAGCGTGGATATCCTCACTGAGCCTGAGCCCGTTACGGATATCGGCCAGCTTGATCACAAGAAATATGGCCTTATCGTGGAGAGCGGTTTGAGGAAGGGACTTCTGTTGCCCGATTTGGAGGGTGTCGATAGCGTACAGGAGCAAATTGCCATCTGTCGGCTCAAGGCGGGAATATCAGTTGGTGAACCGGTCAAGCTCTATCGCTTTCAGGTGAGAAGGTTCAAGTAAGATGTCTATGCTGTCACCCTGACCCTGAGTGAAACGGAGGGGAAGGGTCTAGATTCTTCGCCCCGACGAGCCGGGGCTTAGAATGACAGGGAACAAAGGGCGTGGAATGACAAGATGGTTGCCAAAAAGTCTCTCAAGTAGCGCTTGACATGATGACATATATATGTTATGCTAACACTAGCTGTTAAGGGGAAGCCGAAAATGAAAAAGACCATGGTTTATGTTAATGAAGAAACGCACAGGGGACTGAAGAAGTTAGCTTTTGAGAAGGATACATCGATTGCTGAGCTGATTCGTAGGGCTATTGACATCGTCTATGGCGAAGACATCGAAGACATTAATGATATGGAGGATGAATTAGCTCGATACCAAAAGGAACCTGGTTCAGCCTTAGAGCTGGAGGAATATCTGTCCAGGAAGAAGGCAAGTGTATCGGGTTGAGCTTAGCGCCAGGGCACAACGTGAACTAGACGAAATCCGGGGAAAAGAACTTGAGCGCATAGTCGTTGCTCTTCGCGAGTTGCCAGGTAGTCCTCGACCTCATGGAGTGAAGAAGCTGAGAGGACCTATTCATCGCATTCGTGTTGGCGATTGGCGTATTATTTATGCTGTGTTTGACAAAGATGGTCTTGTGATTGTGGGTAAAATAGCCAGACGCTCGGAGCAGACCTATAATAGACTCCAAGACCTCTTCTGAACATGACAACGGGCATGCTTCTGTGCAGGAAGGAATGCGGGGCAAAAGCAAATATCAAACTGCAAAATGACAGAGCAACAACAAGTCAAGGATTAGAATGCAAAATGCAAAAATATCGACTTCTCATCTTTGATTTCTTATGTTTGACTTTTGATTTGTCACTTTGATTTTTTATCTTTGCCTTTTGATATTTCTTAGGATTTAATCTCTGAAGGTTATGTGCTTGATATAATGGACAGCATGCCTCTTTTCGACCTGCCGGAGGAGAAGGATTTGTCTCCCGGTATGCCCCTGGCGGCACGGATGCGACCGCAGAATTTTGATGAGTTCGTGGGGCAGGAGCATTTAGTGGCCGAGGGACGTGTGTTTCGCAAATGCATTGAGGCAGACCAGCTGCCGTCCATGATTCTGTGGGGACCGCCGGGCAGCGGCAAGACGACCCTGGCTCATATTATCGCCAATATCACCAGGGCGCAGTTCAGCTCTTTGAGCGCCGTGAGTGCCGGGGTGGCTGATTTACGGCGTGTCATTGCGGAAGCCAGGAAGAGGCAGAAACAATCGGGTCAGCGGACCATTCTTTTCATTGACGAGATTCACCGTTTCAATAAGGCCCAACAGGATGCCGTATTGCCTTTTGTGGAAAGCGGTACAGTGACTTTTGTCGGGGCAACTACGGAAAACCCCTCCTTTGAAGTTATCGCTCCGCTTCTTTCCCGCTGCCGGGTTTTTCGATTGAATCTGCTGAGCGATGAGGAAGTCAGGCTCATCGTGGAGCGAGCCATCGAGGATGGAGAAAGAGGACTGGGTAAGCTCCGGATTGGCATAAGCGAGGAGGCCCTGGGGCATCTGGTGACCGCGTCCAACGGGGATGCTCGTGTGGCATTGAATGCCTTGGAGATGGCGGCGTTTGCTGCTTTGCCTGACGGCGAGGGCTTGCGGTCGATAGACCTGTCGGCCATTGAGCAGGCGCTACAGCAACGTGCTCTACTCTACGACAAGAGTGGTGACCAGCATTATGACCTTATTTCAGCATTGCATAAATCATTACGCGGCTCCGACCCGGATGCTTCTTTGTATTGGCTGGCACGTATGCTGGAAGCCGGTGAAGACCCGCTCTACATTGCTCGTCGCCTGGTGCGCTTTGCTTCCGAGGATGTCGGCGTGGCTGACCCGCAAGCGCTGGTGATAGCGGTGGCCGCTCAGCAGGCAGTGCATTTCGTGGGCCTACCTGAAGGCAACCTGGCTCTGGCGCAAGCAGTGGTCTACCTGGCAGTTGCTCCCAAAAGCAATTCGTTGTACGAGGCGTATTCCCGGGTCCAGCAGGATGTACAGCGTGGTCGAAATGAGCCTGTGCCGCTCCACTTGCGTAACCCGGTGACCGACCTGATGCGCCGGACGGGTTACGGAAAGGGCTATAAATATGCCCACGATTACCCCGACCATTTCGTCAGGCAACAGAACCTGCCGTCCTCCCTTCAGGGAAAACGCTATTACATTCCCGGCGACCAGGGCTATGAAAAAGACATTGCCGCCAGGTTAAGGAAGTGGTGGGGAGAACAATGACAAATGACAAAGCCCAAATGCCAAAGGAAGCTCAAAGTTCAAATGGCAAGAATGTAGTTGCCCGATTTATCGGGCCGATAATCGTTTTGACATTGAGCCTGCCCGCCGTACCTGCTCGCCGTACCTGCTCGCCGTATGGGCTCCAGCAGGCGGGTGACTCCAGCAGGCGAGCGACTTCGGCAGGCGAGCCTTCGGCGCCGGCGGGCAGGGGGGTACGGTTCATAACCCCCTGTATCCCCCTTAGCTTAAGGGGGACAACTGATGGCTGATTGCTGACTGCTGAAAGCTCTTTCTTGGATTTTGACATTGGGATTTGTTTAGAATTTGGTGCTTCGGGTTTCGAGTTTGACCTGGAGATTGCTTCGTCCCGATAAGCATGTCCTCGAACGAAGTGAAGGATCGGGACTCAGAATGACAAGAATATGCGTCACTGAGGTACTGCCGGGTGCACGTCATAGTGGCGATTTCCTGCGGTGTGTTATAATACGTGGCGCAGCCGAAGAGAACCCGGGATGGGAAGTGTCTATTGACGGAGGTACACGTTGCCTAGATTTCCCTTCACCCCCAGAGATATAGAGTTTTATGACCTGTTCGAACAGGATACGAGCAATCTGGTTGTCGCCGCAGAAAAGCTGCTTGACCTTTTTGAGAACTATGAAGATGTTGAAGCGAAAGCAAAGCAACTCAAGGATTTCGAACACCAGGGCGATGTCATAACCCACGAGATAATACAGAGGGTACACCGCACCTTTGTCACTCCCATCGACAGAGAGGATATTACTCTCCTGGCCCATAGCCTGGATGATGTAATGGACTTCATTGAGGCGGCGGGCAGAACAGCCCACCTTTACCGTATTGTCGAGCCCACGGAACGAGCTCGGCAGCTAGCCCGAATCGTAGCCAAAGTGACCCACAAGTTGAACGAGGCAATGCCTCGTCTGCGCCACCGTGAGCAGTACGCATGGGTTCTCAAGCAGTGCGTGGAGATTAACAGCCTGGAAAACGAGGCTGACGACGTGCAGCATGCCGCCCTGGTTGAATTGTTCGAGGTCTGTCATATGGACGCCTGTGAGGTAATCAAGTGGCGTGAAATCTATGAGCACCTGGAAAGCGCCACCGACCGGGGGGAAGACGTCGCCAATGTCCTCGAGGGTATAGTACTGAAGCATGCCTGAACTCGCGCTGCTGGTTCTGGTAGTTGCGGCAGCCATCGGCTTTGGTGTGGTTAATGGTTTTAACGATGCTGCCAATGCTGTCGCTGCTTCCATTGGCTCCCGGGCCCTTTCACCTCGCAACGCCATCATACTGGCTGCCTTCTGTAACTTTGCAGGCGCTGCTACCGGCCTCGAGGTTGCCAGAACAATCGGCAAAGGAATTCTGGAGCCCGAGATAGTCAAATCTTTGCCAGTGGTTGCCGCTTTTCTGATACTTACCGCTGCTTTGGCCACGGTCATCATCTGGGGCACTATAGCTACGCGTTTGGGTCTGCCCGTGAGCATAACTCATAGCTTTGTTACCGGGCTGGCAGCGGCGGGGATAGTGATGGTGGGCGTTGATGCTGTGATGTGGAGTGCCCTGCAACAGATTGGGATATCGGTGGCTGTTGCTCCTACCCTGGGTTTCATCGGCGGCTTTGCACTGATGGTTGTCCTGCTCTGGGCGTCGCGCCGAAGTGCTCCGTCCAGGATGAGAGTTGTCTTCAGCCGTCTGCAATGGCTTACTACCGCTTTCCTGGCTTACAGCCATGGCAAGAATGACGGGCAGATGCCCATCGGCGTTATCACCATGGCGCTCGTGATTTATACGGGCCGAGTGGAGCTCTGGGAAAGTATCCCCTGGTGGGTAATAATCGTATCCGCTTCGGCTATTAGCTTGGGCACCGCTAGTGGCGGCTGGCGGGTTATCAGGACTGTGGGGGTAAAGATCACTGCCCTGCAGCCCATCCATGGTTTTGCTACCGATGCCTCAGCGGCGATAGTTATTGAGATGGCTTCACGCCTGGGTATCCCGGTAAGCACCACCCATTGTGCCACGGCGGCTGTAATGGGAGTGGGTGCCACCAGACGCCTTTCGGCAGTCAGGTGGGGTGTGACCAGGAATATCGTGCTGGCCTGGATTCTGACCTTCCCGGTCTGTGCCGCTCTCGGCTGGGTAATAGCATCACTTCTTCAGGCTGCCTTCTGAAGCGACAAAACCCCTTTGCCCTGCTAGAACACTTGTGCTATACTGTGGCACTCCAGCCTATCATGGGATAGCAGATAAGGAAGCCGTTCATTTCACTATCATTATAAGAAGTCCCGATTTATCGGGACGCGGCAATCTCCAGGTCAAATTCGAAACCCGAAGCACGAAATCCCAGACAAATCCCAATATCTAAGTTCCAAATTCAAAACCCTTTTGGACATTGGGCTTTTGGTCATTTGATATTGTTTGTCATTTCGTGCTTGAGATTTAGGATTTTCCATGTTTCATCCCAGCGTGGGCAGGTCCTTACCGAACTCAGCCAGGGACTCAATCCTCTTCTTAGTTTCCTCTATCTGCCCCTGGTGCTCCCGGGCATACTGTGTGGCTTGCTCGTAGAAATCTTTTATCCTGGGCACGAACGACAGCTGTGACAGAATCAGGGTAACATCGATGAAGTGCTTTTCCCCGGGGAAGTCGCCGCCTCGAATCAGGGCATTGGCTGCCAGCTCCTTGACGTAATCGGCAATGCTCTTGACCATGTCCATGTTCAGCTCTCTTTCCGGACCGGACATAATGTATATAGCTTTGGCGGCATCCTTCGGGTCACAGGTGAGGGAAAGGTCTGATATGGTGGCATCCAGGGCCTGTGTCCCCCGAAAGCTCTCCAGCGCCTTTTCGCGGAAACTCCTCTTCCTTATCTCCCAGGGAAAGCGGAATGAAGGAAGCTCATGTCTACCCAGGCCGATGGTGGTCCATCCCTCCAGGCTGGCGATTATATCCCCGGCATCTATCGTCCTGGCACCCACATGTTTGGCCTTGGTTACTTCCCCGGCGCACATCAGGTCGTAGAAGGGCTCGACAATCATCCTGTTGATTGTATCTATGTTGCTGATGAGGCTGGCATCTTTTCTGACATACCTCTGGTTATCGGCCAGAAAGACGGCATCCACTATGTCGTAAGTGGATTTCAGGCAGGTAGCGGTGTTATATACGCTTCTGGACTCGGTGGTCTGCTCATGCTCAAAAGGCAGCACTGCCAGGGCGTAAACCGGCTTGCTGATGTATCTCTCCTTAACCGCCTTGCATATGACGGGCAAAGCCCCCGAGCCCGTGCCACCGGCAGCGCCAGCTATGATAAGAAAGGCATGTGTCTCGTAAAACTGCGGGCTGGCTTTCACGGCGTCCAGCACCTTATCACTGTCTTCCTTGGCCAGTTGCGCCCCCAGCTCGTTTATCTTGCCCACTCCGTGACCCAGTGTCTGGCGCAAGCCGAGGAGCACCCGGTGCTGGAAGTCGTCCTTGATATACCTCAGCCCTGTCAGGTCCGCCTGGTCCGTGTTCACAGCAATGACCGAGGGGGCGATGGTTGCCTTGCGCTGAGTGCGTGCCTTGTAATTCAGCCTGGCGAAATGGTCTGCGATCCGGCTTCCACATTGTCCCAGCCCGATAACTGTTAGCTTCATTTTATCCTCCTTCTTTTTGCCCGGTTTCTTTCCTATTCGTCTGGATTGCTTCGTCCCGATAAATCGAGACTCGCAATGACAGCGTGGCGTGTCATTGCGAGCGGAGCGCGGCAATCCCGTGGGGTCGACACTCGTATCCAGTTCCTCACAAATCCCTCTCCTTCAGTCATAGAGTCCTTTCCTTATTACGTGAAAGTAGACCAGGCCACCGGCAAGCAATACTATGAACACTATGATAACAATGAATGCCCACAGTGGCAAGCGTCCGGCGTGGAAGGAGTTGACCTCGGTCCAGCCGCTCTCGTTCTCTGCCCCGTCCACCGCCTGCACTCTCCAATAATAGGCGCCATAAGGCAGGGCTTCTGCCCTGGCCAGCTTGTAGCTCGTCGCGTTCAGACCTGTAAGCGAAGCTACCACCGACTCCTCTGTGAAATTGGCGCTGGTTGCTACCTGCAGGCTGTAGTAAACCCCGCTGGGGTCTTCCACCTCCGACCACTCAAAGGTCGGCCTCATCCTGACCGCGAATCCAACCCTATCCCCGTCGGACGGTGACATGAGTTCCGGTACGGGTGGGGGGTCTGACTCCATGGTGAAGACAGCAGTAGCCTCGTTCCCTTCAGCGTCCTCGGCCGTCACGTTGTGCCCGCCATGCGTGCTCTCCGGGACGGCAAAGGTCACCTCGAAGCTGCCTTTCTCATTCGTGGTTGTGCTTGCAGGCACCTGGTCTACGTAGAAGATGGTGACGTCTTCATTGGCGGCGAATCCGCCACCGGTGGCGGTCAGGTTCATGCCCACGTGTCCTTCGTCGGGGGACAGCACCAGGCCGGGCGTTATGTTGAAGGTCAGCTCGCCGACGTCTTCTTGCACGGTGCGGTCGCCACCGGCGGTAACGGGGTAGGCGCCCCTGGGCTTCTCCGGCACCTCGAAGCTTTCCTGCCAGTAACCTCTATCGTCGGCCCTGATGCCCTCGCGTACCTCCTCTCCGGCAAAGAATATGCTGATGTTGCGCTCACCGGCGGTGAACCCGCCACCCGTCACAGTTATGCTGTCACCCGGACTGCCCGATAGCTCAGCCATACTTATCCCGGGGATTACCGTGAGAGCAGCGTTTCTATAGGCTGTCGGTCGGGTATCTATGGTGTGGCTGCCCCTGACGGAGGGGGGAATCTGGAAACTCGCCTCCCAACTGCCCCTGACATCGGCGGCGATGTCCTCTGCCACGCGCTCGCCGCCAAAATACAGCTCGATGCCCACTTCATTCCGGCCGTATCCCCGGCCTGTCGCGGTAACCGTATCGCCCACGCGCCCCTCTTCGGGGCTGACCGTCAATTCCGACCTGATGGTGAAGTTTCTGGAGGCGCTCTCACCTTCCTCGTCCCTGGCGAGCACCGTGTGGACTCCCCTATAGCTGTCGGGGACGGTGAAAGTGACCCGGAAATCTCCATTGCCGTCGGCCTGGACGTCGTCTATCCAGTCCTCGTCATAGTAAATATCAACCCACTTGTTGGCCGTGAAGTTATAGCCACGGACGGTAACCTCTGTTTCGGGGACTCCCGAGCTGGGGGAGATCAAGATAGAAGCTCCGTTTTCCTGAGCTTCTACGGGCAGAGCCAGCGGGGCAATAGCTACAAGGCAGAGAGCAAAAATCATGGCCAGTCTGGGCAGCAATTTCATTTCCACAGTATTATAAAGGAAGATGGCCCCAAAAAGTAAGTGCTTTTGAGGTGTGAATCCCGATTCAATCGGGACAATCGGGGCGCGGCAATCCCGCGGCTAAAACCCAAATGCCTGTATGACAAAACCATTATCGGCCCGATGAATCGAGCAACTACGGTTTGGAATTTGGGCTTTGAGCTTGATTTGGCATTTGATCTTTGTCATTTGGCATTATTTACTCTTCCCCCTTAAGGTAAGGGGCGCGCTTCTTCTTCTCCCCCTTAACATAAGGGGGCCAAAAGGGGGTTATGAATGCCTCGGAATGACGTTCCGTCAGTCGTAGAATCTGGGCTTAACCAGGATGAAGTAGGCCCGGAGGCCCAGCAGCAATGCGATGACCGATATGATAACGATAAATGCCCACAGGGGCAGGCGTCCGGCCCGGAAGGAGTCAACCGCGCTCCAGCCGCTCTCGTTCTCCGCACCATCCACGGCCTGCACCGCCCAGTAGTAGGTGCCGTTAGGCAGGGATTCGGCATTGTTCAGCGTATAGCTCGTCTCTGTTAGACCTGTAACCGAAACTACTACGGAGGCCGGTGTCAAATCGGCGCTGGTTGCTACTTGCAGGCTATAGTAAACCCCGCTGTCATCGGATACCTCAGACCAGTCAAAGGTCGGCCGTACCTTGAATATGCGTCCCACCCTGCGCCCGTCGGTTGGCGAAATCAGGTCCGGTATCTGCGGGTGGTTCGACTCCATGAAGAAAATGGCGGTGGCATTGGCCCCCAGGTTGGCAGTGCTATTAATCCCTTCAATGACCGCTGCCGTCACCTGCCGCCCGCCGTGCCTGCTCTCAGGCACATTGAACGACACATCGAAGCTACCCTCGGCGTCCGTCGTCGTTGTCGCTACCTGGCTGCCATCGTAAAGGATGACCACATTTTTGCCGGGGGGAAATCCCTGGCCGGAGGCGGTCAAGTTCATGCCCACGTGTCCTTCATCAGGTGAGAGCATGAGGCCGAGCTTCACCTCGAAGCTAATCTCGCCCACGTCTCTTTGCCTGGTCTGCTCTCCCTCGGCGGTGACGCTGTACTCGCCTGCCGGCATCTCGGGTACCTCGAAACTCGCCTCCCAGTAGCCTGTGTCGTCGGCGCTGATGTCCGTCGCCACTATCTCTCCATCGAGCAGTATCCTGATGTTCCTCTCGTTGGCGGCAAATCCGCTGCCGCTGACAGCTATGGTCTGCCCCACGGCGCCGGACGTCTCTTCTATCGTCAGGCCCGGCTTAACCGTGAATATGGCCGGCCTCACCCCCTGGATGATGGCGTGCACAGAGCCGCGTGCTCGAATCTCATGCTCTCCCCGGGTCCAGAAGGGGACCTGGAAGCTCACCTCCCAGCTGCCGTTGGCATCGGCCTCGATGTTCTCTGCCACCGTCTCGTACAGGCCCCGCCTGACCTCGATGCCCGTTTCATACTCGGCAAATCCCCGTCCCTGCACGGTAACCGTGGTGCCGATGGGGCCCGCTTCAGGACTTATCGCCACCCCGGGCTTGACGGTGAAGGTAGCTTCTTCGCTGTCGCTCGCTGATTCCGCCAGTATCCTGTACTTCCCTGCAGGGCCTTCCGGAATGGTGAAGACAAACTCGAAATTTCCTGTGTAGGGGTGGGGCAGGATGTCCTCTTTAATCGGGATCCGGGACGTCGAGTCCAGATAATAGTAGACGTCGACATACTCGTCCGGGTCGAAATCCGAGCCGGACACGGTGACGCTGTCCCCGGGCACCCCCTGGTAGACGGAAAGCCGGATCTCGGGGTACCGGCAGCGTGCCTGCGCCGGCACGGGCACGGGCAGTAGTGCCACCGTCATGAGGCAGAGGACAATGATAGTGGTCAGCCTGGGCAGCAATTTCATTTCCACATTATTATAAAGGAAAATGTCAGCAAAAGAAAAACTGAAGAAGGGGGCGGTTGATAACTCCCCCTACCCCCTCTTACATTAAGAGGGGGAACCAATGGTGTTATACTTCGCCCCGACCTCCCTCTTGTCATTCTGAGTCCCGATTCATCGGGACGAAGAATCTCGAGATTCTTCACTTCGCGGAGTTTGCACTGAGCGAAGCCGGAGTGCTCCGTTCAGAATGACACGTGTAGTTGCCAGTTCGCCGGGCGGGCCCGATAAATCGGGCAACTACAGGGTCGTGCTGCCCCCCTGCACGAGGCTAAAGCCTCGCACCAATACACCCCTGTCATTGCGAGGCACGTTAGTGCCGAAGCAATCTGGGTGGTGTTGGGGTTTGTCCCGACCCACGAGATTGCCACGCTCCGACAAGTCGGGGCTCACAATGACGCGGGGAAGGCGTCCCGGTTCGCGAGGCTGAAGCCTCGCACTACATTTGCAGATCCTAAATCCTAATTTCTAAACTCTAAACAAATTCGAATATCTAAATTCGAAGTCGTAAATGTTTTGAGCATTGCTATTTCGTGCTTCGATATTGTTTAGGATTTGGAGATTGGTATTTCGAGTTTCCCATTGGGGGGTTTCGCATTTGGGTTTTGTCATTTGACATTGGGGCTTCACCCTCACCCTGGCCCTCTCCCGTCAAGGGAGAGGGAAGAGAGCGAAGGGGGGATAAAGGGGGGTTATGAGCGCCTCGCACCAACATAGCCCGGATTGCTTCACCCCGACACGTCGGGGTTCGCAAAGACAGGGCGAAGGCTCAGTCCTTCCAGAGTCTAGAATTTCGGGGGGGAGGCCGGCCTGTTTGCACAGCGTATTGGCGACTATTCTGTCCAGCGAGCGATGTCTCTTGACGGGTATCGTTTTGGCGCCATTTGTATAGATGGAGTGCTTGCTGCCTTCGCGGAGGACATAGAACCCGTTTGCCTCGAGGTATTTCACGAGCTCTCTACGCTTGACCGACAAGCTATGCCTCTACAAGAACCTGCTCCAGGAGGTCCCCCCCGAGAGGGATTTCCTTGCCCTGCTGCCTGTATGCTTCCATCATCTCCCGCAGGGCATCCCTGAGCATGTCTCTACATTCCTCGATGGTCTTGCCCTCGGTAATCACCTCAGGCCACTCAACAAGCTGTCCCATGTAGCCGGAACCTATTTTGGTGTACTTCGCGGTATAGCTTCTCACCACTGAAACATTACCTCCTCACGAGTCATCACGCTAATTATAGCAGTTTTCGACTGCTGCATATACCACAGTCGCGGTGCCTGGGGGCGGCCTGTCGCCCACTCTAGTATGTCATTGCGAGTCCTCCCGATTGCATCGGGATAATGGGGACGCGGCAATCCTGTGGCTGAGATTGCTTCACTTCGTTCGCAATGACAAAAAGAGTCGGGGCTCGCAAAGACGTGAGCATTATTTGCCTTTGCGAGGAGCCCCGATAAATCGGGACTCCTCAGAATGACAATGGCCGGAAAAGAAGGGGGGGCGGCTTGCGCCGCCCCCCCTGGAATCACCCCTTCCTCTCCCCTCTGTTCCCTCTCCACTCGCTGGAGAGGGTTAGGGTGAGGCAAGGTGAGGGTATCCTTATACCCGACGTGTCCTGAAGATGAGCACTATCACCACGATGACCAGTACGGCACCGATGGCGATAACGACCCAGACCCAGAACGGGGTTACCGGTTCAGGTACCTCAGGCGCAGGTGGTGTCTCAGGTACCGTGCGGAAGGTGCCCATGGCCTGGCTGGCCGGTGCGCCATCCACTATGGCAGTCACCCTCCAGTAGTATGGCGTGTCGTACTTCAGAGCTGCTCCGGTGTAGGTGTATCCCTTGGCAGTGAGTCCGGCCGCGGTGTTGGCGGGGCTGGACATGTCGGCGAATTCCGACAGCTCGAAGTCGTAGGAGTCAAAAGCGGCTACCGAGTCCCAGGCAAAGGCGATGCTGGTCCTCGGCACGTTGCTGGCGCCTACTGCAGGGGCGATGAGCTGGATACCGGTACCCAGCGCAGGGGCAACTGTCAAGCTGCGAGGCTCAGACCACCAGCTGCGGATCCACTGGGTGGTCCCGGCCTGCCTTGCCCTGACCCTCCAGTAGTAGGTTTCCCCGGGCTCGAGGATCCCATTGGGAACCAGCGAGGTGGGGTTGTGTGCCGGCGATCCGAGAACATCCTCGACCATGTAAACCACGTAGTCGAAGTTGGCGTCGGTGGCGAACTGGTATTCGTAGAGACAGGCGTCGCATACGCGGTCCCAGTTCAGGGTGAAGGGAGCGTTCCAGCAGCCGGCACAGGGGTCGGATGGTGCGAGCCAGCCGTCGGCGGGGTTCTTGAGGTCGACGCCCACCTTGGAGTAGCAATCGATGAAGCGCCACAGCTCACCGTCTTCGCCTTCACACATGTCGTACCAATCCCACCAGTCGATGGCGAAGAGCCGGGTGTAGGAGTCGGCCGTCAGGCAGCCGCACATCTTGAGCGCCTTGGGCATGTGCGCAAAGCCTTCATCGAGGGGGAGACCCACCCACAGGTAGTCCCACTCTACGGGGCACAGCGCGCAGTCATCTACCTCCATAAGGGGGGTGAGAGCGCGGGCCACGCCCGTGTAATCGTAGCCATCGTAATAAGTGACGTAGCTGGCGTAGAGGACGCCGCCCGTGGCGGGGCTGGTCATGGGGTTGCCGTCGGCGCTGTCCAGCACGAGCCCGGTGAAGGCAACTGTGATGGGGTCGACATTATCTCCTGTACCGGTCAGCTGGAGCTCGGTCGGGCGGGCATTGAGGCAGATCCAGCTGGTGCTCTCCTCGACGTCCCACATGTAGACGTCGCCCGTGTAATCCTCAGAGTCATCGTAGACGGCGGCGTAGATGACACCGTTGGTGCCGTAGTAGCTGTCGAAGGCGACGGTGACCCAGCCCGGGATGTCCAGCGTATCGGGCAGGGCGGTGAACGTCTCACCGCCGTCATCGGAGTGGGCAACGTCGCCATCCCGGCCGCCGACGAGTAGTTCGTCGCCCCATACCGCTATGGTCCAGCCGTCGGTTACCTTGCTGTCGACCGCCGTGGAAAAGGTGATCGCGAATTCGTCGGCGATGCCCTCGCTGACCTTGCCGTCATCGTCCAGGGCGTATATGGTGTTGGCGTCCTTCACTGCCAGGTCGACGATCTCGAAGTCGGTCGGAGCGGTGCCCTCTACCCAGCAGCCCAGGCCTTCCATGGTCTCCCTGTAGACCTTCCTCGTGCCTACGTCTGCCAGGTAGACTGTGTGGCCGGCGGTGTCCTCGGGGTTGAGCCTGAGAATACCGCGCTCATAACCCCAGTAGTCCTCGCCGGTAAGCAGTCCACTCCAGGTGCGGATCCACTGGCCGCTGTATTCGGGGGCTTCGGGGAGGTCCACGGCGTGCAGCCAGACGCTGTCGGTGTTCAGGTAACGCACGTCGTAGAAGTCCTCTCCTATGGGATAGGGGATTACGCACTCCCACGGATCCCACGGAGGGTTATTGAGATCTTCCACGTATACATCATAGTCCCACTCGTCTTCGTGAACTGTGACGAGCATGGTCTTGTTGCAGTCGGGCGACACGGCCACGTCGGACATGTAGTCGATGTAGGTGTCGATCAGGCTGAGCTGGTTCCAGTTGTCGCCGTCGTCGAAGGTCCACGACCAGGCGCTCTCGTCATAGGGCATCCCGTTCAGGGTGACGGCGTAGGCCTTGCTGCCGCCCACGTAGGAGACCGCCATGGCGGCCCTCCCCGTCGGCGCCTTGCAGGCACGCATCCAGCGCTCGCAGCAGATGTCCATGTTGTTGATGCCGTCGTTGCGGTAGACCTGGACTCCGGCGCCGCACGCTGTAAAGAGGTCCCACGGGGGGTCAGTCGCGTTCATGGAGCCGGTGCCCAGCAGGC
>JAWOCP010000170.1:0-4642 GCA_046483735.1 Dehalococcoidia bacterium
ACTGTTCTTCTGTCATTTCCTTCGCCATCCGGGCAGCCTCTGCACTATAAGATGCTGGTGTCTCGCCCCTTTTGATACTAAGCGCCACACAGAAGAGTGTGCGCTGATTTTCCGATGTTGCCGGCATAACTCACCTCCCTATAGATTGTTTCTCCGTATGTCGTTACATATAAAATCAAGCCTGTCCCTTATCTGGATGAGCAGAGCTTCAAGATTGTCCGTGTCAACCTTGAGCGGATCAGGCTTTACTGCTGGTTGTATCGCAGGCTTCTGCTTTCTCTTACTCTTTGCTTCAGTCATCAAATAACCCCCCTGAATCCCTCTTTTTGCACAAAACATATAAGTGTGTGCTCAAATAATAGAGATGCTCACAATCCCTTGTCATGCGGTCTATCTCCATGAAGTCTTGAAGTAATATCTCCTGAATCTCTGCGCATTTGAAAGAGACTATCCCTGTAAGAAGATAGGGTATGTCCCCCTTCTTGCCTATTACTTCAAAGCCCTGAGAGCTTAATTCCTCAAGGAACGAGATAGGAGAATAACCCCTGACATGAAGCACCCCATCAATGAACCCCGACAATCCGTTAGGAGTCGTTATCAGCAAGTGGCCGCCCTGTCGCAACACCCGCCTCATTTCAGTAAAAGCAGCATCCGCATCAGGCACATGCTCAATCACTTCCCGGCAAATAACCACATTGAAGGACTGGTCTTTGAACGGCAAGCAGGTAACATCAGCCCCTATGATACCCTTTTCAGGTTCAGCGATAAGGTCAGTCCTGACAATCTTGCCGTTGATTTGCTTGAGTAATTCATCTTCTACCCACTCCCTTGAGCCAACGGAAAGAACATCTCGCCCCTCGCATAAATCACCTAATAACTCAAGGCAGATACGGTTTCGGTTATGGCAATACCACTGGTCGGTCTTATAGGCAGGTCTTTGAGTATTTGCCCAGCTTGCGTGGCTGACTTCGGCATAATCAGTATAGAGTTGCTTGTAATCGCCATGCTCATGGAATTTATCCAGGACTTGTTGCATGGTCATGCTTCTTCTTGCCTTTTTTCTTTTTCGGCTTCGTTATCATCCTCTCGATTTCAGCAATGGTTGGCTCCCAGTATTTCTCCATCACGGTGGGGATATCATATTCCAGTGCCTTCTCCCTGGCTGCAATCTTCCGTTCAGCCAGCTTGCCTGACTTCTTCTCCTGGTAAGCCTCCTCCAGGCACTCTACAATCTCGTCAGGGTCAGCTCTGCCTTCCCATGATGATTGCTCATCAAATTCAGGTATCATCCTCTTTAGAATCCAACCTCCGCCACACAATTCAGGCTGCGCTGTGTTGTTGGAGACGATGACAGGAACTCCCGCCGACTCGGCCTCTATGGTCGGTATTCCAAAACCCTCTCCCTTTGAGTTGCTTAAATAAACATCAAGGGAGTTATACATGTTGTTCATGGTCAAGGCAGATATGCCTGTCAGCTTCATCTCTACCATAGAAGGAAAGCGAGTCACATCCTGAATCATTAGATTTTCCCGCAATGCCTGAAGGTTGCGCCCCCTCGGTTCTGAAGGGTCTGTGTGGCAATACATCATTACATCGTCGTGGTATCGCTTGAATTTGCTTAATGCGAGGAAGGCAGATGTCCAATCCTTTCTCTCACGCACGTTTGTTCCGACTTTGCCTATGACAAACTTATCAGTCCAACCTACTTTTTCCCTTTGTATCTTACGAATATCTAAGTTAGGGTAATAAGCATTGCAGTCAATCATGTGGGGCGCATAGAAACAGTCTATGTCAAGTCGCTTCATCTCCCTTTTCCCAAACTTGGACATGGCGATTGGCTTGTAAATCCCGGGGTGATTTTTGAGTACACTGTAAACTCCAGGTGGCATAGGCTCGTGGTCGATAGGTGTCCAAGGAAAGGCTTTGCAATTCTCTGATTGCCCTCCAAGAACCCATGTATCAATCAATGTAATTAGGCAATCCGCCTTGAAATGGTTATAAACTCTCTCTGCCCATTTTGCCCCATAATCATCTCCAGGATTAGGATAGATAGGGATGTCATTCCAGTAGATAATGCCACCTGCCAATCCATAGTAGGCAAAGATGGCAACCGTATGCCCAAGTCCTCGTAATTCCAACGCTAATTGCGCAGGCTGGATTCCATATCCTGTTTGGTTGAAAGGCGAATTGCCTGTCAATAATACGCGCATAAACCTCCTCTGTTTATTATTGGGAGCCTCCCTGGCTTTTGGGAGCGGGAGGCTCCCCGTGTTTTGACTTCTCTCCTTGCCGTCAGGTTTTACTACCCGTCACAAAGCCTGGCTGCCAGTTCCTTGTCCAGAGTTTTCACTCCGAAAAGGATGTCTACCGAGACTCGGTTTGCCTTAGCAACAGTATCCCCGTCAAGAGCTACACGGCAGGATATGCCCTTGTAGTTCTGAGTGCTACTGTTGACTCCGCCGATGTAAGGCTCCAATGGTCTACTGACAAAGGCAAAGGCGTTCTTATGGAAAGCCAGATTTACCTTGCCAGCTTCCTGAAACGTAACAACGGCATCATCGAGCAACGCAGCATCCAGTGCCGGGGTAAAGGTAATGGCAATTTCAGCAGTTGCATCTGCCAAGACAGTGCTGCCAGTTACAATCAGGTAACCTCTATCACTGCCCACTACCTTAAAAACGTCGCCCGCAGCAACAGCACCTACAGTCCCACCTCCATCAAGAGTCGCTGCCGTAGCACCTGCCGTAGCAGCTCCCTTAAATGCCAGGGTGTCATCGTTGCAGTTACTAGCCCAGGTTGGCACATTCTGCGACATGTAGTAGTCAGCGCCCAAAACTCGCCCGATGCGATACTCGTCAATAGTCAGGGACTTGCCCCTCTTATCGGCATGGAGTATGGCTTCGAGCGCAGCGTATTTCGCCTGAGTAATAGGGTGCATAACTACCCGCCTTTCGGTAATAGGACATTTCTGAATGTCCAGTTGTGCCATCAGGTTAGCCAGGTCACCTATAGCCGGAGTTGAACTGACAGGCGTATGACCCGCTACAGTCTTGTAGATTTCGTCAAAAATGACCTCATCCACATTCTGAGCGTGTTCACGCATCATCGGTTGCAACACCTGCTCTGAAAAGCTCACTAAATCCAGCGACATTTCCTGTGAGGTTATGTGCGCCGTGATGTCGTAAAACTTGTCCAGGATCACCTGAACGCTTGACTCAACTATCTCCTGTGCAGCGACAGTGGTGGAAAAAGCTGATGCCTCAAAGGTAGCTGGCTTGCGGATGGTAACTGTTGCCCCTACCTTATTAAACTCGTTGGAGTAATCTCGGTGGCAAAGGTTAGCCATGACCAACTCGTTCTCCAGGACAAGCAAAGCCTCTTTGGCTATGACGTCTGAAGTTAATAGGGTTTGAGTCATGTATTACCTCCTATAAAGGGAATCTATCGGGGTCTTGCTTCCTCCGGTGAGCAGCGTATTCATCGGGTGTCATTTTGCTTAACTGCTCCAGAGTCGGCGCACCCCCACCAGTCGTCACGCCAGAATCAACCTTAAAAGGCTCTGCCGTCTCTTTAGGCTTAGCCGTTCCGAGCCGTTTAGCTACCGCCTCAACTGCTTCCACAGTCGGCAGGTTCAGGTCTTTGAGCATCGCTGGGTCCACCCCATACTTTGCTCCAATCTGCCAGATTTTGACTTCCATCGTCGTCTGGCGAGTTTGCTGGACTTCTGCCTCGTGTTCAGCCTTTTGGCGGTTGAACTCGTCTTGCTGTCTCTTGAGGTCTTTCCGTTGGGTTTCAAGGTCTTGCATCAGCTTCCGATAACTTTTCTTCTGCTGATACTCCGCCATCTTGTCAGGGTCTCGCCGAGCTGCCTCTAATTCCGCCTCGTCTTTCTGCCTCTCGAAGTCGGCTATCTGGGCTTGTGCAGCCTTGATTTCCTCCTGGAGAGTATTAAGACTGGCTTCCTTGTCGGCTAATGCTTTGGCATCTCTACCCTTCGCAGCAAGAGCATCGCTGACGAGCTTTTGAGCCTCTTGTTCTGTGTAAGTTCTGGTTGGCTTCTCTGAGGTAGTCTCTACTTGGTCACCAGAAGGCTGTCCAGGTGTGCCCTGAAGAGTGTCCTGTGTGTCCTTATCGATTTCGCCCATGTTACCTCCTTTTTAATTTCGCCACACTTAAACGCTGTGGCTCACGCATCGACCCATGGATTCGTTAGTGTGCCTACGAATAGTTGCTTGACTAACTCACTGGATGATTCCACCTTCTCGTATCCCCCAACTCCATATACCAATTCGCATCTAATCCTATTGCAGACATTCACTTCCCTTTCGGGCATAGTGAAGGAAGTCCTATCTCCCCCTTTAGCAAAGATGTCAGGCTTGTATTGTTCCAGTGATTCAGCCGCTTCAATCGTGTCGTCAATATTGGGCACTACCATGTCCACCCATTTTAGAGCTTTAAGTATTTCCTCTCGTTCCTCATAAGGCATGAACACATAGCCCTTCTTGGCGATAAGCTGGTCGTCTCTGGTAAGTATCACAATCAGTAAGTCGCCGAGCTTTGACGCATGTTTGATGTGCCTGATATGCCCGACATGAATAGGGTCAAATCCACCTGAGACTGCTACTCGCTTCATCACTTAGCC
>JAWOCP010000151.1:0-11448 GCA_046483735.1 Dehalococcoidia bacterium
TAAGAACAACGCAGTACTTGAGAACTACAGAAGAACGACAGATCGAAAGATCCAACTGCCTCGAGGGCAATGAAAGATCTTCTACACGAAAGTCAGCATCGTGCAACTGCATACTTTTCCTGATTGGCAGCTCTATACTCTATGCTCGACGGTCCCCTAGCTCTCCATGACTCCCGCACTCCATGCTCCTCATGGCCGATGCGCTTCAGGCGCCCCCCACGACGTTTTTGTAAAAGCGCAAACAGCGCATCGAAGCGCGAGTCAAGTCTGGAAAAGCGGTTAGTAGCCTGTCATTCAGCCCCACGCCAATCCACTATATTCGATGATTCTTTCAGTATGGTCCACATGTTCTTATGATGCTCTTGTCATGCTGTTCTCAGGCGCTTTATACTATGCGCTGCGTTGTACTCCTTGCGCTGCATGCACTTCTTGCGCTTTTCACGGTCGGGTACCAATGGAGAGCAAGGCACTTGCGCAATGGTGGAGCTAGAGAGCGTCACAGCACAACAGAGCACTGAGCAACGCGAAGTGAATTCAGTGATCTATGCATTTCTTCCTGATTCAGCTACAGCATTTGTCTTTTACGCTCCACGTGCTGCACGTGCTGTACGCGCTGTACGCGCTGCACCTGCTGTGCCACGTTTCTGCAGAAGAGCAAAGAGCGCATCAGAGAGCAAGGCACTTGCGCAACGGCGCAGCTACAGAGCATCCTAGCGCAACAGAGCATTGAATCGCATGAAGCGGGTCCGATCTGTGGTGGTATATCGTACAGGCAACAAACCGGTGGATTGTTGTGTGCTCGGTTAGAAACGACCTAACTTCTTGAGCTTTTCTGAATAGCGCGATGCTGATGCGGAGAAATATTCTAGAGGGCGAGCGGAAACAGCTCTTCCGTGATGTAGTTGTATTGGGGACCGCCCCAAAAGGATTGGAACTTCAGCCATGTCGAGTAGAATCGCAGGCACAGTTGTAGGTTGTGCACGACGCTTGGCTTGGCGTTGGTTACTAGTATTCTGCGACAACCGAAATAGACTCCAGCAAATCTGGCCAGTTCTGTAAAAAATGGCTTCTCTGGCTTCCAGCTCGGTTGAGCTATTTCTTTCTGCGTAACCCTTGTCATAATATTCTCCAGTTGTTCAAGAGGTTTGTCTAACGAATCTTCTGTGTCTATGAGCAGGATGGAGATCTCGGGGGCTAAGTCTTGGCTGCGCTGCAAGAAAAACCTGAGTTGTGTGTCGTTCACATCTTCTGGCCGGGAAGTCTTGCATTCGACATAGCAGAGCGTGGATGCAGTTGTCGCGATAACATCAAAGTCTCCGTCTTTGAAATCCTCAAGTTTTATCCCCCATTCGACAGACCAACGAAATTCCCTCTCAAAAACGGATTTCACGTAACGTTCATATGTGGGGCCGAAGTTGTCAACTGCCTGGGACAAACACCATTGATTATTCTCACACTTCCGGATAACTCGAGCCTTCTCAAGGTACAGAATTCTCTTGTGTACAGTGGTCCTTTCTTGTCGGAGTTGATTGGAGAGATCAACTTCTGAAATGCCCTGCGGATGAGCCAGTAGGAACCTAAACATCTTGCGCTGTGATATTTTGGACATACTTCTGTAAAAGTCATCATTCCAATCAGGCATGCATGCTCCATTGCTCAACATTTTAATTGGTTGCATGCTAGCTGGAGCAATGGTTTGTGCATAGTCGCCGCGGGCTGCAATAAGAAAACCTCGCTGCCGCAAAGTGGCGTCCACTCCAAAGTCTCCCAAGTTTGTGCCGGGATACACTGGCAACTGAGCTCTGCTCACAACTACAATCTTATTATTGCGGTCTGCCGAAGTCAATCATACGCTTACTACGCCCGTGTCCGCTTTCTCTCTAGAGGGGTAGCGCTCTCTTCTGACTGTCAGGATTACGTTGTGCGTCTCCGAGAATTGGTAATAGCGAACAGATCGGCTTTTTGTTTCGCCTAAGCAAGCTGATTTTGCACACCGGGAGATATGGTTATTTCTAGGCTTCTGCAGGCCGTTGACACGACTGAAGAAGGTCATGTAATTGCTTCCTAGTCGCGTGTCCGCAAATCACCGCTTCGCAAGGTTCTCTGTCAGTGTCCTTGACAGCCGACAATGCTTCCGTCACAGATAATCCATGCGCAAACACCAACCATGCGGAAAGCACATGACCAGTGCGGCCACGTCCCCCTGCACAATGCACAACAACAGGCTTCTTCTTCTCGTTGGCCTCTCTCAGAAAACTCAAGACCTCCTGCAACGAGGGTAGACTGATCAGATGAAAATCCTCCACCGGCGCTGACCTGACGTTGTCTTGCCCAAATTCATTGGCGTAAGTGCTCAAGAGATTCTCCTGATAACCCCTGAGTTCCTCCTTGGACAGGAGACAACAAACGCGCTTGATACCTTGTGTTTTCATGTGCAACACCCAGTCCTTGACGCTAGCAGGATCATAGCCGGGTCGTTGTGCACCGAACACGGTTCGCTCATTCCGGGAAGCTGGCCAAAATCGAAAATCAGTCACTCACTCTCCCCTGAAATAATCCTGCTCTCCTGTCTCAATAAATGAAATGCTCGCCCTGATTGTAGCCAAGCATCTATAGATTGGCAGTTCAGTAGTATCACCGGCTAACAAATGAGTAAACGGGGGCCTCCTGCATTCCTGTAGTAAAGAACATCAAATCAGGGGACCAACCAAAACGCTTTTTCTTTCCTTTCATTTGTAGGCTTATCTATCGAAATCTAGCTGGGTGACGTTTTTGTCTTTTGCCCATGCATTCCATTCTACAAACTCAAATTTTGCTCTTTCCCCCCCGAGATAATTTGGGTGACATTCTATGTAGAAATCACCATTCCATAAAACAGCTTCATGACTTGATATTTCAAGACTCATCTTAACCCCACCAACAATCCACTCGCGATTTAGAGAGTTGAAATTGAATTGCCCTCCATTTGGGTTATCCTGAAAAGCTACTAAAGCTGACCTAGTAGCAGCACTTGGTATAACTAGATTGATCTGCTTCGGCTTGGTCTGTCTCTCTGACCAATATACACAGAAAGGTTTTGTCCCCAGGTGATTCCATATAGCAAAGTCATTCTGACTTGCGGAATGTTGCTTAGCTTGTAAGGTCAGGCATTCTGTAATATTAACCTGTACGTCCTTTAGTTCACTTGCCCCTGTATTTGTCACTTGGAGTTCTGCCCACATTGTATGTTCAGTTTTTTCATAATCTGCTTCTCTCTTACCAGTGATTGGCTTCACGGCTACGCTTTGACAAATTGGATGTCTCTCGTCCAAGACTCTAAGCCTTTCAGTAATATCTTCGAGGATCTCACCTAATGCTATTTCTATCTTGTCGGGGCTGACATTACTACCAGTCAACGCCGAGCATAACATGCGACCAAAGTCGTACTTAGGTAGCCTATTACCGTAGTCTATTACCAGTAAGGAACTACAAAAAGCATATGAATGAGACAAATAATTGTCCACTAAACCTCTCAGGATGGAATCAGTGGTGTATGGCTTTACCATCTTGAACAGGCTTTGCCACTGCTCATCTTTATCACGCAAATCCCCTAAACCCATGTGTATGCTGTCTAGATGCCCCCCTGCCTTTACCAAATCATCAATATGCCAAACCTTTGAATTGACTAACTCTCTTACACTCTCTTTTGCCTCTCCAATGACTTTGTAACGCCACATAGCTCTAGCTTTCTTCTCAGGACTTCTGGGTACATGGCGCTTGATTCTTCTGGCTATTTTTTTCTCATAGGTTTCCCATTCATTTAGTTTCACTATGCCAAGTTGGTCAAAAAACAATGGGCAAGCCTCCTGAAAACGTTTCCTATCAAACCTCCGCTTTGATCTTTTTTCCTTTAGATACACCATCCTGTCATGCAGTTCTCTCAATATTTCTACAAGATTTTTGTGCTTGGTGTCGACCATTGTAGCTTCTTCTCTCCTCGTATCTATGTATGCCCAAAACAGTAATACTAATATTCCGATTGGCAATATCAACCATAAATACCAAGGATTACTCTCAAAAAAGTCTAGAATTGATTTGGGCGCTCCTCCTCTCTGTACAATCCACTGGTATACGTTGCTAAATATGGCTTCTTCCGCTATGCCTTTAAGTAGCCATCGCAAAACTTCCCATATGAAAACAGCAGCAAAAAACCCTGATTTCTGGCGTAAATTAGACTTATAAGTAGCGGAAATCCCAATGCCACTATTCTACCACCCTTCAGAAGTTCTTCGACAAACTCAATATGGAATCACAATGGATTTAGTCACTATAAAACATTCTGACGGAATGTCGACAAATTCATACTGCTCGCGTACTGTCTGCTACAAGTGTAACTGCCGTCCACTATTGCTAGTGACCTTGCCCCCCGATCGTTGTTTGTCTCATCTATCGAAGCGCGATAGATTAGGTCCTCAATCTATTCGGAATCACTCTGCTGGGAAGTATTGACAACTTAAGCGCCAAGCGTATAATAGTCCTCCCAAAGGAGGTGAGCACGATGTTTAAGACTGCAGACATCATTATGGCGCCAAATGCTGACCCTACCAAGCACCGAGCTTCGGTCAAGGGTGACCAGTTTGAATACACCATGGTGGTTATTCGGTTATTCGACTTCGACCAGGCTGCCCAGGTGTGCAAAGACCTGGTTGAAAAGGAAGGGATACAATCCATAAGCCTCTGCGTCGGTTTTTCACACGAAGGAGTAGCCAAGGTACGGAGCGCAGTTGGAGAATCAGTTCCCGTAAACGTCTCCCGGGGTGATGTGCCTAGCACCATGATGACAGCACAGATCTTGACCAAAGAAGGGTGGCTTCCCACCCGGCACTAGGGTTGATGGGACATGTAGCAGCGAATGATCGATACTTCTAAGAAAGAGGATAGCAGACTAAGGTCGGTCCACCTTTAGCCGCGAACCGCATTTCAGTGATACTCGCTAAGACCTAGGCCGAGAAAGTGCAGATTCACACCTAACAGCATGACGAATCGAGTGGTCTTGTCCGTCGCGTTGATATCCAGCAAGACGCATGGGTTGATTTGGCGCAGTGTCCACCGTTCTACTACTAAGCCTGGCGAAGTGAATGATCGCGTTTCCAGCATGTCGATAATGAGGTTCCAACCTCTCCATATTATCCACAATCGAACGGATCACATCGGTCATGTCACAGGTTTTGTCTGACTTGTTCGGTATGATGCTGCAGAGAGCCGGAGCAAGGCGACCGGAGTTGATGTACCTGACTTAGTTATCCGTGCCCAGCACAACTGTACTCAGTCTATGATAGACGGCATATGGTGGTCCTGACACAGCAGAAAATCCTATTTCCGCAGCAGATAAGGGGAGTTTGGAGCTCGCGCAGCGCGAACAAGATAGAGAATCACATGGACTTTTTGACAACTTGAGAAATCAAGGAGATAATATTGGCCATTCATCACATCGCTGCAGGGGGTCCCAGGAATGGAACAAATAGCTCAGAAGCTTGCTAAGATTGGTCAGGAATTGAGAAGGCGAGAAGTGGAGATAGTCGAAGCAGACGCTTCTCTAGGATTTGTCTCCCGCTATTCCAGCATGCAACTGAAAGGGACAATCCAAATGCTGGAAGACTCACAGGAATCGCTTACTACGATCCGGCGGAGAAAAGGTGTATGTGATCGCGGTGAGGAGATTGCCTTTTTGCTTCCCTACAACTACAGTAGCTACATCTGTATCCTCGCTATTGGCCAGGTCCTGGTGGGAAACAACGTTAGAATGAAACCATCGGAATTGAGTGCAAGTTCAGCCAGAATCATGGCGGACATTCTGACAGAAGTTTTCCCTCAGAATGTCAGCTTTGATTACAGGAGCGGGCGCGAATTCATGCAATGGGCAATTGCCGAGAGCAAGATCAAAGTGGTAATACTCTATGGGTCACATTTGATTGCCCTAGAATATCTTTCTAGTTTCAGAGATACAGGAAAGAAGTTCATTTTTGAGGGTCCGGGCAAGAACCCTTTCATTGTTCTAAAGGACGCTGCGCTTTCTTCAGCTGTCGAAGGTTTAAAGAGAGCTAAATATAGAGCTTCAGGACAAATATGTTTCTCGCCGGGCATAGTGTATGTTCAGGAAGAAGTGTTTGATGAATTCTTGGATAAGATGCTCGCTGTAACGAAACGCTTGAATGTGGGCAGTCCTCTGGATCCTGCAACAGACATAGGACCATTAGGTTCTTCCTTAGCAGTTGCCAGGATAAAGGAGCAAATTGAAGATGCTGAAGCGCAAGGGGGACAAGTCCTGTGCGAGGGAAACATCGAAGGCAATCTGGTATATCCCACAATAATCACAAATGCAAAGAAGACAATGATAGGCATGACGGATGAGTCTTTTGGCCCCGTACTGTGGTTCACCAAATTCAAAACAGTTGACGAGCTTATTGAGCTAGCAGCAGATAATGTCTTTGGCCTAGCAATGACGATTTACGGGGTTGATGGTGTCCAGAGAATAGTATCTGAACTTAAGGGAAGCGACTACCTTCATAGGGTTCCCGAAATCACTTTTGGGAAATACGGCATGGTGAGCGTAAATCCAAGTATTGCGGCTGATGATATTCCGAGAGGTTCCACAGCACTATTTCGTCCTTTTGGTGGCTATGGCTATTCCGGATGGGTTTGTGAAACCACTGAAGATTACTTCGAGTTCAAACAAGGGCCCAAGAATATGCTGCTGGAGACTTCAGGGCCGAGAGGTGAACGCTCAGTCCTGTAGCTGACGACAGGTATAGGGCACCGTGACCCTAGATTACTAAATCGTTTTCTGACATGAACACTGACGCGCGTCACTGGGATTTCCGACCCACCCGGGAAACATACGACTCACGATTGTTGCAAGATCAGTAGAGGGGAGCCACAATGGCGTACATGAAGGCTTCTCCAGTAGGATGTGGCGGACACTGCCTGACTATGACTGCAGGTAATAGCCCAAGATATCCTCCAGATCTTGGAGAAGCCGCGTCTATCAGAGGAATATGCCAATCCCCAACCCAAGCGGCTATGGTTGTCCGCAACTCGCCAACATTTGCAGTCCGGTCTTACCTCTGTCGTCAGCCAACACAGCCGATTGAGAATAATGACGAGACAAGGCATAATGGCCAGCAGCTGGGCAAACCGTGAAAGTAGTAACTGAACTCTGAGAAGACCCACGGGTGTCAATGGATGACATGGTAGAGGAAATCGAGGTAGGCTGCCTACCGGCACTAGGAAGGTGAAGCTCTTCAAAGGTGGCTACCAGACAGTTGCATCGTCCAAGCGGGCTAGAGTCTGGGAATCTTGCGGTCGATTCTTGCGGAGGAGCTATTTACTCGGATAGACACAAGATTCCATCACAATAAGGAGTGTTGGGTACGAACACAAGCCGGAGTTTGGCCGTGAATCTTGGCTTGGCATCAAAGGGCGGTGCTCCTCTCTAATTCAATAGGTGAAGCTGCGGGTGCTGTGGTCTTTACCCCCATATTTCAACAGAACCACCCCCAAGATTGTCCCAACAATGGAGATTACAGCCAAACCACGCAAACTTGGAAGATAGCTGCCGGTCGCGTCGAACACATATCCGGCAAATGGAGCCCCACCGGCACCACCAACCGTGAAGTAGACCGTAAGGACACCAATTATGGCTCCTAGAGACTTTGTGCCAAACAACTCCGCTGGCACCAGAGTCATCAGAGGCATTAAGGCCCCGGAAGCAAGACCAAAGGCGATGGCAAATACGTACAATCCCAATACTCCTTGGGCGAAGATGAGCCAACCCAACGCCAGCATCGCCAGCATCAAACACGCACCCAGCGCTTTCCTTGCCCCCAGTCTATCCGAGACGAAACCCATCGAGGCCCGGCTGACAAGACTAGCACCACCGATGGCGGAGAGTATGCCGACCGCAGCTACCTCCACAATTCCTGTAGCAGTCGCATACGGAACGATATGAACAACGATTGCCTGTGAACAGAAACTCCACAAGACCCCTATCACGCCGTAGAGCCAGAATGGGGCCATCCGCACGGCTTCACCAAGAGAAAGCCCCTCCATTGAAGCATCGATGGCCTGATTTCCTGCATTGTCAGACGCGCCACAGAGCCTCTCTCCCATCTGGGCAGGGCTTTTCTTAAGTAGTTGAGCTAGAGGGACAACGATTGCCCAGGCGGCTACGGCAAGAATAGGGAATGCCTTTTGCCAGCCGTAGGCAGATATTAGCATTTGTACCAGCAGTGGGGAGACCAGTGCCCCGACACCAAAGCCAGTGGCCAGAATACTGACAGCTGTCCCCGGTTTCTGTAAGAACCATCTCGGGATTGTAGAGAATAGTGGAGATATGAAACACCCGACAGCTAATCCCATGAAGGTGCCCCAGTATACATATATGTCACGCAGCGTGCTGACTCGACTCATCAAGAGGAACCCAACACCCATCATTGTCCCTCCTATGGTAACCAAAACCCGAGGCCCGTATCTATCGCTTAGTTTCCCAGTGACTATGCCCAAAAACCCTGCCAGCACATAGGCTATCGATGGTGCTAATGACAATGGTCCTCTGGACCATCCAAAATCTATCATCAACGGTTCCAGAAAGAGGCCAAAGGTAAAAACGGGGATGGAGCAAGCTGCCATGATGAACGCGCTCGCCAACGCCATAGTCCATCCGTAGTAGACGCGGCCCAGTTTCACGATATTGGACTCTAACACGCCGCATCGTAGCAGTCAATTCCTTGTGTCCGCTAGACATCCTGGCGTTTGGTCCATAGGCGATATGGTCTGCCATGGTCATCTAGGAGCTGTGCCTAGAATCTGAGGCAGTCCGACCTCGCGCTCGGTGCATGGACTTCCAGGTCCACTTGGATAATCGAACTCACTATCACCTCCTCGGGCGAATGAGCAATCCTACCGAATGAAACCCCTTTGGGGACGAATCGTGGTTCTAGTCGTTCCCCACTGATGAATTCGTTCCAGATTCCTCAGTATCATTCCTCCATGAACTCTATGAGTACGACTGTTTGCAGCGCGCTACCCAGAGCAGTTGTCTTGTCCAGTTCACCAATTGGTCATATAGTTCACCGGCATCGAGGGGCTGGGTCTGAGGTTGCTTCAGACTTCCTTCAACTTGCCTCCCGACCTAATAGACTCGATCCTTTTGTCAAAGGCTTACACAGCTTTCGCGCCGCAATTTGTTCCAATCCGCTAAGAGGTCCGTGTCCCAGAAACCTGCTCTCAGCTGGCCTACCAAGCCTGCCACAGCAGGCGATTTCATGCTGAACACCTTCACTGAGTGCCAAGCCTACGTGACCTCTCGGTCCTCCAACGATAGGATTTCCCTATTCTCTACTGTCACTTGTCGCCGCAAATCTCTTCGCGGTTAGCTCTCTTTCCGTTGAACAATGCCGAATTGGTCGTGATCAGAATCAGACCTGGTATCGAAAGAGGAGTTAGTGCCGTATGCCGAATCAATATTGCCCGACATTGAGGGGCATGCCAAAAGAGTTTGGGGGAATGGCTTCCTGTACCGTTTGGCTGCATTTGTTCTTGACGTAGGCCTTGTAGAGAGGGATTCTACTACGTTAGTCGCCCATAGATGTTTCCGTGTGCTCATTCTTGCAGGTTATCCCAGATGAAACATGCTTTTCTTTGGCGATGCGCTAAATAGGTTGGTGTCGAATCCGAGCACGATTCGTCGCGCAATAGGAAACCCCATTGTACAATTCCGGTAACCTTTTGTTCACACGGAACCAACTAGTCTAGCTTCCGTAGTCGGGGGACAAAGGCTAAGGTGAGGATTGACAGAAAGGCTATGCAGATGGCGAAGCTACCAATTGCCCACTGTACCCCGATGGCCTCTGCTAGCAGTGCTGCGCCAAGGGCACCAAACCCCATCAAACCCATCTCCGTAGTGAAAATGCTCATCACCCGTCCTCGATATTCGTCCGTGGAGTAATGCTGGAGCAATGTATTGCCGAGTGCTATCAATCCTGATTGTCCCAGTCCTACGAAGGCAAGCAAGGACAGGGAGAGATACCATGACCTAGAGAAGGCAAAGCTTGCTAGGGCTACACCCAAACAGAGTCCGCTGCCTATTAACAAGAGCCCCCGATTCTTATCAGGCAGAGAGGCGAGAATCAGGGAGCCGACAATGGCGCCGATGCCAGCCGTGCTCAGCAGCACTCCTAGTCCAGTAGCGCCGACCTTCAGAATATCCTCAGTGAAGATCGGCATCAAAGGTATGCAAGGCATGCCCAGAACGAAGCCGGCAAGAGAGAAGGCCAGAACCGAAAAGATAATGGGCTGGTGCCGGGCGTAGTCAAGCCCCTCCTTGATATCGGATAGACCGCCTTGGCCAGCGAGGGCTGTGACACTGGTGAGCGGCAGGAACGTTATGAAGACGGAGGACATAAGATATAGCCCGGTCATTAGATAGTAGACAACCGAGAAATCGAAGGCGGCAATGAGAAAGCCGGTCAGCGCCGGTCCTAAGATTCGGAAGCCGTTCATTGCCACCGTATATAGTGAGACAGCGTTTAGAAGCTGCTCCCTGCCAACGATTTCGTGAAGAATTGCCCACCTCGATGGCAGCGTAAGAGACATGATAGTCCCCTGACATACAGCCGCCACTATCAGAATCCACCACGATCCGTCGTGGGCAGTGCTCAGATGACCCAGGGTCAAGGACAGGGCAACGCTCATCGAAACAACAGCTGAGAATAGCTGACCGACAACCAAGATACGCTTCTTCCGCATCCGGTCGGCAATAATACCACCAAACAGCGAGAAGAGGAGCATGGGCCCCATAAAGGCTACTGTCATTAGCCCTAGAATGGTAGCAGAACCGGTCACCCGATAGACAAGGAGATTGCGTGCCATCATCTCCATATTCATGGCGGCCATCTGGCACACAATACCGCCGAAATAGAGCCTATATGCCGGGTTCTTCAGGGAGTCGAAGGTTCGCAAATGGCATCGAGGTGATTCTCTCATCTAAACATCCAACCTATGATTTCTTCTCGTAACGTAATCTCTACCACTTCCCATTTCGACATTCCTCGCTCTATCTACTGTTTCTTGTGTATTCCCGTTAACTCCTTCTATGGTACGTTGAAGCGACAAAGACCTTGCCAACAAGGTAGAACTCATGCGATATTAGGTCTCAGATGTGCCAGCTACGGCACACTCGTCTGAGAAAATGGGGGCACCTGTTTGATCGTGGTCGTCACTTAACCCAAAAAACAGACAATCCAGTGCGTACTAAGTCAGCGTCGATAATGTGTTGGTCACGTCATGCATGTTCAGCTGGTTCATTTTGGCGGCAGTGGGAACGCCCTCTTTCGTCCAACCACGGATGGCATAGTATTCCTGTAACATCTCATCCCACGGTACTATCTTGCCCTTATATATTCCCATTAC
>JAWOCP010000039.1:0-13372 GCA_046483735.1 Dehalococcoidia bacterium
GGTCCCAAGGGTTGGGCTGTTCGCCCATTAAAGCGGCACGCGAGCTGGGTTCAGACCGTCGTGAGACAGGTCGGTCTCTATCCGTCGTGGGCGCCGGAGATTTGAGGGGAGCCCTCCTTAGTACGAGAGGATTAGGAGGGACAGACCTCTGGTGTGCCAGTTGTTCTGCCAGGAGCAGTGCTGGGTAGCTACGTCTGGAAGGGATAAGTGCTGAAAGCATCTAAGCGCGAAGCCCACCCCAAGATGAGATCTCCCATCCCGACTTTTGTCGGGAGTAAGGCCGCAAGTAGACTACTTGCTTGATAGGCGGCATGTGTAAGCGGAGTAATTCGTTTAGCTAAGCCGTACTAATGGCCGAGGCCTTGACTCACACCAGGCTGAGCACAAAACCCTCCAACATGAGGTCCACGGAGGCCTAAGGCCACCGTGGACATTCGACGCGGGGTAGAGCAGTGGTAGCTCGTCGGGCTCATAACCCGGAGGTCGTTGGTTCAAATCCAACCCCCGCCACCAAGGAACTGACAAAGGCAGGATATTCGTATCCTGCCTTTTCATTTGTGATGGGTGCAGCCTCGCGTCAAGACGGGCAACCCTTTAACGGCAGTCTTTCCAGATTGTTTGAGACACCCCGGCATGATATCATGTGAACATGACCCACTCAGACCGCAACCCCGCAGACTATCCAGAATCGGTGGTTGTCGCACATCATCATAAGCTGATCTGTGAAGGAATTGCCAGGATTCTACAGGAAGCTGGCTTCCGTGTTGTGGGACAGGCGGACACCGAGCAAAGCCTCGTTCAGTCGGCGCTCCAGCATAAGCCGGACATCATGCTGGTGGACTGGGAGATGTCAGAGGTTGCGCCGGAGACCATTCGTGCGCTTACCGAGAAGCTGCCCAATCTGGCTGTCGTCATCCTGACACAGCCACAATCAACCGAGGCCTTCCTGCCAATCCTGCAGGCGGGCGCCAGAGGCTGCCTTTCCGTAAACCTCTCAGCTCAAGAATTCGTGCAATCATTGCGTATGCTGGCCAGGGGAGACATTGTCGTCTCCCAGGAGATGGCCGACGGCATCAAGGTGGAACTGGCTGCTGATCAGGCCTCGAAGGGCAGGGACGACGTAAGCGGCCGCGAGCGAGAGGTGCTGCAACTGGTGTGCCAGGGCGCAACCAACCGCGAAATCGCTGAAAGGCTCATCGTGTCGGAGCATACTGTAAAGGTCCACCTGAGAAACATCCTGCAAAAACTGAATCTCCGTAACCGCCAGCAAGTCGCTGCCTACGCAGTCCAGGAGGGCCTGGTGACGGATATCAAATCTGAAGACGCCTCTCAATCTTACACTTAGGCAGCCTCTACTCACTCTATGACCGGAGGAGTTATCCCCTGGTACTCCTTTTGGTGGCCTCAGTTTAGCCGAACAGGCGATGTGCCAGTTTCCTGCACGTGTTAGACTTGTCATACGTCATATTTCCCGCCCCGAATGTCGGCCGGTAAGACTACGGGAATGCTAGTTAACAGGAGGTTGAAATGATCGAAGTGAGTGAGTTGGCAGCGAACGCATTGGTGCAGAGCCTGGAGGCAAGTGGTGTGGAGCCAGAGAAAGGGTTTCGACTGACGAAACAGGAGAACAGATTCGCGTTGGAAATCGACAGTCCTGCCGAGGCCGATCGAGTGATCAGGCATGAAGGAGCCATTGCCCTGATCGTCGACCAGGTCACCGAGGAAGAGGTTGGCGACGCGCTCATCGACGTGGAGGATAGGCCAGACGGGCCTCAGTTAATGATGCGCAGCAAGTCCCCTGAAGAATAGCCAACATGTGAGGCAAGGGCAACAAGCGCAGCCCCAATCACAGGTTCCGGGTTCATTACCGGAACCCAGCTCTTGCAGATTCTGCGAACGCTGAAACCCGTGGTATACTGTAGAGGGACTATCGACATTCCCTTTAAAAGAGAAGAGCAATGGACATAAAACCCGGAGTTCCCGTAGTAGACAAGAATGGCAAGGCAGTGGGCTCCGTGACCCATCTGGCACGCGATGGCTGGAGTGGCGAGGTTAAGAAATTCATAGTTGCTAGACCTGACAAAGACCTTTTCTTCACACTCGAGGATGTACTCGAGGCAACGGATACCATCATAAAGCTGAAATCGGCCGTCGATGAATCCGGGGAAGCCACATAACCTGCCCAATATCCCACGGAAGACACAAGACAATCCGCCAGCGAGGTGCTGAACGAGGACGAAGTCTTGACGGCACAGACCAAATGAGCTATCTTCTGGTTACCTGCGGTGGCGGATTATGGCACGTCCCCAGGCGGGTTCTCAGGTGTCCGGTGACACTCAGATGAAAGACATAGTATCTGCGGAAGTACTGGCCAAATTCCCTGACTACATTCGGGGGGTGGTTATCGCCAAAGAGGTCGATAACCACGGTGAAAACCAGAGGCTGACCGAATTATTGAGAAAGGCAGTGGAGAACGCCGCCCGGGACGAGTCCCTGCAGGATATCAAGAACCACCCCCGGGTTGCCCCATGGCGACAGGCTTACGCCGACTTCGGCACCAACCCCAATAAGTTCTACTGCTCCATTGAGTCACTGGCCAGACGTGCTCGGCGGGGTGACCAGCTACCGTATATTAATACCCTGGTGGCTCTGTTCAACTACTTTTCCCTGGAACATATGGTGCCCAGCGGCGGCGATGACCTGGATTCGATTGACGGCGCCCTTCGCCTGACCCTTGCCAGGGGCGACGAGCCGTTCACCCCACTCGGTGCGGATACTGTTGAGAATCCCCCGCCGGGCGAGGTCATCTATGTCGACAACTCAAAGGTAATGTGCCGGCGCTGGAACTGGAGGCAGAGCGACCAGACCAAGCTCTCCCCGGCGACAACCAGGGTGGCAATAAATGTGGACTGCCTGCCACCCGTGTCAAAGCGTGAAGCTGAAGCGATTACCGCAGAACTGGCCCACCTGGTGCAGGAGTTCTGCGGCGGCGAGGTGAAGTACCTCTTGCTTGAAGCCGCCCATAACGAAGCTGAGACATAAACGGGAAAACCCCGGCACGCTTGACAGTACGGAGGAGGGTTGGTATAGTATGGGCTGGGTTTCTGGAGAAACCAAACTGGTACTGGCGAGGAGGTGATGAAACTGCTCGAGGTGAATGGTCGCGTTTCGCCTTTCGGATTTATCAGCAAACAGTAGAATAAGGAGGGAGTATTATGTCAAAAATACCGGACAAAATCGCAACCTGGCAGATGGTAGAGCCGGGCAAACTGGAGAGGACAAGCATCGCTGTCCCCGAGCTCAAGCCCGGGGAGGTGCTGGTTGAGATTGCTGGCTGTGGCGTCTGTCATACCGACCTGGGCTATTTCTATGATGGCGTGCCCACAGTCAACAAACCGCCGCTGACCCTGGGACATGAAATCAGCGGCACGGTGATAGCCGGCGATGGCAAGTTGATGGGCAAGGAAGTTATCATACCGGCGGTGATGCCATGCAATAGCTGTCCTATCTGTGCTGCTGGAAGAGGCAACCGCTGCCTGGCCCAGAAGATGCCCGGCAACAGCATGGAAATGTACGGAGGCTTCTCCAGCCACATCGTCGTCCCTGCCGGAGACTTGTGCGTGATTCCGGATAGGAAAGGGGTACCTCTTTCTCACTTTGCCGTGATTGCGGATGCCGGAACATCACCCTATCAGGCAGCGATGAGGGCTGAGGTGAAGCCCGGGGATTCGGTCATCATCATCGGCATTACCGGAGGTCTGGGTGTATACGCCGGCCAGATTTGCGCGGCACTGGGCGCCAAAGAGGTCATCGGTATCGCTCGCAATCCGACCAAGCTCAAAAGAGCGCTGGACTACGGCGCCACCCATGTCATCAGCTCGGTGGATAAGGCTCCCCGGGATATCAGGGACGAGTTTCGCGGTTACTGCAAAGAAAAGGGCGTGCCCTCGAACTACGGCTGGAAGATTTTTGAGTGGACAGGCACCGGTGAAGGTCAGGCAATCGGCCTGGAGTTGCTGTCATTTATCGGCAAGCTCGTGATTTGCGGCTTCGGCATGCAGAAGAACGAGTATGCTCTATCACGGCTGATGGCATTTGACGCTGATATTCTGGGCTCCTGGGGCTGTCTGCCCAAGTACTACCCCCAGGTCCTGGACATGGTGCTGAAAGGGAAGATTAAGATAGAGCCCTTTATCGAGACCAGGCCGATGAGCCAGATTCAGCAAGCATTTACAGATGCTCATGGAGGCGGGCTGGAGAAGAGGATAGTACTGACCCCTGATTTCTAGAGTAAACAGCACCGCAGTGGCAGGAATCTGCCACTGCGGTGTCGCTGAACAAAAACATTACCCGAGATAACCACCATCAACACATAACACCTGTCCCGTGATGTAGCGCGCGTCATCAGACGCCAGAAACACAAAGGCCGGCACTACTTCCTCAGGTTCGCCAAACCGTCTCAGCTGGATTCTCGCAATGTATGTCTCCTTGAGCTTTTCATCTCCCCTTATCTTATCCGTCATCTCCGTTGTGATAACTCCCATGGATATTGCATTAACATTTATCCCGTATCTGGCGAGTTCCCGGGATGCAGACTTGGTGAAGCCGATGATTCCCGCCTTCGCCGAGGCATAGTTTATCTGCCCCACCGTGCCGTACAATCCGGCGGTGGAGATGACATTGACGATCCTCCCATAATTGTTCTCCTTCATATAATTACCAGCAGCCTGCGTACAATTGAAGGTACCCTTGAGGTGAATATCGACAACCCGGTCCCACGTCTCCTCGTCCATGTTCAGAAGCAAAGCAGGCCTGGACAGTCCAGCGTTGTTGACCAGGATATCCACGCCCCCTAACTCACGCACCGCCTGGTCTACCATTGACCTGGCATCCTGATAATTGCCGACATCCGCTTTCAAGGCCAGGACTTTCCGGCCGAGCCTCTGTATCTCGTCCACCACTTCCTGAGCAGCGGCATCATTGCTGCGGTAGTTTATGGCTACATCGGCCCCTTCCCTGGCAAAAGCCAGCGCCACAGCTCTGCCGATGCCCCTCCCGCCACCGGTGACAATCGCCTTCTTATCCTGCAATCTCATAGTACTCCTCTCGCCACTCTAGTTACCTGTTCTTCCATACAGGTTTACGTTTATCCAAATATGACTGCAAACCCTCCTGGCCATCTTCGGTCTGCCAGCTCTTGATGCCGAGCTCCACTCCCTTGTCCAAGGAGGCCTCAAGCGAGGGCGTTTCCGCACAAGCATACAGCGCCTCTCTCACAAGCCTGACGCTCAGTGCGCTCTTTTCCACAAACTTGCGTGCAAACTTCTCCGCAGTCTGGTCCAGCTCTTCTTCCGGAACAACCTTGTTAACGAGGCCAATTCGTTCCGCTTCCTGGGCAGTGACATTTTCTCCCATCACCAGCAGCTCAAACGCCTTCTTTTCTCCCATTATCCTGGGAAACAGGGGAGCAGCCGCCGGCGCCAGTCCTCCCAGTTTTATCTCCGGCTGACCGAGCTGGGCTTTCTCCGAAGCGATAGCCATGTCACAGCCGGCAACAAGCTCGCAGCCGCCACCAAGTGCCACGCCATTGACTACGGCAATACTGGGCTTGCCAAGGCCTCTCAGAAGATGGAAGACACGGCCGAACTCCTTCATCATCTTCGGCATCTTCTCCCCGATATGGTCATTTACCTCCACACCGGCACTGAAGGCCCTGTTTCCCGAGCCACGGAGCAACAGCACCTTGACTTCATCATCCTTCGCCAGTTGCCCAAGAGCGGTATTCAGCTCCGCCAACGTATCAGCATCCATCACGTTAAGTGGCGGGCGGTTAATTACCAGAGTCGCTATTCCCTCTTTCTTATCCAGTGTAATGTTCTGGAATTCCATATCCCCTCCCTTCAGGATATATTTCGCTCCTATTATCCGGCGCGGTGCGCCTTTCTTCAAGAAGCGAAAGCCCACGGTTTGTCCCTGGGCTTCCGCTTCTACAAATCCTTATCAGCTTACTTCTTCGGCTTGGGCATAACCTGGTCTGCCAGATCATCATCAAAGGCATGCCCCTGGGCAACCAGCTGGCGGTATTTGATGAAGTCTATCCTGCGCTGACCGGTCATATCCTCCGTGTTGAAGGTATTGAATCCGAGATAGGCTTCCATGTTCATGTTGGCAGCCAGCCAGTATTTGGCGCTTATCTTGTTGGTGTCCCAGAAGTATTTCTTTTTCCACCTGATAGTCTCAATGGCCTTCATGAGACATAAAGGCATAAGGTTAGCGAGAGTCCAGACAATTTCGTTTATCCTCTGGTCCAGAAGCGAGAAATCGGTCTCAGCCTTCTTTATAATCTCCCGGGCCTCCTTGGCCTCGTCACCGACCTTGGGTTCTCCATAGACGATTTTTCCGTTCTCTATGTACTTGTCGGTAATCACCGAAGGATTCCTGATCCACTTGCCATCGAGCTTCTTCACGGGCACTACATCGGTTATATGGCCCAGTCTATGCATTTTGTAGGCACTCCACAGCTCATTGGCGACGCAATTCCAGATGGCCAGCTCTGTAGTAGGTAATTGCCAGGGCAGAAAATCGGTTGAGCCCCCATCCGGCGTTGAGCCAACCGCAGTGCCAGCCTGACCAAAATTAGCAAGGTCAGCGGCTATAGTCAGGTCGCAGGCCTGACCGATCTCCTGTCCCCCCGCTACGGCCATCCCGTTAGCGCGACGAATGACAGGTGCGCCCGCGTCGAGGATGGCATCCACCATGCCGGCAAACAGATTGATGTAATCCCTGTATTCTCTTGGCCTGCGGGTGTAATACTCAGCATATTCCTTGGTATTGCCACCGGTACAAAAGGCCCTATCTCCGGCACCGGTAAAGATGATGGCCACGACATCTCTCTCAACCGAGGCTTTCTTCATCCCGGCTATGACGCCCTTCACCATCTCGGTGGTGTAGGAATTGAACTGGGCGGGATTATTGAGGGTAATCCACGCCGTGCTAAGTCCCTCTACGGCTTCCCCGGTCTTGGGATTGACCAGAGGTTTCTTTTCATACATGGTGCAGGGCGGCGCCGTTCCAAAGAACTCGTCACCAACAAGCTGGTGATCCTTAAGTGTGTTATCTCTTGGCAACCAATCCATCGACATTTTGTCTACCTCCTATTTGTTTTTGTCAGCACGCCAAAAAACCGCTTTCCCGGTGGACTCTCCTTGACGTGATAGCATAGCTTTTCCAGAACGTCAGTACATAGTACATCACCCCCCACTGTCAAGCGTTTTTTCAGGACTTTTCGAGATTTTCGTGGGATCGGTTATAAGCTGGTAAACTCGGTGACACGACTGCGCACCAGCTTTCATACCAACCCATACTACCAAGCTCCTGAGCCAGAAAATCCTTCAGATTTCTTGGGTGAGTTCACCTGCCATTCCCCCACAGACAAGCACCTTCGGGCTGTATAGTAACTTTTCTTTGAGAGTTTGTCAATGTTCGTCCCCCTCCCCATTTTGAGCGCAGAATACCACCTGTTGCTTCTGTGCCCCACCCACTTTGCGACAATAAACGAGATAAAAGGGCTGGCGAAATTTCGGCCAAAGGCTTGTTTTTTCTGACAGGTATGGTTATAATTACGGGTGTTTTGAGACGGCCAGTCACAGAAAGTTGAAGATACTCTACCTTTACTGGGATTTTAGATGGAAAACTTTGAACCGAAGATACTAGCTTTTTGCTGTAACTGGTGCTCTTACGCCGGTGCTGACCTGGCCGGCACGTCAAGAATGCAGTACCCTACCAACGTAAGAATAATCAGAGTGATGTGCAGCGGTAGAGTAAACCCTTTCTTTATCCTCAAGGCACTTAGCCTCGGTGCTGACGGGGTGCTGGTTCTCGGTTGCCATCCCGGCGATTGCCACTATCTGACCGGCAACTACCGCACCCGCCGTCGGCTGGCCATCACCATGAAACTCATGGAGTTCATGGGAATCGAGCCCGAACGTATACAGGTCAGCTGGTGTTCTGCCTCGGAAGGAAGCAGATTCGCCGAGGTGGTCAACGGAGTAACGGCTGAAGTGAAGCAAATGGGCCCCAATCGGTTATTCAATGACTAAAGAGATAGAAAAGAAACTGCGGGACGAAGTACGGGACCTTCTGGACAAAGGAAATATCGACCATGTTATTGGCTATGAGGCCGGCAGCCTCAAATTCTCCACCACTCCCCTGATTAGCAGCAATAAAGCTGACGTAGACCGGCTGGTTATCAATCCCTTCATTCACAGTAACCTCAGCGTCTTCCTGGGCGATTTGTCCGGCAAAGTGGGCATTGTTGCCAAAGGATGTGATGCCCGCTCCATCGTCAGCCTTATCCAGGACAAACAGATTGCCCGCGAAGATGTCCATATCATCGGCGTTCCCTGCGGCGGCGTTATCGACCTGGCCAAAGTCGAGAAACTGACCGATCTGGACCGGGACGAGATTGATGATATCGTCTGGCAGGGAGAAAAGGCGGCTGTGACCTCTGGCGGCAAGACCAGGGAGTTTTCGGCCAAGGAAGTGCTGGCTGATGCCTGTTTTGGCTGTGACCCCTCCGATTATAAGGAATGCGACACGGTAATCGGGGAAACTAAACCCATCGCTGCCGGCAAAGACCTGGGCCGGGACAGGCTGAAAGAGCTGGAGGCGATGGCTCCAGCACAACGCTGGGAGTTCTGGAAGAACGAATTCTCCCGCTGCATCCGCTGCTATGGTTGCCGCCAGGTCTGCCCGGCGTGCTTCTGCGACCGCTGTTTTGTTGAGGAGGGTGAGCCGGTATATGTATCACCGGTGCCGAGATGGCAGGACAACCTCATCTTTCAGGCAATAAGGATGACGCATGTGGCCGGCCGCTGTACCGATTGTGGCGAATGTGAGCGCATTTGCCCTGCCGATATCCCTCTGGGAAGTCTGACAAAGAAGCTGGGAGAGATTGTGGAAGAGCTCTTTCAATACCGGGCAGGCACGGATAAGGATGCTCAGCCACTGATGGCAGCTTACCAACTCGAGGAAGTCGAAGACTTGATGCGGTAGATATATGAAAAAGATAAAGAAACAGAGCGTTCCCGACCTGCTTAAGAAGTGGCAAAAGGACTTCCGGGTGTTCGTGCCATCGAAAGCCAGCGGCGTGTCACAGATGCAGGCCTGGGACGGGCAGGATGTGGCTTTCCTTGACCGCAACCGTAATACGGCTATCCCTCCCAAGGCGAAATTCCTGCCCAACATGGAGAAAATGTTCGGCTTTCGCAAAGAGGAGGGCAGCTATGTACTGGAACCGACCGACGGAGAACCTGCCAGGCAGCTCCTCTTCGGCATCCATCCCTGTGACGCCAGGGCGATAAGAATCATTGATACGGTCTTCAAAGACGCCTATGATGATAAGTACTATCTCAGCCGGCGCCAGAACACCGCTCTGGTGGGCATGGCCTGTACCAGTCCCTATGACAGTTGTTTCTGCACCTCGCTGGGTTTCGGGCCGGCCGACCCCGCCGATGTCGATATCATGCTGACCGATATCGGTGGCGCCTTCCTGATCGAGGAAGTTACCGAAAAGGGCAAGGAAATATTAGCCGATGCCAAGGGCGTTATCGAAGCAACCCAGGACGACGAGAAGAAAGCCGCTGCCGCCAGAAAATCCGCCGAGGCCAGGGTGACCAGGAAAATTGATACCGCTGAGATCAGCAAGCGGCTACCCCTTGTATTCGATGACCGGAAATTCTGGGAAGAAATCGCTGCCAAATGCGTCAGCTGCGGAATCTGCACTTTTCTATGCCCTACCTGCTATTGCTTCGATATCAACGATGAGATGCTTCAGGATGGCAGTGGAGCACGCTACCGCAACTGGGACTGCTGTAGCTTTGCAGTTTACACCAGGATGCCCGCTGAGAACCCCCGGGAGGAAAAGTGGCGCCGAGTACGTCAGAAGGTATATCACAAGTATCTCTTCTACCCGGAGCTTTTCAGCACCATCGCCTGCACCGGCTGCGGCCGCTGTATCCGGCAGTGTCCGGTGAACTGGGATATTACGCAAACACTGAGTAGTCTGCCTTCAGGAGCTCCCGGGCAAGCAGAGGAGAAACAAAAGGCATCAAAGGCATCATGACGATTACCGATATCAGCAACCGCAAGAGGTACCTGGCAGAAGGTAATGTTTACCTCCCTCACATCGCCGTTATAGAGAAGATAGTCAACGAGACGCCCAACATAAAGACCTTCCATTTCAACTTCAAGGACGAGAAGCTCAAGAAGGAGTTTACCTTCGAATCGGGCCAGTTCGGCGAGTATTCCGTGCTCGGTGTCGGCGAGGCTACCTTCTGTATTTCCTCAAGCCCTACCCGTCTAGACCATCTGGAGTGCGCCGTAGCGCGGGTGGGCAAGGTCACCAATGCACTGCACCGGCTGGGCGAGGGGGCGGAAATAGGTTTTCGCGGGCCGTTCGGCAACAGCTTTCCTCTGGACTACATGGCGGGTAAGAACCTGGTCTTTGTCGCAGGCGGTATTGGTCTGGCGCCGCTACGCTCTCTAATCTGGAATGTGCTCGACAACCGCGCTCAGTATGGTAACGTCGACATAATATACGGGGCGCGCACCCCTCAAGACCTTTGCTTCAAATATGACCTCGAGAGCTGGGAGAAAGACAGCTCCGTGAACATGACCACCACGGTGGACCGTGAAGCGCCCGGCTGGGAAGGCAACGTCGGCTTCGTGCCCGCCATCACGGAAAAGGTGGCGCCCCAGGCCAAGAATGCAGTGGCCATAGTCTGCGGCCCCCCGGTTATGATACGTTTCACCTTTCCTGTGCTGGAAAAGCTGGGGTTTACTCCGGCCCAGATGATAACCACATTGGAAAAAAGGATGAAATGCGGCATCGGCAAATGCGGCCGCTGCAATATCGGCGATATCTACGTCTGCCGGGATGGTCCGGTCTTCAGCTACGAGCAGATTAAGAATTTCAGCTCGGACGAATATTAGATAAACTTCCGTTCAAGCGCTGGGGTCCTTTGCCCGGCGGTTTGGAGTTGCCTCAATCTCTTAGTATCACCTTGTATTGGAGGAAGCGGATTATTGCACCTTCTATGCGCCTGGTATATACTTAATCTGGCCGTGAGTAAGGGAGCGAATGAGTCCCGGTGGGCTTCGCGGACTTCAAATCCGTCGGGGGGCATCTGAAATGTCCCCGGTGGGTTCGACTCCCATGCGCTCCCGCCACCTCATTAATCCGGTTTCTGCCGCAGCCTCCGCTCATCGCCGACACGGTGTGTAATTTTCTTCTCATCCAGGTACTCTAAGAGGGCTTGAGCATACTTACGGCTGGTGCCAAACAAGTCTCTGACCTCGGCCAGGGTTACCTTGCCCTGTTCTTTCATATGGTCTGTGATTCTCTGTACCATTTCATCATAGGCGGGAGCAGCAAAAACAACGCTCTCACTTACCTTCACTACCCTGCCCTGCTCAACCAGCAGATTGACCAGGTCAGGCTCGGGTCTGAGGTCGCCGGGCGGGGCATATGGATTCTCAGTCAGGGAGCGCAGGAAGTCATCGATTTTTGCCTGTTGTTCCGGGCTGAGGCGAATCTGGTGGGCAGGAAGGCGAACCGATGCTTTCTCTTCTACCAGAACTCCATCCTCGGAAAGTCTCTGTAGCACAGCGGCAGAAGGCAACTTCAGCTTGCTTCTAAGCTCTACTTTGGGCATGCCCGGGCGGAGGGGGTATCTGTGGTGATAGTCTTCGAGTATGTTCGCCGCCTTTTCCATAACACGCCCCCACCCCGCCCTGGTGAAGAGGAGACGATGCTCCCCTTCGCCCGTCGCCACCACCTGTTCCTGCTCAACGAGGCTGTCAATTGCTCCCTGTACCTCGCCGGCGGGCAGGTCACATTCGAGCAAGAAGGATGCCTGTTCCACCGGTTGCTTTGCTTCCAGTGTCGTCATGATGACCTCGTGCGCTGTGCCACTTTCTCTGACATTAAGCCTTTGAATAATGGCGGAACGGAAGCGGCGATGACGGCGGGTATGGGGAACAATGATGTTGCCACCTCCCAGGGTATCTCTGGAAGAACGGATGATGAAGCGGTCGTTCTTGACCACCGCCAGCGGTCTGTCCAGGCTCAGTTGAGCCCAACCGTCCTCACCAGGCTTAAGTTCCTCTTTGTCCAGCATACGGATTTTGGCCACCGCCTCCGCGGCTCCCGTGTAAAAGCTAACGGTGGCATTATGGCGCAAAGGACGCTGAAGATAGGGGAGAAGGTGGAGCCTGACATCCATCATGGTAGTGGGTATCAGCCAGCCCGGACTGGCGAGCACATCACCGCGCTTCAGTTGAGCGGTGGTGACACCTGTCAGATTAGCGGCAACCCGGCTGCCGGGACTGGCGGTATCAATACGGGCCTTATGGGTCTGAACTCCGCGCAAGCGCGACCTCAGGCCCGGCGGTACTATCTCTACTTCCTGTCCCCGGGATAGAGAGCCATCAAGCAGTGTTCCGGTAACCACGGTTCCCGAACCGGATATACTGAAAACGCGGTCTATGGGAAGCCTTGGCCTACCGATATCCCGCCTTGGCTCAGCGGACTTCAGGCTTTCGTCAATAACGGCTACGAGCTCAGCTATGCCTTCTCCACTGAGTGCTGAAACAGCTACGACCGGTGCTTCAGATAGTGTAGTCGACCTTATCAGTTCCTCCACCTCCAGAGCGACCAGGCTCAGCAATTCCTCATCTACCAGGTCTTTCTTGGTGATAACCACCACTCCTCTTCTTACACCAAGCAGGTCAAGTATGGCCAGGTGTTCTTTGGTTTGAGGCATCACTCCTTCGTTAGCGGCAACAATGAGCAGGGCCAGATCGATTCCACCTACACCTGCCAGCATGTTCTTGATAAAGCGCTCATGCCCCGGCACATCCACAATGCCCACCTCCCGCCCACCGGGCAACGTGAGCCAGGCAAAGCCAAGGTCGATGGTCATGCCCCGCTCCTTTTCTTCACGCAATCGGTCGGGGTCTATCCCCGTCAGAGCCTGTACTAAGACCGACTTGCCGTGGTCGATATGGCCTGCCGTTCCCAGAACGAACATTACGTCTCTCCCATTTAAGAATGACTTATATCGGCGATTGCCTTGCGAAGTGCTTCCAGCAGAACCTCCTCTTCTTCAGGAAGGACGGAGCGTGGGTCGAGAAGCAGAAGGTTGCCCTTTATGCGACCTACGACCGGAGGGTCATGATGCCGCAGCCTCTCTGCCAGCGCCGGAGCCAAATCCGGCCCCTTACCATGTCCGAGGGCAACCAGCCTGGTGGGCACGACGGCGCCGGGGAGGCTACCCCCTCCCACCATGCTCTCCCCTTCGATAACCCGACC
>JAWOCP010000107.1:0-3743 GCA_046483735.1 Dehalococcoidia bacterium
CCAGTTCTATCCTGATTTAATCGCCGTATCACTTATCGACTATAAGGTGCGTATCCTGGAGGAAACCGCAGGTACGGCGGCACAGGTTCGGGTGCTCATCGAATCCAGCGACGGCAAGGAAAACTGGAGGACGGTAGGCAGGTCCACTAACATCATCGAGGCCAGCTGGCTGGCCCTGGCGGACAGCATCGAGTACTGGCTGGCAAAGCAAGCTGACCAGAAAAAGGGCTGACCTTAATCGTCTGCCTGCGGTTGCTATCTGAAATCCTCCGTGCGCCCAAACTCCGAAGCGTCAACGACCGTATTGTGGAATATGGAGGCAAAACGTGACCCTTGAAAGCAAAATAGCGAACCTGTACAGAATGGATGAAAAGGCGCGCCGGCGTCATGCTAATCCCTGGAGTGGTTATTCGCGCTTTACCATGATTCCCCTTATCGCTTTAGCCTTCTGGAGCAGGGTGTGGCTTGGCTGGTGGGCACTTATTCCGATAGCTATTGTACTTCTGAGGTCGAGGTTCAATCCGCGAGTCTTTCCCGAACCGAAAAGCACCGATAACTGGGCATCAAAAGGGGTCCTCGGCGAATGGGTCTGGATGAATCGGAGGAAGGTCCCCGTACCCAAACATCATCTGCTCGTGCCCAATGTTTTGTCGGCCGTAAATGCAGTCGGTGCCATTCCGTTTATCTGGGGATTAATCGCACTGCAAATATGGCCAACAGTGCTGGGGGGCATAGTTATGGCAATCAGCAAGCTATGGTTTGTGGACCGAATGGTGTGGCTGTATGAAGATATGAAGGAGGCAACGCCGGAATATAGAAGTTGGTTATACTGATTCCCGGGAAGAGCAGCGCACCTCGGGACAAATGGCGTCTGTTGTTTCAAGTTTCTTTGCTATTTGACGGGGAGAATCAGGCTCTCCGTCTGTTTGGAGTTGATGATGCAATGTTCGGGCCCCAGGTTTTCCTGTTTTAGCATCTGGCCTTTAGCCAGTCCAGAACAAAGGCCATGGCTGCCTTCTCCAGTCGCATCTTGTGCTTAGCACCGGGTATTATTTTCAGCTCTTTGGGTTCTCCGGCCTTCTGGTAGAGCCGGTGTGCGTGCTCCAGCGGTATCAATTCGTCGGCGTCTCCGTGGACAAGAAGGAGTGGGCGGGGGCAGATTTTGTCGATCCAGTTGATTGGAGAGATGGTTCCAAATCCTGCTCGCCATTCCTCTACCGAGGGCGGGAAATCTCTGTCCCTGATCGCCCCGATTTGGCGAAACCGCTGGACAGTCTCCAGCGGCGTTTCTGTTTGGTGGAGAGAGCGAAAATCGGCAGGGCAGGCACAGGTTGCCACTGAAGATACTCTGGGGTCATGGGCTGCAACATAGACCGAAACAGCTGCCCCTGCGCTAAACCCCAGCAGGCAAAGGCGGGTCCTATCTACACCCTGGAGGTTGTACAGAAAATCAAGGGCGGCCTGCAAATCTCTAGTCCAGCCCATGATGTCCAGGTTACCTTCGCTCCTTCCGGCCCCCCGGAAGTTGAAGATCAGGGTGGTGAAGCCGGCCTGGCAGAAGCTCTCTGCCAGAATTGCGTAACCCCTGTCGGTGGGGTCGGGGGGTGTAGCCGGAATACCATGGCAGATACACAGGGCAGGATGGACCTGGTCCCGGGACGGAAGGTGAAGCTCGCCCACCAATTCAAGCCCGTCGGCTTCTAACCGAATTTCCTTTGTTTCCATCTCTCTCGCCGCCCCTCAAAACAAGGGGGATGAAGGGGTTATTTGTCCAATGCCCTGTTGTTGCTTTGCTCCGGGTCCATTACACTCTTTCGTAACTCCCCTCACACTCTTGTCCCAGGAGGGGTAATTGAGCAGCTACATTCTTGAATAGCCTTCTTGAAGGGTCAAAAATAGTACATCCGTCTTCTCTTCCTCACAATAAGACCTGCAACAAGCCCCAGTACCAGCCCCCCGATGTGAGCTTGCCACGCTATCCTGGCAGAGACGAAAGAGAGCAAGACGAGGATTATGATGGCTATCCAGAGTGGTATAGGGACAGGGATGGGAATAAGGAAGACCGGTATCTTGGGCACCATTATCGCGAGGGCGCCGCCGAGGGCAAAAATGCCTCCCGAAGCTCCGACCCCTATAGAGAATGGGTTGGCGAGAAGAGCGAAGAGAAGGTTCCCCGCCAGTCCTCCCAGAAAGAATACCAGTAGAAAGGTCCTCTCCCCTGCCGCCCGGATGACAAAGCTACCCAGGAAATACAGCGCTATCATGTTGAATATGAGGTGGAAGATACCGCCGTGGACGAACATGCTGCTTATCATGGTCCAGGGCTGCCTCGAGAGGAGCGCAGGTGTCAGACCCAGAAAATAGACTATGTCCGGCCTTAGCGCAGTGATGAGGAAGATTACGATATTCAGACCTATTAAGAACCAGAGGACGTTTAGATTGACGGCGCCGTAGGTTCGCATTGGGCAATTATAGATTAAAGCTCTCTCTTGGTTCAACAGATTGCGCGGGCAAAAGAGTTCGTGAAGCCGTTCTGAGAAGCGCGAATCGGTTCGAGCCACAAGCCATAGAGGAAGCCTTCGCCTGGCCTGCATCGAACGGTACAACACTCCTCGTTGTGCTGAGCGTGCAGGCCATATTGACGTTATCGAATGCTGTCTGCTTCAACGGGGCGGCAAGTGTATTGTAAAGTCCAGCACTGTATGTTTATAATAGGCAAGATACTCAACCTAGCAAGGGATTTTCTTCACAGGAATTCTAAGTGAGCGAGCAAAGCCCGGGCCGAAAACTACGTCTTCCCCCAGCAGCCATAGTGGGCATAATTCTGGCAGCCATATGTGCTGTCTCTCTGTACATACGCATATATCTAGCTTATGACGAGGTGTTCGTCAATGGCTGGATCTGGTTCCGGGAGACCGATGCTTACTATTTCATGCGTCACGTGGAGAACATGGTGCACAACTTCCCCCACTTCAATGCCTTCGACCCGTACGCGCTCTACCCCGGTGGGGGTGTTGGGCTTTATCGGCCATTCTTCGTCTTCCTTATCGCCGGCATAAGCAGGCTTGTCAGTATAGGACCGCCAACTCTACACACCATGCAGGTGGTAGGTGCCGTTATGCCCGCTGTTCTGGGCACTCTGACGCTCATTCCGGTCTATTTCATCGGCAAAGAACTCTTCAACCGCTGGGTGGGAGTAATTTCGGCGGCCCTAGTTGCCATACTGCCCGGGGAATTCCTGAACCGTTCCCTGCTTGGCTTTACCGACCACCATATGGCTGAGGTTTTGTTCAGCACCGTGACCATCCTCTTTTTGATAATGGCCGTCAAGCGGGCTCGACAAAGGGAGATTTCATTCAGCCACCTGCTGGCCAGGGACTGGCCAACTATCACCAGACCTCTCATCTATACTTTGGTCGCCGCCATTTTCCTGGGCATCTATCTCCTTACCTGGGTGGGAGGCCTGCTGCTGATCTTCATCATATTTGCTTACCTGGTCATCCAGTTCATCATAGACCACCTGCGGCAGAGACCAACCGACTATCTGTGTATCATCGGCACTCCTGTCTTCCTCATTGCCTTCCTTATGCTCCTTCCTGTATTGGGCGGAGGCAGCCGGGAACTGACGTATTGGGCGGCAATGCTGATCGCGATAATGGTCCCCATAGTCCTGAGCGTTATCTCGCGGCTCATGGCGGTCAGTACCTGGAAACACGTCTATTATCCGCTCACCTTCCTGGGCC
>JAWOCP010000164.1:0-4545 GCA_046483735.1 Dehalococcoidia bacterium
ACACCGGCTTCTCTGGCTGAAACGTTTACCCAGTCATCGAATTCACTGGTCCGGGTGGCGCCAGGGCTGATGCAGTTAACGCGAATGCCGAATTTGCCGGCTTCGATAGCGAGTGTCTCAGTAAGGCCGATTACGCCCCACTTGCTGGCGACATAGGGGCTTTCTCTGGGGACTCCGGATAACCCGGCCACGCTGCTGACATTGATAATGCTACCGCTTCTCCGGGGAATCATGGTTTTGAGCACCTCTTTGCAGCAAAGCATCGTTCCGGTCAGGTTTATGGCTAACGACTCATGCCACTCATCCAGCTTCATATCGGCGACGTCGGCATTGTTATATGTGCCCCGGGCGGCATTGTTCACCAGTATATCAACCTGCCCGAATTCGTCGATGGTCTGAGCCACCATGCGCTTCACCTGCTCATGGTCAGAAATATCAGCCTGTATTGCTTTTGCCCTACCTCCCCTGGACTTGATGTCTTCGGCCGCCTCTTCCAGTCGAGGGAGGTTGCGAGCGGCCATGGCAATTGCCGCCCCTTCATTGGCAAAGGCGAAGCTAATAGCTTTGCCTATCCCCGTTCCCCCACCGGTAATAATAGCTACTTTGTCTTTTAGTTTCATGACTTCAATCCTCCTGTACGGTGCGATATAAAACCGGCAATTCTCAGCCCGCTTCAAGAGAAGCTACCACTAAACCCCTCCTCCGTCAAGTATGGAGCATTCACTTCTACACGGTAATGATTCCGTCCGCCTTCAGATGAAGAAGCCCGCTTTTTCAAAATTCGGGCGATTGCTTTATACTATTTGAAGGTTAGTATCGCGATGACGGTATGAGCGACGCAGGATGGCTACCTTGGATGAAAGAGATCTGGAACTGCTTGAGTTTCACAAGATAAGGGAAATACTTGCCGGCTTTACTTCGTTTTCAGCCAGCCGACAGCTTGCCCTCGACCTCAGTCCGCTCTCGGATGAAGAAGAGGTCCACCTGCTGCTCCAGCAATCGGCTGAGGCGCGCCGCCTGCTATCACTCAGCCCGGACATCCACATCGGCGAAGTATTTGATATCCGCAACGTGGTGAAGATGGCGGCCCGCGGCAAAGTCCTCGAACCTCAAACCCTGCTGGAGATTCAGAAAACGCTGGACGCCGGCCACCGGTTACGAAGCAACCTGCTGAATTTATCAAATGAACTGCCTCTGCTGGCCGGTCTTGCCCGGGGCATTGTAGAACTGGGCCAGCTGGAAAAGGATATCGGCCGCTGCTTGAGTCCGAACGGCGAAGTGCTAGACACGGCTTCGCCCAGGCTGGCATCGGTGAGACAGAGAATGCGCGAGGTACGCCAGCAATTAGTCACTCACCTGGAAACCATAGTCAGGTCACCCAGGAGACAGAAGATAATCCAGGAACCCATCATCACCGAAAGGGAAGGACGGTTCGTGATTCCAGTCAAGGCGGAATGGCGCCGGGAGATAAAGGGCATCGTCCACGACGTCTCCAACACCGGAGCCACTCTGTTTATTGAGCCGTGGACAACCCTGGACATGGGCAATGAGCTGCGTGAGCTGGTCATGGAGGAGAAGCACGAAATAGAAAGGATACTGGGACAGCTCAGTTCTGAAGCTGGGGCCCACGAAAGCGAGATTTCACGTAATATAGAGCTGATAGCTGACATTGACCTGGTGCTGGCCAAGGCCAGATATGCCAGGGAGGCCAGAGCCACTGAACCCGTTATCGTAGCCGCGGACAGAACCGCTGAAACGGAGGATGACGGGTTGCCAGGTGTGCTCAGGCTGCTCGAAGCCAGGCATCCACTGCTGGCAAATAAGGCTGTGCCGCTGTCGGTCGAAATTGGCCGCGATTTTTCCGCTCTGGTCATCACGGGGTCCAATACCGGTGGTAAAACCGTCGCCCTCAAGACCATAGGACTGCTCAGCCTGATGGCGCAGGCCGGCCTGCCCATCCCCGCCCGGGCGGAAAGCCGCATCCCCCTTTTTGACGGCGTCTTTGCTGACATCGGTGACGAGCAGAGCATCGAGCAGACGCTCTCCACCTTTAGCTGGCACGTAGGCAACATTGTGCGTATCATCAACAACGCCACGGGAAAGAGCCTGGTGCTTCTCGACGAGCTGGGCACCAACACCGACCCGGGCGAAGGCTCGGCTCTGGCTCGCTCTATCCTGCTCCATTTCTTATCGCAGCAAACGATGACCGTGGCTATCACTCACTACACCGAGCTGAAGGCACTGGCTCACACCACCGACGGCCTGCAAAACGCTTCCCTTGATATCGATCCGCATACGATGACGCCCACCTATCACCTGACAGTGGGTATTCCGGGCGGCAGCAATGCTCTGGCCACGGCATCCCGCCTGGGATTGCCTCCGGAAATCATCGCCAGCGCCAGAGACATGCTTTCTAAAGGTGCTGAGGAACTCGAGGCCCTGCTTACCCATTTGATGACCGAGCAGAAGAATCTGGAATCTATTCGCCACAGCCTCGAGAAGGAAAGAGATGAAGCCGAACAAAGGAATGCTGCCCTGGGCAACAAGCTCCGTCAGTTAGAAGAAGAGAAGCGGAGAATCATCAAGGAGACGCGTGACCAGATTGTCCGGGAGGCGGCTGAGTTACAGGGGAAGGTCCGGGAGGCGACATCGGAACTGCGCAAGCAGAAATCCAGAGAGAGCATCGAGCAGGCGAAAATGGCACTGGCAGAGGTGCAGAAACAACTCAGTACCGAGGTGTGGCGGCCCAAAGCGGTTGCAGGAACAGATTCAGGGGAAGCCGAAGCGGGGCCGGTCACTGCCGGTGACATCATCCGGCTGATAGACACGGGGCTGCAGGCAACGGTACTTTCGGTGTCTGAGGAACGCGGACTGGTCGAAGTCCACGTCGGGAAGGCGAAGATAACCCTCGGCCTAGACAGCGTGGAGAAGGTGATACCTCCTGTCGGCGCCACGAAGCCGAAGACCGGCACGATAAGGAGCGGGCTGGGCAAACGGAGAGCCCATCTTGAGCTCGACCTGCGGGGGAAGCGAGCAGAAGAAGTCGAACCGGCGCTTGACGATTACCTTAACGAAGCATCTCTGTCCAACCTGGGCCAGGTCCGCATCATTCACGGTGTGGGCACGGGCACAGTGCGCCAGATTGTCAGAGAACTCCTGGCCTCTCATCCACTGGTCACGTCCTTTCGAGCCGGTGGGCAAGGCGAGGGCGGCGATGGCGTTACCATGGTCAGCATGTAACTCCGGTATTGCATCAGGCAGGCTGGTTAGCATTATGTTTACAGCAAGGAGGTTCCGTCTTGGCAGGTCGAAGATGCTCGGCTTTCTGGATGAACTGCCCACTATGGAAGGCAGAGCTGTATCGTTATACCTGCCACAGCGGACGCCGCTGGCCGGGGTCCGGGCATCGCTGGAAAAAGCCCTGGCCTCCACCGTTATGCCGTCGGGCATGGATGAGCTAATTGCCGGCTCGGAAACCGGGGCGGTGCTTTTCTGGGGTCTGCCGCGCAAGTACCTGGTTCTGCCGCCATTCCCGGTTGAAGAAGGATACATCACGGGCGGCTATGATGTCGGGCCGCTGCGCTCTCTTCTCCGCCGTGACTTCCTTATCGCCCTTGTTCTGGTCAGGCTGGGTGCCTACAGCATTGGCATCTGCCTGGGCACAGAACTCCTGGGTAGCAAGACGGGAACGGGACTGGTACACGCCCGCCACAAGAAGGGCGGCTCCTCGCAAGCGCGGTTTGCCCGCCACCGGGAAAAGCAGATAGAATACTTCCTGGACCGGGTTTGCGGTCATGCACGGGAGCACATTGAGCCCCACGCTAGGTCACTCGACTACCTGGTCTACGGCGGTGCCAGGAGCACGATACTATCCCTGCGAAAGCGGTGCCCTTTCCTGGGCCAGTTCGAAGACCGCATCCTGCGGATGCTGCTGGACATACCCGAGCCGCGCAAGGCGGTGCTGGAACAAGCCATAGGCGATGTCTGGTCAACCAGCATTGTCGAATGGCGCGAGGATGACCTTTAACTAACCTCCCGGAAGGGTTCAGCAGCCGGGACGGTCCTATTTGGACGAACAGTACTGCTTGCGGTGAAGCCGGTCACCACAGCAGGCAAACCCGCCGTTCGCGCAATGTCACGGGATTGAACGGTTCCAGGAAATGCTCGACCTCAACCTAATGATGCGCATAAGCCCAAATCTTGAGGATGCGGTGAGATTTGCACCGGCTAGTATCTCGGGTTACTGTATTCACACAATCCATTTTCGATTGATATTACACAAGCTCAAGGCAAACAGACCGATGCAGAATGTACCAAGAATCAGAAAGTTCATCGTAAACGACATGATATTACCGCCGTGCACTGCTCCGTGAAGTATGTCCACACCGTAAGTTACAGGCAGTGCATAGGAGAGCGGTCGGATAAACGCAGGAAGAGTCATGATTGGAACGAAAAGCCCGCATAGAAATACCATCGGAAAACGAAAGAAGTTGGAAAAAGTCTGGGCTTCAAATACCTGGCTAACGGATACCGCGATGAACAGCC
>JAWOCP010000062.1:0-21266 GCA_046483735.1 Dehalococcoidia bacterium
CTCGGGCCCGGAATTCTGGCACAAGCCGATGAGCCAGGCTGTCATGGCCCTTAAAGGGGAATGGCCCCGCTACGCAGTTAACCCACAGGTGAAAAACATGTGGATAGAAAAGTGGGGCAAGAAGTCCTGAGCAGAGTTCCGCAGGTAAAACCTGCATGCCGAGATAGGGGCTAAGGAAGCTCATTGGCGGAGCTGAGGAGCCTGTTCGGTAAGCTGCCTTTGTCCTTCTGAGCGAAGGAAGGGTCCGGCAGATTTCTCGTCGCGACTGTGCAGAATGATTATTAAACCGTCTCGGGGGCTGTGAGGGCTGGAAGGAGGTCAGCGGGGTTGGTATAATGAGGCACTACATCACAGACAGGAGGTAAACAAATGGGTAAATGGTTGAATGCCGGAGATGTGTTAAGGAACAACGCTTACCTGCATCCCGACAAGATGGGAGCCAAGGATCTCTGCCGCTCCCTAACCTTTAAACAGTGGAACGAACGATGTAACAGGCTGGGTAATGCGCTGCTGGGGCTGGGTTTACGGCCCGGGGACAGATTTGCCGCTATTGCTTACAATTGTGTGGAGTGGATGGAGATGTACGGGGCAGCGGCCAAAGCGGGGTTAACAATAATACCCGTCCTGTTTCGACTGGCACCTCCGGAATATCAGTACATATGTGAGCACGGTGAGGCCAAGGCCTTTATAGTGGCGAAGGAGTTCGTGGAAGGGGTGGACTCCATTCGGGACCGGTTGCCCATCCCCCGCGATAACTATTTCTTCTTCGGGGATGAGAAGGCTCCCGGGGGATATCAACACTATGAAAAGGTCATTGAGAAAGGTTCTCCCAAGGAGCCGGGCGTAGAGGTAGATGAAGAATCCCCCTGGACTATTACCTACACATCAGGGACGACCGGGAAGCCCAAGGGAGTGGTGCGCTCGCATAAGAGCTTCATCGCCTACAACTGGCTGCATGTGGTTAATTTTGGCTTTGCTACCGACGATATAGCCCTGCTGGTAATGCCCACCAGCCACATAAACTCCATCTTCTTTTCCTGGGTTTTCACCTGGGTTGGGGGAGGCGTGTGTATATATAACCGGACAAGCTTCGACCCGGAGCACTTCGTCAAGACCATGCAGGATGAAGCGACCACCTTTACTTCACTGGTGCCGACACACTACGTAATGATGCTCGACCTGCCTGAGGAAGTGAAGGCGAAATATAATGTCTCAGGCATGAGAAAGCTCCTCTGTTCGTCCGCGCCTGTTCGCAAGGATACCAAACTGGGTATCATGGAGTACTGGAAGAACGCCGGCCTGTTCGAGGAGTACGGGACGACCGAGGCGGGTGGGACGACCCTCCTGCGGCCAGATGAGCAGCTAAAGAAGCTGGGGAGCATCGGGAGGGAATTGTACGGCCTGGAGAAGATAAGGCTTATGGATGAGGAGGGACATGAGGTGCCAGAGGGTGAGGTGGGTGAGATATGTGTGAGTGCGCCCTCCATGTTCACCGAGTACCTTAAGGACCCGGAAAAGACAAAGGAAGCATTCAAATTCGGCGAGGGATATTTTCGCACCGGCGACATGGCTCTCCGTGACGAAGACGGGTACTACGTCTTGATGGACCGCAAGGCGGATATGATTATCACCGGTGGTGAAAACGTGTTCCCGTTCGAGATAGAACAACTTATTGCCAGCCACCCCAAGGTGAAGGAAGTGGCAGTGGTCGGGATTGCCGACCGCAAATGGGGAGAGGCAATCAAGGCAGTCGTCGTTCCGGCTGATGGTGTGGAGCCGTCCAATGAGTTGGAACAGGAGATAATAGAGCACTGCAAAGGCAGGATTGCCGGTTATAAGCGGCCAAAGTCGGTGGACTTTATCAAGGCGGAGCAAATGCCGAGAACGGCCACCGGCAAGATCTTGCGGCGAGGAATACGTGAGTGGTATAAGGAAGAGGGGTAAAGAAAGAAGTCACGCTCGCTGAAGAATATAGTCTCGCCTTCCGTAATTCGGCCTTGGGCCTGGTAGCCTGATTGTTCCTCCACGGTTACGGCCAGGGCGATGGCCGGTCTGGCAAAACGGGCATACAGGCAAGCCGGGGAGTATCGAGCCTGACCCATGAATGATACGATGGAGTACCAGTGCACGCCACGGGAAGAAATCCAGTCGCGGATTACCCGATTTCAGAAGTCGCTGCAAGACAGTGATATTGCCGGCGCCTTAATCTCGCAGAACGTCGACCTTTTCTATTTCGCCGGCACTATTCAGCGTTCCTTTCTTTTTGTTCCTGCCGAGGGGGAAGCTGTCCTGGCCGTGCAGGGAAACCTTGGCCGCGCCCAAAGGGAATCGAGCTTGAGCCAGGTCGTTCCCCTGAAAAACAGCCAGCAACTGGCTCAGGTACTTTCCGACTTCCACTACTCATTGCGGGGGAGAATAGGCCTAGAAATGGACGTTCTGCCGGTGAGGTATTATCTCGCTCTGCGCCGAGGTTGCCCGGAGGCAGATTTCCTGGATATCTCCGAGCTCGTGAGAAAGGTTCGCATGGTTAAATCGGAATATGAAATCTCTCAGATCAGGAAGGCTTGCGAGATCCTGAACCTAGTTATGCTGCAAGCGCAAACAAGCATCCGCCCCGGAATGACCGAACTGGAGGTCGACGCGCTGCTGGTAGCGTCGGCCAGGCGCATGGGGCATCAAGGGCTGCTGCGAATGCGGGGGTATAACCAGGAGATGTTCTCCGCCCATGTCTTCTGCGGCAAAACAGCAACCGTCTCTCCCACCATGAATGTGCCGTTGGGCGGTCTGGGGACTACGCCGGCTATTGCTCAGGGGGCAAGTTTTAATGTTATAAGTGAGAACCAGCCTCTGATTATTGACTTTGGTGTCGGGATTAACGGCTATGTAACCGACATGACGCGCACCTTTGTCATTGGGAAGCTACCTCAGAAGCTAAAACAGGCTTACTCCGTTGCCAAAGAGATTAAGGACTTCATGGAACAATGGGTTACCCCCGGCCGGTCCTGGTCCCAGCTTTACGAGGAGGCATGGGAACTGGCGCGGCGAATGGGATACCGGGACCATTTCATGGGCTATAAGGGGCATCAGGTAGCCTTCGTTGGCCATGGCATTGGACTTGAGATTGACGAATATCCCGTTATTGCCCCCGGCTTCGACGAGGAATTCAGGGAGAACATGGTCTTTGCCCTTGAACCCAAGCTGGTCTTCCCCGATGTGGGAGCGGTTGGTGTGGAGGATGACTACCTGGTCACCGAGACCGGTATGGAAAGGCTCACCACTTATAGTGACCAGGTGCTGACCATAGATTGGCCCGGAAGACCGGCTCAGGTTGCATGATGGCAACCGGGCGAGACGTGCCGGGGGAAACGTCATGACCGTGAGGCCCTGTCGTGCCTGAACAGGAAGTTTCGAATTTGACCGCTGCCAGGAAGCCACGCCTTTTCTACGGCTATGTTATCGTCTTGATTGGTTTCTTCACCATGCTACTGATGTTCGGCGCTTTCTATAGCTTTGGTGTCTTTTTCAAACCGCTATCTGCGGAATTCGGCTGGACGCGGGCTACAACTTCGGGAGCCTATTCACTGGCTATGTTTGTGAGCGGCGCTCTGGCTATTGTCATGGGCAAACTCACCGACAGGTTTGGCCCGCGAATCGTGATGACACTGTGCGGCTTCCTTTTCGGTCTGGGCTTTCTGTTGATGTCCCGGGTCAATACTGTCTGGCAGCTATATCTCTGCTATGGAGTGGTAGTGGGTGTGGGGCTGGGTGGCGCCTATGTTCCTCCGTTATCTACGGTGGCCAGGTGGTTTGTCAAAAGGAGAGGCATAATGACCGGTTTTGTCGTCGCAGGCGTAGGTATCGGCACCCTCAGTATTCCTCCAGCGGCTACCTGGCTCATCGAAGGCTGGGGCTGGCGTACAGCCTACCTGGTCATCGGTGCTGTTGTCTTCGTTTTCATTATACTGGCAGCCCAGTTCTTGAAGTTCGACCCCAGGCGAATGGGGCTGTTGCCTGACGGGAAGCGTGCGGAGGGGGCGGGTTTGAATTTACACGCCAGGGGCTTTTCTTTTCGGGAGGCAATGGGTAGCTGGCGATTGTGGGTGCTGCTGGCCATACTATTCTGCTTCGGCTACTGTTTGCACAACGTACTTGCCCACATCGCCAACCATGTTACCGACCTGGGGTTCTCGGCTGCGGTTGCTGCCGGTATTCTGGCGGTTATCGGGGGGTCCAGTATTGCGGGCAGGATCGCGACCGGTAGTATTACCGATAGAACCGGGAGCAGGTCACCGCTTATCATCAATTTTGTCCTGATGTCAGGCGCTTTACTCTTACTGTTAGCGGCCAGGGAGTTGTGGGTGTTTTACCTGTTTGCCGTTATTCTTGGCCTCGCTTACGGTGGTCTGGCGGCAATAGAATCACCGGTAGTTGCCGAGCTGTTTGGCTTGAGCTCGCACGGGATTATCATGGGGGTTGCTTCGTTTGGCTACACCATCGGCGGGGCGATTGGCCCGGTGGTGGCCGGTCGTATATTTGATATGTTTAGCAGTTACCAGATAGCCTTCCTGGCTGGCGCCGTAGTTTCTGTTTTAGGTATTGTACTGGCGTGGCGGTTAAGACCACCGGTGGGCGGGTATTCAGAGATGTAGTTGCCCAATTCATGGGGCAGGTGGGCGCTGCGTGCCTTTACAATGGACGTTTACAGCCATATAATAGGGGGTGCGTGAAGTCAGGCCCGAGATTTAGCTTTGATGCCAGCGTAGCTCAGGGGTAGAGCAGCGGTTTCGTAAACCGCCGGTCGTCGGTTCGAATCCGACCGCTGGCTGGAGATGGTATGAGCAAGTTTGTCGACAAACTACAGAGTCTTTCCAAGTCCTCGGTCGCGCCGATAGGGTTTCATCCCGCTGCCTCTGAATCAAAAAGCTGGGCCATGTTGCTTATCGTTGGATTGTCGGGGGCACAGGTCAAAGAAGCCCAAATAGCCGCCGATGCCAAGGCCGATGCCGGGTTGATATTGGGTCAGGTACCGAGTGCCAGTGTTGTCAGGCAGATGGTCGAAGCTGCTGGCGACGTTCCTCTGGGGGTATTTGTGAGGGGTATGAATGAAGAGGAAGCGAACGAGCTTGTGGGTTCAGGGTGCGACTTCGTGGTTTTCGACATTAAGGCGGCGGCGGCAATCCTGCACAGGGAAGAGGTGGGCAAGTTCTTGATGGTAGAGCCTTCACTGGACCAGGGTTTTGTTAGAGCCATTAATAATCTTGAAGTAGATGGTGTGTTCATCAGTGGAGGAGACGGAGATTCTTTTGTTGCCGTGGAGCATCTGCTTGTCTGTCGGAGGTTTGTCGAACTCTTAGAGAAGCCGGTTGTGCTGACTTTGCCTTCTTCGGTCACGAGGGATGAGCTGACAAGCTTATGGCAAGCTGGAGTAGATGGCGTAGTTGCTCTCTCAACGCAGCCGGTTGAGGAATTGGCAGAGATAAAGAAAATGATTGGCGACCTGCCTAACCGGGCCAGGGGGCGCCGGGCTAAGGCAGGGGTGATGCTGCCCCGTCAGGGTGGGGTTGTGGCTACGGAAGAGGAAGAGGATGAGGAATCAGAGGAAGTCTAGTCTGAAGGCGCTCTAACCTTTCTTCGTTTCCGTAAGCTCAAGGGGCATTCTGGATTGCCTGAAAGTATTTCCCTTCAGTCTTTATAGATGGAGCAATGACCATCTTAACCTTATGCATTTCTTTAATAGTTCGCGCGCTGCATACTCCCATACCGGTACGCAGGGCACCGATTAAGTTCTGAGTGCCGTTGGTGACCGAAGTAGGACCGAAAAGAATTTGCTCTAATGAAGCGGTAGTGCCTACTCTAACGCGTGTTCCTCTGGGCAATGCCGGGTGGGAATGAGCCATGCCCCAGTGATAACCTTTTCCTGGCGCCTCTTTCGCTTGAGCCAGAGGCGAGCCAACCATTACGGCGTCAGCACCTGCGGCCAATGCTTTGCATAAATCACCGCCGGTGCGAATGCCGCCGTCGGTTATCACCGATACATATTCGCCACTTTCTTTGAGGTGCGTTTCTCTGGCAGCGGCGCAATCTAGAGTTGCAGTTATCTGGGGAACTCCGACGCCGATGACTTCTCGGGTGGTGCAGGCAGCACCAGGGCCCACCCCAACCAGGATGCCATCGACCCCTGTTCTCATCAGGTCCAATGCCGCGCTGTAGCTGCAACAATTGCCCACTATGATAGGCAGGGACATTTGCTGGCATAGCTCGGGCAGGATGAGCCCCCGATAGCTCTTGGAGATGTGCCGGGCTGTGGTGACGGTAGATTGCACCACGAGTATATCCATCCCGGCATCCTTGGCTATAGGAGCCAGCCGTTTAGTGTTGGCCGGAGTTACAGATACTGCACAGACAGCTCCAGCCTGTTTTATGGCTCCAATGTGCTGGCTCACGAGCTTCTCCTTGATCGGCTCCGAGTAAATTCTTTGAAGCAAGGAAGTGACTTCTGCCTCAGGGGTTTGGGCGATGTGATTGAACACCTCATCGGGGTTTTCGTACCTTGTCTGTATACCTTCTAGATTAAGGACAGCCAGCCCGCCAAGCATGCTAAACTTAATGGCGAAGGCAGTGTCCACAATAGCGTCCATAGCTGAGGCTAAAATGGGGATGGAAAAGGTGTGATTTCCTACGACAAACTCTGTGTCGGTCTGGTCAGGGTTGATGGTTGTATCTCCAGGGACAAGCGAAACTTCGTCGAATCCGTAAGCGCGTTCTATCTCTTTGAATCTCGGGCGAGGCATTCTTCCTTTACCTGTCTTACCTGATGAAAGTTGCCACAAACTATACAAGCATGGCGCCTTGAAGTCAAGCCATGTTCATCCGTCACCCTGAGCGCTAGCGAAGGGTCTCGGGATTCTTGGGGGAGTCCGTCTTGGGTAGAGGTGAGATTCTTCGCCCCGACCTGTCGGGGCGAAGAATGACCGCAGGTTATGGAGCGACCTGGAATCAACAGAATCTGTGGATAAAATTATGGTGATTAAGTATAATTTTACGCCGTGCCTGCTCTTTATGTCGTTGCTACTCCTATTGGGAATTTAGAGGATATTTCGCTGCGCGCTTTGCGCCTTCTGCGTGAGGTGAAGCTTATTGCCGCCGAGGATACTCGCACTACGCGCCGATTGCTTAGCGCCTACGATATAAAAACCCCGTTGACCAGCTATCACGAGCATAGTAAAAGAGCCAAACTCGACTATTTGTTAGATTTTCTTGAGAAAGAAGACCTGGCCCTGGTTTCGGAAGCTGGCATGCCAGGGCTGAGTGATCCTGGTTACGAGCTTATCGTTGCTGCCATTGGGCGTGAGATTGCTGTGGTACCTGTTCCCGGTGCTTCAGCGGTGGTCACCGCTTTAGTGGTTTCCGGGTTGCCGACAGACCAATTTCTTTACCTCGGTTTCTTACCTCGCCGGCAGGGACAAAGGCAACGTCTTCTTAGTTCTCTGGTTGATGAGCCGAGAACAATGGTAGCTTTCGAGACGCGACATCGGCTTGGGGTGGCATTAAGTGATATTGAAGAAATCCTGGGAGACAGAAGACTGTCAGTATGCCGTGAACTTACGAAAGTCCACGAAGAAATTTTTCGGGGCAGGGTGAGCCAGGCCAGGGAGCATTTCGCCGAACCCAGAGGAGAGTTGAGTCTCGTTATTGAGGGCAAGACTCGGGCCTGGCTTAAATCTGAGAAAAGGAGCTAAAATGCGTCGAGGTTGTATTGCTATAGGAAAGGTAGAATGTGACGGTTGTCACCGTCCTCTCAAGTATGGAGAGAATTATCTTGTGACCAATGGGGAAGAAGAGAAGAAGCAACGTTTTTGCATTGATTGTTGTGTGAAGCATGGTTATACCACATACAAAACGAAGAAAGGAAAGCAAATAGTCAGCTTTCTCCCCGAAGAATGACCGGCGGCGATCGTCATTTCGAGGCGTCAGCTCATCCCGATGCAATCGGGATGACACGGGGCAATGGATGATTTACAATAGGGTGACTTCCGGGAAAAGACATTGAGCGAGCGCATTCTTATAGGTGTTGCCTGGCCTTACGCCAATGGCCCCCTGCATTTAGGACATATCACCGGTGCTTATCTGCCAGCCGACGTTTTTGCCCGCTATCATCGCCTTAAGGGCAATGATGTACTGATGGTTTCCGGTAGTGACCAGCACGGGGCGCCGATTACAATTCGTGCTGAACAAGAGTCCACCACGCCACAGGAAGTAGCAGCCAAATATCACCGACAATTTGTCGATTGTTGGGGGAAATTAGGCATCTCCTTCGATCTTTTTACCACCACTGGCACTGTCAATCATGCTCAAGTTACGCATGAGATATTCCTTACTTTGTTGGACAAGGGCTACATCTACAAAGATAAAATGCTGCAAGCTTATTGCCCCAAATGCCGGCGTTTCCTTGCCGACCGCTATTTGGAAGGCACCTGTCCTTATTGTGGCTTCATCAAGGCCAGAGGTGATGAATGTGATGAGTGTGGCAAGCCCTTGACCCCATCTGAGCTTAATGAGCTTCACTGCTACCTTTGTTCCACTCCGCCTCGCTTTGAGTCTTCGGAACATTTCTTTTTGCGGCTTTCTGCTTTTGAAGACAAATTGGCGGCCTGGATAAAAGAGCAGGCTCATTGGCGGCGTCATGTACTCAGCACCACGTGGAAGTTCTTGGACGAAGGATTAAGGGACAGGGCAATTACTCGTGATTTGGATTGGGGAATAACTGTGCCGCAATCGGGCTTTGAGCGGAAACGTATTTATGTATGGTTTGAGGCGGTCATTGGTTATCTGTCGGCAAGCAAGGAATGGGCAAAGTTACATGGAGATGATACCGCCTGGCGGGCCTTCTGGCAGGAAGATGCCAAGAGTTTCTATTTCATCGGCAAGGACAATATTTTTTTCCATACCCTTATCTGGCCAGCCATGTTGATGGGTTATGGCGGCCTGAATCTGCCTTACAATGTCCCGGCCAATGAATTCTTGACTATTGAAGGAAAGAAGCTGTCCACCAGCCGTGGTTGGGCAATCTGGCTTCACGACTATCTGGAACGCTACGCCCCGGACGCTCTGAGGTATACCCTGTTGGCAAATATGCCTGAGACCGGGGACAGTGATTTCTCCTGGCGAGAATTCCTTCGGCGCAACAATAATGAGCTGGTAGCTACCTATGGCAACCTGGCTCACCGTGTTCTGACCTTCGCTCATCGCCATTTCCATGGCATCGTGCCTGCACCTGGGGAACTGAATGAACAAAGCCAGCACTTGCTCCACGAGGCTGAGGTTACCTTGGACGGTGTGGACAGACTGCTTTATCGTTGTGAGTTTAAGGCTGCACTCAAGGAGGCCATGTCTCTGGCCCAGGGAGCTAATCGCTATCTTGATGAGCAAGCTCCGTGGAAGACCATCAAAACGGAGGTAAGCCCCGACAAATTCGAGACGGCTAAGTCTGTATATACTGTCCTCTCCGTACTGGCAGCACTGAAGACCGTTTTCTATCCCTTCCTTCCCTTTAGCTCTGAAGAACTGCACTCATTTCTTGGATTTGATGGTAGTGTGAAGGAGGGAGGTTGGAAAATTCAGGTCTTGCCTCCAGGACAGAAGCTTGGCCAGCCCCGGCCGCTATTTGTGAAGCTGGATGAAGATATTGTCGCAGAAGAGACCAGCCGGCTGAGCTTCCTGGAAGAAAACCAAGGAATTTGAGTCTTAACCTGCCCCTGGGATTCTTGACTTAGCCGGAGGTTGGCTGTGGTGCCAGGTCTTCAAATATTCTGTTGAGTTCAGGTTCATCCAGGGTCTCATGAGTCATCAGCTCTTCGGACAGCTGTTTCAGTTTGTCTTTGTTGGCAGTGAGAATCTTCTTTGTCGTATTGTAGGCCCGCTGGATAATAGCGTACACCTCTTCATCAATTCTGTCGGCTATCTTATCGCCGTAATCCTTGTGTTCGCTGATCTCGCGGCCGAGAAAGACGAGTTCCTGCTTCTGACCGAATGTCCGCGGCCCCAGTTTCTCACTCATTCCAAACTCGACGACCATTCTTCTGGCTAACTTGGTTGCCTGCTCCAAGTCGTTCTGGCCACCGGTGGTCATTTCTCCGAAGATGATTTCCTCGGCAACGCGTCCGCCCAGGCTCACTGCCAGTTTATCATCAAACTGAGACTTGGTCCACAAATAACGGTCTTCGGATGGCAGGAAGCGCGTCCAGCCTCCCATCATGCCCCGGGCGACAACGGAAATCTTATGCACAGGGTCAGCATTGGGCAGCAGCCTGGCGGTCAAGGCATGCCCGCTTTCGTGGTAAGCAATTATCTCCTTCTCCCTTTTGCTTATTACACGGCTTTTCCTTTCCGGTCCGGCCATAGTGCGGTCAGCAGCATCTTCAAGCTCCTTTAACGTGATGTCTTTGCGGTTCCGCCGGGCAGCCAGGATGGCCGCTTCATTGATCAGGTTGGCGAGGTCAGCGCCGCTGAATCCCGGCGTGCCCTTAGCTACTGTCTCAAGGTCGGTTTCCTTGGCCAGCGGCTTGCCCTTCGCATGTACCTCCAGGATAGCCTTGCGGCCTTTTATGTCAGGCAGATCGATGACGATGTGGCGGTCAAAACGGCCGGGACGTAATAAGGCCGGGTCGAGGATGTCGGGGCGATTGGTGGCAGCCATGACAATGATGTTAACATTGGTGTCGAAGCCATCCATCTCAGCCAGAATTTGATTCAGCGTCTGCTCCCTTTCGTCGTGTCCTCCGCCTAAGCCGGCGCCGCGGTGTCGGCCTACAGCATCGATTTCATCAATAAACATGAGGCAGGGCGCATTACGCTTGGCTTGTTCAAACAAATCTCTGACCCGGGCGGCACCGACACCCACGAACATCTCGACAAATTCGCTGCCACTGATAGAATAAAAGGGCACCCTGGCTTCTCCAGCTATAGCTTTAGCCAGCAAAGTCTTGCCTGTTCCCGGTGGCCCCACCAGGAGCACTCCTCGGGGTATACGTCCGCCCAGTGCCTGGAACTTCTGGGGAGACCTGAGGAATTCCACTATTTCCTGGACCTCTTCTTTGGCCTCGTCGGCTCCGGCAACATCGGCGAAAGTCACAGCTGGCCTGTTTTCGAGACTTAATCGTGCGCGGCTCTTGCTGAAATTGAAAGCTTGTGTGCCGGCGCCACGGGCGGCACGGAAGAACAGGAAGTAAAACAATGCGCCAAGCAGCACAATGGGTACGACGACTTGTAGGGCTATCATTCCCCAATCAACACCACTGGCTTGAACGTCAATCTTTATTCCTTCTGCTCCCAGGATTACCCCTTCGTCTTTAAGGTAACTGCGCAGCTCATACGTACTGCCTTCGAATGCCGTTCTAATTGTGATTTCGTCATCTTTCAAGCCCTCGAGCCTATCGCCGACTTGCCTGATGGTGTCAATTTCCGCCTCTCTGATCACTTGTCCATCCTCGTCTAACACAGGTTTCGCTCTATTGATAAACTCAGGCAGGGCTACTTCCTCAGGCCCCCTGTCGAGCCCGGAAGAAAAGAGTACGACAGCCACTACCACTGCCAGAAGCAGTATGTAGAAAAAACCGCTACGCCACCATTTTGCTTGCATATTTATCCTCTTCGGTCATTATAGCAGATACATTCGCACTTGAAAAATTCCACTCTCGAATTCGCATGCGGAGTGGCATTCCAGTAGAGTGCTAATGCCCTGTAACGTGCATTGCTTGGCAAGCATACACGCTCAGACCGGTCTGGTCAAACTCTGGCGTAGATGGTATAATGTGGAAGGAGGTTACTGCCTTTCTGGAAGCGGAGGAAATAGCGCGCCTGGCTACCGAACTTGCTTCTGAGAAGCAAGCAAAGGATATTGCCATGCTGGACGTTAGAGCCTTGTGTTCTTTCGCGGACTACTTCGTCATCTGCACTGGAGATACCAAGAGGCATATCGAAGCTATCTGGCGCGATATCGCTGAAATACTGAAGAGCAAAGGAGTCATGCCTCATCATAATGAGGGGACCCCTGACTCAGGTTGGATGCTGGCTGATTTTGGCTCGGTCATTGTTCATATATTTGCCCCACTGGAGCGGGATTATTATCAACTGGACAAACTGTGGGACAAGGCGATCCCGGTAGTTAGAATTCAATAGATCCACGCATCGAGATCCCGGTCATAGTCGAGAATTTCCTCCGGCGAGAAGAACAGGTCTATTTCCTGCGAGGCATTTTGCAGTGAATCAGAGCCATGCACCAAATTATGTCCAATATCAATGCCAAAGTCGCCCCTGATAGTGCCACCGGAGGCTCTGGCAGGATCGGTCGCCCCCATCATTTGCCGTATTATTTCCACGGCATTCTCGCCCTGAAGGATGATGGCGATGACCGGGCCAGAGGTGATGAAATTCACCAGATCGTCAAAGAAAGCTTTCCCTTTATGGACGGCATAGTGCCGTTGGGCCAGAGCTTGGTCCATGTGTAGCATCTTCATAGCCACGATCTTAAGCCCCTTCTTTTCCAGGCGAGAAATGACTTCCCCGGCCAATCCCCGTTGTACGGCATCAGGTTTGATAAGAACTAAACTCTTCTCCATGATTGAAATCTCCTTTTCCTTATCCGGCTCCCTGTTAAACCTTTCTGAGCAGGGTAATCAAATCCACGTTTTCTAAAGAGTCAACTACTTTGTGGGCTTCCTCGAGTTCTTGTCGAGGGTGTGAGTTGGTTATGGCCAGGCATCTCATCCCCGCAGTCTTGGCGGCATGGATTCCAGCAGGAGAGTCTTCAATGACCAGGCAATCGTTAGGTGCCGCTTGTAACCTTTGGGCAGCCAAAAGATATATCTGAGGGCTGGGTTTGCTTTCCGATACTTCTCGACCGAAAACAATACAATCAAAAGCTCCTCCCAGATCGAGCTCGTCGATGACCAGGTCGATATTCTCCTTCGGTGCTGAGGAGACCAAGCCCAGCTTGAAATTCCCCTTCTTAATGACCTTCAGCAGCTTCAATGCACCGGGAAATGGCTTCAGGTTTCCTTTTGCCTTCCGTCGAAAGCTTTCTTCCTTCTCCTTGACCATGATTTCGGCATCCCGGTCAGGGAGTCTTTTGCCCATAACACTTCTGATGATGAAGTCATTTCTGGTGCCGAAGAGCTTAGCAAAATCTTCCTCGGTGAATCTTATCCCCCTTTTGACGAAGGTCTCCTGCCAGGCGGCGAAGTGGAAGGAACGGGAATCAACTATAACCCCATCCATGTCCCAGAGGACCGTCTTTTCTGACTGTCTCCAGACGTAGAATAAGAAGTCACCTTCGACTGCGACTGTATCATCTTTGAGAGTAAGCACTCCCTTGGTTTCCACCAGTCTTCTTGTCAGTTTGGTGACCCAGGCAGAGGCCTGGATTGGCTGATTGATGGGTGCTACCTGCTTGAACCTTATCTCGCTCTTGGCGGTAACGCCGAACTCAATGCCGTGGCAAAGCATGGCATAAGCATTTACTTCATCGAGCAGGGTATAGAGGATGCCGCCATGGATCGTATCATTCCAGCCCTGATGGAACTCCCCGCCGGTGAACTCTGCGATGACCTTTTCTCCGTCGTGAACAGGTTGTAGCTTTAGCCCTATAGGGTTCTCCTGGCTACAGGCAAAGCAGAGCCTTGCTGTGTACTCAACATCTAATTTCGGGATTTCCACTCGTTGGCCTCCTTTGCTTTACTCGGAGTGACAAAAAAGGGCTTCTTGTCCCTGGGCTTTGTTATATGAGGGGGGCGGAGGTATACTGGTTGTAGAGTGACCGGGTCATCTTGTTCTCCTCTGTTCAATTTTCGCCAACCCAATGTGGCCAGAGCACTACCTCGAGATGAGCCATTACTCTGGGAAATTATAGCTCGCTTGCCCAGGCTTTGCTGTATTTCGCTCACGATATCAGGAGGGATTTCTCCGCAAAAAAGCGTTTTCTGCCTGATTCGACGGCACAGGATTCTAACTGTGGTTAGATTGTCTTCTTCCAAGCATCGCCATTCATCGTCTTTTTGCCTGTAAAGGGCAGTGGCTATCTCCTCACGGCCAGCCTTATGAACGGGGCGCAGGGGTAATCCAGTAAAGGCGAAGTGATAGGCTTCGGCTTCTAAGGTGTTTATCCCCACCAGGGGAATATTCAGTGCAGAAGCCAGCCCCTTGGCAGTGCTTATGCCCACTCGAAGCCCATTGAAGCTTCCCGGCCCTTTGGCGACAATGATTGCTTCTATGGAGCTTAGCTCCACCCTGGCTTGTCGTAACAAGCAAGTCAAAGTGGGCAGCAATTGTACTGTGTGGTTTCGTGATGTTTGCCAGGTTAGGGAAGCCATTGGCTCGCCTTTGTGGGACAAGATAACACCGGCTATATTGGACGAAGTATCTATGGTCAATTCCATAACAGACATCTAATTTCTAAACTCTGAACAACTCCCTCTTCTTGAGTTGTTCTAACAGTTCATAGTAGCGCTCGCCTTGAGGTTTCAGACAAATAGAGCGTCCTGTCTCCGAAGCAGGGATATAGTGCAGGGTGATAAGCAGATTGTCAGGCGGCACTATCTGGAGCCCTTTCTCTGCCCATTCAACCACGCAGACTCCATCGCCGTAAAAATACTCCTCCAGCCCCAGGCCGGCAATTTCATCGATGTCGTCCAGGCGATAGAAATCGATGTGGTACAGAGGAAGTCGGCCATGGTACTCTCGAAGGATGACAAAAGAGGGGCTGAAGGCATATTCCTTCACGGCCAATCCATGAGCGATGCCCTGGACAAGACAAGTCTTGCCGGTTCCCAACTCACCTAGGAGAAGGAAAACATCAGCCTTGTGAGCCAGTTCTCCCAGGTAGCTTCCCAGAAGCTGAGTTTGTTCAGGGCTATGCGAGTTAAACTTCAGGGACTCCATTCCTAAAGTGCTCCCAGCCTCCTTTTCTGTAAGGGATGATATTTCCCTTGCCATCCACTACAGTCACTCGTGTTGCTGACTCTTCTTCTGTTATGTCACCGATTACAGTAACCGGGTAGTTTAAGGCTTGCTCAGCCCGGGCAACCGTGGCGTCATCAGCGGTAAAAAGAAGCTCATAGTCCTCTCCACCACACAAAGCCAGCTCCTGGGGGTTAGGGAAATTTGCTGTAACTACATGGTGCACTGGCACTTGTTCTATCCTTATCCTGGCATTCACTTTGCTCGATTCACATATATGATCAAGGTCAGCAACAAGCCCATCGCTTATGTCTATAGCGGTTCTAACTCCTTGTTCGACCAAGATCTGCCCTTCTCTTACTCTTGGCACCGGCTGAAGGTGAGCCCGTCTCAAGACATTGCTTGTTTCACGGTCCAGGATGATTTTGTTCTTGAGCATTTCTAAGCCGGCTGCCGATAATCCCAGGTGCCCTGTGACGGCTATCTGTTCGCCAGGAGAAGCTGTTGATCGTTTGAGTACTGTTTTGTCCTTGGAGCACCCTATGACTGTTATGGTGATGACCACATTGGGAGCGGCAGCAATGTTACCTCCGACTATAGCCGTTCCAAATTCTTTGCCGAGATGTGCCATGGCATTGACAAATCTGGAAATATCTTCCACCTGGAGTTCGCCGGGGAGTGCTAGAGAAAGCAAAGCATACCTGGGAATACCGCCCATGGCGGCTATGTCACTTAGATTCACTGCCAGTGCTTTCCAGCCCAATTCCTCCCATTTAATGACGTCCAGGTTGAAGTGTATATCCTGGACCATGGTATCTGTAGTGGCTAACTGGATGCGGTTGTCACTTTGCCAGGCAGCAGCGTCATCACCAATGCCCACCAGGACTTCTTGCCACGGCGTATGTTCAGGATTCTCGTATTTAGCGATGCTGCCGCGTATGAGGTTAATCAGGCCAAATTCGCCTAGCTCAGACACTTTCATTCTTGGAATTATAACACCGGCTTTGTTTGACATTCTAGCTGGGGTGATGCAGATGGTTGGAACCTAGATTATCTTGTTGCCATTTTATTGCCTATGCTATAATAACTAGATTATGCGTGATTATGAATTAGTAGCCATAGTGAGTCCCGAGCTTGATGAAGAGGGAGTATCTGAAATCATAGACAGGGTGACTCAGTCTATTAATGACCGTGGGGGAGAAGTGGAGGAGGTGAAGAAATGGGGCAAAAGAAAACTGGCTTACCCGATAAGCAAATTCATGGAAGCTGACTATGTTCTGGCTCGCTTCAAGTTAATGCCGAAATCGGTTAAGGAACTGGAAGCAGACATTGGTGCTGCGGGGAATATTCTGCGATATCTGGTGGTAAAGGTGGATGGTTGATATGGCAAGCTTGAGCAAAGTCATACTTGTTGGCAATCTAGGTTCTGATCCAGAGATGAGGTATACGCCTAATGGCAAAGCAGTAACCTCTTTTCGTATGGCTACCAATCGGCGTTATACTACTTCTGCCGGAGAGACCAGAGAAGAAACAGACTGGTTCAGAGTTAGCGTTTGGGGCAAGCAAGCTGAACAGTGTAATCAATTCTTAAGCAAAGGGAGACAGGTTTACGTTGAGGGAAGATTGCACGCTCGGAGTTGGGAAGGACAGGATGGACAGATGCGTACCAGCCTTGAGGTGAGTGCAGAGCGTGTACTTTTCCTGGGTGTACGAGCTCCGGCCGCGCTTCCTGAAGAAGGCGAGCTCGAGCCTGAAGATTTACCATTTGACTGAAATAAGGAGAAGAGGATATGGTCAATACCGGTAGGACAAGAGGGACGAGAAGCTATATGACCAGGCCAGCAGTCTGTCCTTTTTGTAAGGGGAATATGAAGATCGATTACAAAGATGTTTCTGTGTTATCTCGCTATATTTCCAGTCAGGGTAAGATTGTGTCGCGACGAAGGGGCAAGACCTGTGCTAAACATCAAAGAAGCTTGGCACACGCTATTAAGAGGGCCCGTTATCTCGCTATGTTACCTTACGCACCAAGTCATATCTGGAAAACAGGAGGCGTGGGCCTATCCCGGTCGGCGGTTTGAAGGATGCCAAAGCGTACTTATCAACCAAAAAGAATTCCCCGGAGGCGCAGCCTGGGGTTCCGCGCTCGAATGTCCACTCGGGGCGGGAGGAAGGTGCTCAAGGCAAGGCGCCTGAAGGGAAGGTATCGACTGACTCCAGTTTGACTCCATCCTATGAAGGGGCCTCGATCCTTAACCAGCAGGGCGCAGTATAATTCGGTTTATCAACATGGCAGAGTATGGGCAAATAGCTTGGTAGTGATGAGAGCAGTGCCCAATGGCTTAAGTCTAACCCGATGTGGTTTTTCTGTGACCAAAAAAGTGGGTAAGGCGGTGCAGCGCAATCGCTTGAAGAGGTTACTAAAGGAAATAATCAGGCTGCAGCCGCTGAAGTCGGGATGGGATATAGTCCTTATCGCTCGGCCTGTGGCAGTTGATGCTGACTATCATCAGCTAGAGAGGGCAGTAGACAGGCTTCTGGTTCGGGCACAGTTGCTTGAGAGCAAAGAATGAGTCAATTAGCTCTGGGTTTAATTAGACTATATCAGACTACAGTGTCGAGGGTTACCCCACACGTTTGTCGTTTCCAGCCTACGTGCTCTTATTATGCTTTTGAGGCAATTAGAAGACACGGGTTTGCCCGTGGCAGCTGGCTGGCAACCAAGAGATTGGTTCGATGTAATCCCTTCACAAAGGGCGGTTATGACCCGGTACCTTAGTTATTCATGAGAATGAAGCAGGCAAAGATATTATTCCTCGCGGTAATTGTGCTTCTCACCCCGGTTCTGGTTTCCTGTGTTCCAGGTGGGACTCAGGCAGCCAAGGGATGGGCGGGAACTACATTTCACGACGGCATCATTTATGCCGGCACTGTGGATGGCAGGGTGGTGGCGATAAACGCATCGAGCCGAGAGGAGTTGTGGTCCAGGCCGGTTGTTACTCAGGTTTCTGGTGGCCTGGCGTGTGGCCCGTCGACCGTTGCCGATGCTATATATACCACGCCCGTGGTCCACGGGGATTTAGTTTACGTTGGTACTTATAGTGGCCGGGTATACGCGTTAACCATAGCCCAGGGTGCCGAGAGGTGGATTTACCCCAGAACGGGTTCAATAGGAGCTATTGTAGCTAGCCCGGTGATAGCTGATGAAACTATCTATGTTAGCAGCTCAGACGGCACCGTTTATGCTTTGACCGTACTGCATGGCGACTTCAAGTGGAGGTCTGAGCGTCTGGCTGATAAGCTGTGGACAAGCCCCACCGTTGTGGGTGATAGGCTCTACCTGAGCACTTTAGATGGCCATATCTATACTTTGTCGGCTGAAACGGGCCAGTTACTGGAGTGGTCCTTTGAATCAGAGGCCGGTTTTGCTTCCTGTCCGGTGGTTTACGAGGATACCATCTACGTGGGCTCGTTTGATAACAAGCTCTATGCGATAAACATTGGCGACAGTGAACCGGCGTGGACGTTCCGCGGCGGTAAGTGGTTTTGGGCTACTCCCCTTGTTCACGAGGGAGTAGTTTATGCTGGCTGCCTCGACGGCAGGTTCTACGTTCTTGATGCCGAGACAGGGGAGAAGATGGGGGAGTTCGATGCTGGAAGTCCTGTAGTGTCCTCCCCTGTTATGATGGATGATCTGCTGATAGTAGCTGATGAATCTGGCACCATATATGTTTTTGACCTCAACGCCGGGCCTGAGGACAGGGCAACGCCGTTGAAGACTATTGCAATTGATGCGGGTGTTAGAAGTTCCTTCTGTGCTGAAGAAGGCCTGGTTTATATTCGCGGGGAAGACAAGAAGGATAACAAAGACAAGCTATATATTGTGGATATTGACGAGGGGTGGATAAAGGACGTCCCCCTGACTGTTGAGGAATGAGGTAAATGTCACCGCTAGAGTTATGGTATTTTATCATATTAGAGCCCGTGCTTAATGTGCTGATTGCCTTAAGCCATATTCTGTTTGGTCAGTTCGGGCTGGCAATCATCGCCCTGACCGTCATTGTTCGTTTAGTCTCCTGGCCTCTTAACAAGCGACAGCTCAGTTCCACCAAGGCTTTGCAGGATATGCAGCCCAAGATGCAGGAATTGCAGAAGAAATACGGGAAGAATCAGCAAAAGCTTCAGCAGGAGATGATGAAACTTTACAGGGAAGCAGGGGTAAATCCACTGGGCTGCATATGGCCTATGCTGATTCAATTTCCTATCTGGATCGCTCTCTATCAATCCATTATGAGGGCTCTGGCCACCACGCCGGAGAACCTGCTTGAATTGCATCGTCATCTTTACTCCTGGGAGGTAGTGCGTCAAGCAATTCCCTTGAGCAGTCAATTCCTGTGGCTGAATTTGGGACAACCTGACCCGTATTTCATTCTGGCAATCATAGTCGGTGGCACGATGTGGATACAGCAGAAGATGACCCAGGCACCGTCTGCTGATCCGAGGCAGCAATCAACGACAAGGATGATGACAATGATGATGCCGCTCATGTTTGGCTTCCTCACTTTGATGTTCCCCAGCGGTTTGGCTCTATTCTGGGCTGTTTCCAATGTGATTGGTATTGTGAGTCAGTATTTCTTCACAGGTGGCTGGGGTTATCTTGAATTCCGCTCGCCGTTTCGGTCAACACCAGCCAAAGCAAAATGAGCTAACGTGGTGGGGGCGGTGGCAAATTGCTGAACAAGGATTGAACCATGGAAGAGATTGAGATAGCGGGTGCGACGGTAGAAGAAGCGATAGAGAAAGCGGAGGCGCAGCTAGGGTTGAGCCGGGACCGGTTTGAGGTGGAGGTTGTCAGAGAAGGTAAGGCGGGGGTTCTGGGAGTAGGAAGCAAAGAGGCCTTAATCAGAGTGGTTCCGATAACCCCGCCGGAACGGGTCTATGCCGAGCCTGTCGACCAGGATACGGTGCGGGTCGTTGTAGAAGTCTTGGATACGTTGCTTAGGCTGCTGGGTGTAACAGGCAAGGTTGAAGTGGTGTCCGACGAGACACCTCTGGCTTTGGATGTCAAGGGTGATGATTTGGGTATCTTGATTGGCCGGCGGGGTCAGACTTTAGCTTCTCTGGAATATATTACTAAGCTTCTGGTAACCAGACGGCTAAATACCTGGCTGCCGTTAAGAGTCGATGTTGCAGGATACAAAGAACGCCGCCGTGATTCCTTGCAGAGACTTGCCTTATATCTGGCTGAGCAAGTGAAAACAAGACGCCGTGCTATAACTATGGAGCCAATGCCTGCGGACGAACGCCGTATTGTTCACTTGACTCTGGCTGATAATCCCGATGTAACAACTCAGAGCATAGGTGAGGGGGAGAGTAGGAAGGTGGTTGTCTTACTGAGGCAGAGTTAGCTATGTTCCGGGAAGTAAACACCAGGGTCAACTTTCTCCAACTGGAAGAGGATGTCCTTCGCTTCTGGAAAGAGCAGAGAGTTTTCGACAAAAGCATTGAGATAAGAGAAGGGGGGCCACACTATGCCTTTTATGAAGGTCCGCCCACAACCAATGGTAACCCGGGTGTTCATCATGTGCTGTCTCGTTTATATAAGGACGTAATCTGTCGGTACAATGCGATGAAGGGATATCATGTGCCGCGAAAGGCGGGGTGGGACACGCACGGCTTACCCGTTGAGTTAGAGGTGGAAAGCTCTCTTGGCCTCACCAGTAAGGCTCAGATTGAGGAATACGGGGTGGCTCGGTTCAATGACCATTGTCGACAAAGCGCCTTCAAGTATATTAAACAGTGGGAGACTATGACTGAACGCCTTGGCTGCTGGTTAGACATGGAGCATCCTTATATAACCTTAGAGAATAGCTATATCGAGTCCTGCTGGTGGATGATGAAACAATTGTGGGACAAGGGCCTTGTTTATCAGGGCTACAAAGTAGCGCCACATTGTTCGAGATGCGGCACCTCTCTTAGCTCTCACGAGGTAGCTCTGGGCTATGAGGAGGCGGAGGATCCATCGGTCTGGATCAAATTCAAGCTTGACCCGGGACAGCCTGGGGGTAGCGAAACTGCTCGCTCTCTTCTTCTCTCAAGCTTGTCCGCTTACCTTCTTGCCTGGACCACCACGCCCTGGACGCTTCCCGGGAATACCGCCTTAGCGGTGGCGCCTGAGGCCGAATATGTGATAGTCGAGTCGGACAAGGAGTATCTTGTCTTAGCCTCGGCTTTGCTTGGTGCGGCGGGCCTGGAAGGACATAAGGTGGTGGGCAGGCTAGCAGGGAAAGACTTGGTCGGAGTTCACTATGAGC
>JAWOCP010000165.1:0-9329 GCA_046483735.1 Dehalococcoidia bacterium
AGTAAGGACAACTCTGCCCATGACTAAAGAAGATGGCAACCACGACTCGAGTCGAGGACACACCGATCGGTTTGCCTCCATTTGGGTGATTCGATCCAGCAGCCCTCATCGTGCCGAGGGGCGTATCACAACACAACACTGCCACTACCGTTATCCAATGCGTGGCGCGACATTTGCACTCAGCCAGAGAATTGGGCGAAGTCATAGACGCCGATCCGATTACCGCGCCCGTCGGCTTGGCTGAGACTGAGTTGACACTCTGGGCAGACGATTTCTTGGTTGCTACACAATACTGACATTTGTGCAGCCCTATGTTCAGAGAGGTAGCACGTGTAACGTCCAGTGCCTATTGAGACTTGCTTCCAAGCCTCACTGTGTAAAACATCTTCTTCTCATTTCACCCGAAGGTCATGTTACAATGCAATCAATCGAACACGGATGTGAAGGCAACAGTTATGAAAAAGGTGAACATAATAGGTTCAGGCGTTGCAGGGCTGTCTACCGCTTGTTATTTGCAGATGAATGGCTATGAAACTCAGGTATTCGAAGCGCATAACCTCCCCGGTGGGGTGTGCACTTCATGGAAGAGGAAAGGATACACGATTGACAACTGCATTCACTGGTTGGTCGGTTCAAGTCCCAGCGACAACTTCTACCGTCTCTGGAATGAATTGATAGACATGAAGAGTAGGGAATTCGTCGATACCGAGGAATGGATGAGGGTTGAAACGCCAGATGGTCGGTACATCAGGGTATTTACTGACATAGATAGGCTGGAGCAAGAGATGCTTGAAAAGTCTCCGGCAGACGAGGGATTGATACGATCGTTTACCGGTGCCGCAAGACGATTCATAGGATTTCACCTCCCTGTTGAAAAGGCTCCCGAGTTATTCGGGCCGATGGACGGGCTCAAGATGCTCTTTGGGTTACTGCCTTTCATGCTACCTTTCAGGAAATGGATTAGCATATCAATGCAGCAGTACGCGGATAAGTGCAGAGGCCCCTTGCTCAGGCGGACCTTCGAATCCATGTTCACACCGGAGACTAACGTGCTGTTCGTACTCATGACTATCGTGTGGATGCACAAAAAGAGTGCCGGATTTCCTATCGGTGGTTCTCTCGAATTCGCGCGTCAGATAGAAAGGAGATACCTGGAGCTTGGAGGAAAGATAAACTACAAGTCAAGAGTAGCTAAGATTTCCGTGAAAAACGACGCTGCCATTGGGATAGTGCTGGACAGCGGTGAAGAACATGCCTCTGATATTGTAGTTTCGGCAGCTGACGGACACTCTACCATCTTTGACATGCTTGACGGCAGGTACATAGATGCAAAGACGAACGACTACTATGACAGCTATGAAACCTTCCCTTCGTACCTGCTCGTCTCTTTTGGCGTGGCCAGAAAATTCGATGATTATCCAAGAGAACTAATCCTGTTCCCTGAAAAACCGTTGACCACTGATAAGATACCTAATTACGAAGGAGTTATGGTCAGGATATTCAACTTCGACCCCACGCTGGCTCCGGAAGGAAAGACGGTGGTAACAGTCTGGATACTAACCAGGGAGCATGAATACTGGGACAACCTGAAAAGAACAGCGCCGGAACAGTATCAAGCAGAAAAGAACAGGATCGCGGAGGCAGTGCTCGAACTACTGGAGAAGAGATTTGGTGACATAAGGTCAAAGGTGGAGATGACCGATGTCTGCACACCGGCAACCTTCATGAGATACACGAGCAACTGGAAAGGGAGCTTCGAGGGCTGGCTGTGGACACCCAAGATAAGACTCAGACGCATGAGTAAAATGCTGCCCGGGCTTGACAACTTCTATATGGCCGGACACTGGGTTCAACCTGGAGGCGGCCTGCCAACAGCAATGAAGTCCGGCAGAGACCTCGCCCAGATAATCTGCAAGAAGGACAAGAGGAAGTTCACCACTTCCGGATTCTAGAGGTTTGGCGACGGCTGCTGATGGAGGGCCGGGCAGCCAAGGGATCCTTGCAGAATGGTACGCTAAGACGGGCCTGAAAACTGGTGGCATACCGAGGTTGGTCTTCTATCCAACAAAACTCGGTTTTGTTCAATGCTCCGATGTGATCTCAGGCTGACCTCAAAACTCACGCAGGGCAGAGACAACCATATCTGTTTCAAGAAACGGGTATGCCTTCCGGATTGAATTATGAAGGCAAGAGACTATTGACCACTTCCTACGCAATGGTATAATAAGGCCACGTAGAAATGGAGCCCACAAGAAGTAGCTCTTTGAGACCAACTGTCATGCGCTAGAGTGCGTACAAGAGTCTGGAGGCGCAGTGTGAGGACCATGCTTAGTTCAAAAGGACAGCATTGTTTGGCCATGATTGGCATCTGTCTAATTATGGGAGCCTTAATTGTCGGGATGGTAGCTTGTAGCGCCGACGGTAATGGTATTGAATCCTATACCCTTACTATAACCAGTTCGTCTGGAGGGTCGGTAACTGAGCCTGGGGAGGGAGTCTTCACCTGTAATAAGGGAAAGGTGGTTAATCTAGCAGTTGAACCTGATGAAGGCTACCGGTTTCTTCATTGGACTGGCAATGTGGAAACCATCGCTGATGTGGACGCAAGTATGACGGATATCACTATGAACAGTGACTGCTCTATAATGGCTATTTTTGAAGAGACAGCGCAGTATGACCTCACCATCTCCAGCACTATCGGAGGATTGGTAACCACGCCCGGGGAAGGGCGTTTCACCTATCATGACGGAACAGTGGTCAACTTGGTAGTCGAGGCTGAGGGGGAATACTACTTCGTCGGCTGGACAGGCGACGTAGGTACCATCGCTAACGTCGATGCCATCATAACGACTGTTACCATGTATAACGACTATGAAATTAGCGCTAACTTTGAGCAAATACCTTCAAATCAATTTGCCCTAACAATCTCTAGTGCAAGTGGTGGCTCAGTTACTATGCCAGGTGAGGCAACATTTGTGTATGACCAAGGAACTGTGGTCAATCTAGTGGCAGACCCTGATGATAATCACATATTTGCCAACTGGACGGGCGACGTAGGTACTATCGCTAATGTCAATGCTGCTACGACTACCATCACTATGAGCGGCAACTATTACATCACTGCCAACTTTGACATAGAAACAAGTGGAATATGCGATTGGTACGATTTAGATGGTGTTAGGAACAACCTGGGCGGCAGTTATGTTCTGATGAACGACCTTGATTCCACCACTGCCGGTTATGAGGAGTTGGCGAGTTCTACAGCCAATGACGGAAAGGGCTGGCAGCCAATTGGAACCCATGGTGACCGGTTCACCGGGACTTTCGACGGTCAGGGGTACGAGATAGGAGACCTGTATATCAACCGCCCTGACGAAAGCTCGGTAGGACTCTTCGGTTATGTTCATACTGAAGGGATCATCCAGAATATTGGAGTAGCGAATGTAGTTGTTACCGGCTCTTCCTCAGTTGGTGGTCTGGTAGGACGTATTTGGGGTGGCACTGTAACCAACTCTTATTCCATCGGTAGCGTCAGTGGGTGGTTGCACGTTGGGGGTTTGGCGGGAATTGACGAGGGTACTGTGAGCGACTGCTATTCAGGTGGCACCATGACGGCCGATAGACTGGTCGGCGGTCTCATAGGAAGCAAATGGAGTGGCACTGTCAGTAACTCGCACTATAACTACGATGAAGTCCTCATTAAGGGACAGAATATGATCACTATTGGTGCTTTGCCTGATGATGACTTCAAGGAGTGGCTGGCTAACGGTAAGTTCTTAGATGTCGATGAAAGGCTTTCTCACGAAGATGGTTATTATTCAATAAGTAGTGCTAATGATTTCAAAGAGCTACTCGCCTTTGGCCAAGACAGCTCATTGAAATTCAGATTGACAAACGACCTGGATTTAGTCAGCCAACCCAACTTGTACATACCTTATCTTGCCGGAGAGTTTGACGGCAACTGTCACAAAGTTTCGAATTTGAGCTTCAACTATGATTTTGCTTCGCACGCGGGGTTATTTGGATACCTTCCTTCGAGTGGAAATATCAGTGAAGTGCGTGTTGAGAATGCAGACATAACCGGTTTTATACATATTGGCGGCCTGGTAGGATACAACTACTATGGCAATATAAGCAATTCCCATTCTGCTGGCAGTGTGAACGGCTATGAGTATAGTGGCGGTCTGGTGGGGTTAAACAAAGGCATTGTGAGCAACTGCTATGCTACCACCAACATGACTGGCGAGTGGATTGTTGGTGGTCTGGCTGGGTACAATTCCAAAGGTACTGTGAGCAACTCATACGCTACAGGAACTGTAACACGTTCATCCGGGGAGTATGCCCATTTCGGCGGCTTTGTTGGAAGTAACGCCGAGGGAAGGATACTCAATTGCTACTCCACGGGGAGTGTTCACTACGAAGGCACTGCAGATCCTACAGACAAGGGCTTCGCAGGGAGCGTATTCACAGGTGGTGATTACGAGATGCTCGGTGACTTCTGGGACATCGAAACCAGCGGACAAACCTCTACTGCTGGCAACGCCACAGGTAAGACTACATCTGAAATGCAGGACATTAGCACATTCTCAGGTGCCACTTGGGACATAATCGGTGTTACCGACGCTAACACGCGTAACCTCTCATACATTTGGAATATCGTTGACGACGAGACTTATCCCTTCCTGAGCTGGCAGCCCATTTCGTGATAGAGCCGGGGCTTATATGGGTGAGCCACGTCTATGATATGCCTCAGGATGGGATTACATAATAGGACCAAAAGCCACCCAACAAGATAGCGAATTGTGACTTGGCTAACTCTGTAGTATGCCTTGAACACCGCAGAGAGAGGCTATTGACTGTTTCCTAGATGGGTGTATAATTCATTCGCGAATGTACACTGCGTAAGATATAATGCTTCAAGAGCAATACGATGCTAGATGATGGACTTTGAGGCCTACGCGAGAAAAGAGAATAGCTCTGACATCTGGAATTTGTCGAGGCAACTAGAAATATAGGTGTAGCTGCGAGCTAGTGAAATTGCAGAACGGAGGTGAAAAGTGAAAAAAAGGAATAGATTGTTGCTGGTAGGTATGGTTCTTGTGCTACTGCTTTTGGCTTTTCCCATGCCAGCTGTAGCAGCAAGCCAATCTATATGGACATCGCCTGATTGCGGACAGGTGGGCGCTCGCGTCGAGGTCTATGGCTACGATTTCACCCCTGAAAGCAATATTACGATAACCTGGGAAGGTGTGCCATTAGCCACTGATCCCGAAGATGTGGTGACAGACGATAGTGGCTATTTTTCTGCTTACATTGTGGTGCCGGATGTTGATTATGGCGACTATACCATCAGGGCTACCGATGGAGAAGGCTTGTGGGCAGAGTGCACTTTCGAAGTCGCCCCTCCCGGGATATGGTTCTATCCGTCGCAAGGACCGGTTGGTGGTCGAGTTGAGGTATACGGTTACTCTTTCACACCAGACAGCGATATCACCATAACCTGGGAAGGCGATCCTATAGCCACTGATCCCGAAGATGTGGTGACAGACGATAGTGGCTATTTTTCTGCTTACATTGTGGTGCCTGATGTTGATTATGGCGACTACACCATCAGGGCTACCGATGGAGAAGGCTTGTGGGCAGAGGAAATCTTTAGCGTTATTCCACCCTATATCGAGATCTTGCCATGGGCGAGGGGACCAGCAGGCTCAAGCTTTGAAATCTACGGTAGAACCTTCACCCCTGAGAGTGAGATCAGCATAACCTGGAGTGGCGATCCTATAGATACCGACCCCGAAGTGGTAGTAACGAACTCCTACGGGACGTTCCGGACTGACATCATAGTGCCCGACGTCCCAGACGGAGAATATACCATCAGGGCAACCGATGGAGAAGGTCTTTGGGCGGAGGAAGTCTTCACAGTTGGTCCCGTTCCGACTGCTATATGGCTGTTCCCATGGCAGGGAGCAGCAGACAGCGACCTTACTATCATTGGGATAGGCTTCACTCCGGAGAGTGAGATTACCGTAACCTGTGATGACGATCCGATATCAATGGAAGAAGCATGGGTTGATGACTGGGGAATTCTTTTCGCAGAGATTGCTGTGCCGGATGTGTCGCTAGGTTACCATACGATTGAAGTAACCGACGAAGAGAGTCTTTCAGGAGAGGCTCTTTTCAATGTCGTTACCCGCGGAATATCTGTATTCCCCGGGGGCGGATCACCAGACGATTGGGCATTTCTAATGGGCTCGGGCTTTACGGAAAACAGCGAGGTTACAATAACCCTGGACGGCGAGCCAGTAGAAGCATATGGAGAAACCGATTCCACAGGTCAGTTGTGGGGAGAAATTGAGGTGCCGGACATTCCGGCTGGCGACTACACCATGAGAGCTACGGATAAAGAGGGGTTGTGGGCGGAGACAGCCTTCCACGTCTCTTTGAATGGAATAGCGGTTAGCCCATCGGAGGGATTGGCAGGGAGTCTGGTCTTCGCATATGTTTGGGATATTCCGTATGAAAGCGATATTACCATAACCTGGGCCGGCGAGTTTGTAGAGACACCCACATTCCTCTCAGAGGTTATCGGCCTCCCCTTCGGCTGTTACGCCTTTATAGTACCGGATGCGCCAGCAGGTGACTACTCCGTTAAGGCAATGTACGGAGAGGAACTCTGGGAGGAGACAACCTTCACGGTTATTGAAACTGGTACGCCTCCCCCGCCTCATACCGGGTGTTTCATCGCTACCGCAGCTTATGGGACACCAATGGCCCATGAAGTACAAGCTCTCCGTGAGTTCAGAGATGACTGCCTGCTGACCAACCCAGTGGGACAAGCCTTCGTAGATTTCTATTACAGGGTAAGCCCACCGATAGCTGAGTTCATAACTGACCACCCCAGCCTGAAGCCAATAGCGAGGACTGTGCTGGTGCCTGCTGTAGCCATGAGCAGGGTGATAATCGGCGCTACTCGGGCTGGGACGGCGGTCCTACTAGGCTTTCTCGTGCTGGCTTCGGTAGCAGTGGCCGTATCGGTGGCAAGGAAGCGAGGCAGGTGTTCAGAATACAACTGAGGGGCAGATTACACATTGGCATGGTATGAACGGACTGGAGGGAAACAAATTGTCAAGGAAAATGGGATTCGGAACATTGCTGGCACTCTTTGCAATAGTGATCCTGACATTGTCAGGCAACATTCAGCCAGTCGAAGCAGAACCGGGTAACGTCATCGCTACTTATGGCCAGGGATATCTCGAATACGTTCATGGTTTGCCCGTTCTCCATGTTCAGGGAAGCTCTTATGAAATGGGTTACCAGAACGGCTTCTTGCTGAAGGACAACATCCAAGCACAAATAGAACAGACCATTCAGAGAATGATGGACATGGGCTATTCCTACGAATACATGGTCGACTGTGCGCAGGCAATGGAACCACATATACCCGAAGAATACATTGGGGAAATGCAGGGCTTAGCTGAGGGGGCTGGCATGAACTATACCGATGTGCTCCTTGCACAATTAGACGCCGAAATAGGTTCTTATGGCCTAGGATGGACTGGGTGCAGTGGTTTTGCTGTATTTGGAAATGCCACTGTCGATGGACATCTATACTATGGCAGAAGCCTTGACAGTGCACCGCTTCACCCCGCCAGTGACCCAACAGGTTTAGTCACTGTTTGTCAACCTGAGAACGGAAATGCTTTTGTGAGTGTGGGGTGGTTCGGACTGGTTACTGTGGCAACGGGAATAAGCAAAGAACGAGTAACTGTAGGAAGCATGCTTTCCAGGTCGAGTGACAAAACATTAGATGGAACGCCCAACGGTTTCATACTCAAGCAAGTGCTGCAATATTCCGATAGTTTGACCCAGGCAATCAATATTGTGAATGGGACAGAGCGAACCACCGGCCGAAACATAGTGTTAGGAGATGGGAAGAACCTCAATGCCTGTGCAGTGGAGATATCTGCCAGCTCCTGCAAAGTATTCTGGGCCGGCGACCCGGCAGAGGATGTAGACCCACACTATAGCATTCCGAACGCTATACGCAGAACCAACCATTACGTTGACCCTGAACTTGCGGCTACCCAGCGGGACCCATACGACCCCAGGGTTGGATGGAATTGGAGCTGGGACAGGTATGAGAAACTAAGTGAATTGATTGAGGATAACTACGGCAACATAAACGCTGAAATGTCAATTGAGTTCTTGCGAACGGATCCTGTGGCCTGGTATCCCATTAACTTCCAGAGCACCGTTTTCGATTCAACTGACCTGGAACTATGGGTTGCCTGCGCGAACTCTACTACCCCCGCTTATGAGCAGGAATTCATTCATCTATCACGAGATATCCTCTTTCCTGGATTTGACCTGACCATCTCCAGCACAGCTGGTGGTAATGTGACCGATCCTGGGGAGGGCACTTTTGCCTATGACGAGGGAGCAACGGTCGATTTGGTGGCCGAGCCTGAGGACGGCTACCATTTTGTCGAGTGGACCGGTGACGTCACCAGTATTGCCGACGCCGAAGATGCCACTACCACCATCACCATGGAGGACGACTACGAAATCACCGCCAATTTCGAAGCGGATGCCCCCGGGTTGTGCTTCATCGCTACCGCAGCTTATGGGACACCAATGGCTGAGGAGATACAGATTTTGCGTGATTTCAGAGATGGATACCTGCTCACCAACCCGCTGGGACAAGCCTTCGTAGATTTCTATTACAGGGTAAGCCCACCGATAGCTGAGTTCATAACTGACCACCCCAGCCTGAAGCCAATAGTGAGAACTGGGCTGTTGCCTGCTGTGGCAATGAGCGCCGCGGTCCTGAATACTACTCCCGCCCAAAAAGCGGTAATGATAGGCTTGCTGTTGCTGGTTTCGACGGCAGTGGCTGTATGGGTGATGAGGGGAGGCAGCAAAGGTTCACGCTATACCTGAAAATAGGGTGACACAATCACTCGGATTGTTGAGCAGAACACAGTGGCGTTGTTCAGTATGAGGCGCAACTCATTAAAGCATTACGCTCGAGATTGTTGGGCTCGAAGGGTAATCGCGAAGGGAACTTGATCTCTTTGGCTCCTTTCTAGTAGAATCTCTCTTAGAAAGGAGGCAAGCGGTCTCCGCCTTGTCTCGCTCGTGTCTTACACACAGGAGGTCACTGGTTCAAATCCAGTACCGCCCACCAGAGACTATAGGGTGCAAGTGTAGCTTTTGTTATTGGAACACGAAGGGATGTGGGACTTGATTACCTAAGGTTGGCAAACAGGCTGCATCTGCGTTCGTTCTGATTAAGCACTTTCAGGCGGCTTGCCACTGGAGCTCTGCCT
>JAWOCP010000083.1:0-3843 GCA_046483735.1 Dehalococcoidia bacterium
TAGGTATAAGCAGCTATGGCGGTTGCGCCTAGCAGCCAGGGTGCCAGCTTCGTCGTAAGGTAGACCGTTGTAGGGCCGTCCGCACCCCCTATAATCCCTATGCTACACGCTTCCTGAATATTGAACCCCAATGCTATAGCCGAAAAGAAAGCGACGTACACTCCAAACTGAGCAGCAGCTCCCAGGAGAAAGTAAACCGGCCGGGCGATAAGAGGACTGAAGTCCGTCATCGCGCCTATGCCTATGAACATGAAGAGGGGAATCAGCCCCCACCCAAAGCCATATTGGAAGATGCGCGATAGAAATCCAATTGGTCTGCCTCCCTGTTCTATCAGATCCGGCCAGATAGGTGGCAGGTAATCCAACCGTGTGCCATCAGGCATCATGAACCCCATAACATCGTAACCCATAGGTATGTTGACCAGAATGATGCCGAAGCCTATAGGTACCAGAAGCAGCGGTTCCCACTTCTTAGCTATGCCCAGGTAAATCAGCAAGCCGCCGATAACCAGCATTATCAAGCGCTGCCAGGTAAGGAGACCAAATCCCATTTCTATGCCAAACATGGTCGTACCTCCGGTTTACTTTGAGTGGGGTCCTGTGTAGGAGCGAAGTCCTTTATCATCTAACTCTTCGTCTTAGGCGCTTCCGCTTCAGCTGCCGACTTGGCTTTTTCCTGCGCCTTTTTAACTCTTTGAAAGGCAAGCCCTATTAGCCAGGTTACCGCAGCCAGAATAACCAATATGAGAAAGACGATGCCGAAGCCTCTCACGGCCAGTAGACCCGCGTCGCCCCAAATTGTTGTCATCGGTGTCATAGTATTCTACCTCCCGGGACCTGAGAATACCGCTCATTGTAGCACAGGTCAGGTAATTATATAATATGCTAGGTACGCCAGAAAAGAGTTTGTTGCAAAATCTGTCCCTTCTCTCTAAAATTAGTTTCTCGCTTGGTGTGCAAGCAATATAAATAGCGGGCCATTAGCTCAGTCGGTTAGAGCACGGTCCTGATAAGACCGGGGTCTGTGGTTCGAGTCCACAATGGCCCACCATAGCGTACAATATCAAGAACCGGGCTCTTTTCCACGCTGGACTTGGGCAGCGACATAGGCAGTCTGTAGTTCACCAGCACGTGCTCTCCGGTCACTCTTACCTCGTTTACGAAACTGCGAACGAAAGCTTTCTTCTCCGCTAGGGACCCCTCTTCCAGGAGTTCTTGGAAGTCTGCTGCGCATTTGGCCACTTCTTGCTGAGTAGCCACCTCTGCTTTTTCCCCGGTCAGGAGCATGTGTAGCTCGCCTTTTCGTCCCTGGAGCTTATCCTGACGCTCCTTCAGCTCTCGAATACGTGGAGCCAGAAGATCGATTGATATTTTCCCAGTCTCCAAAGCATCGTAGAGCCGAACCAGTCGAGCAGCAACGTCGGCAATCGCGTTGTCAATTGTCCGAATTTCGGTCTCGTAGACAGCTACGTTCCGATTCAATTCTTCCGTGACCATTTTTGCCAGTCGGATTAAATTCGCTGGGGGGAGCACATGATCCCTAATCTTTTCAACGACCAATTCCTCCAATTTTCCGGCGTTGAGGTACCGAGAAGGACATGACTGCGCTCCTTTTCTAATTAACGTACCGCATACGTAATAGGCGAACTTGCCGCTTTTCGCCTCAGCCCCAATTAGAGCTTTACCACAGTGCCCACAGCGCGCAATCCCACTTAGAAGGTACCGGCTCGATATTCTTTGAGGGTGTACCCTGGCGAAAGACCGCCCTCTCAGAAGACCCTGTGCTCGCCGAAACGTTTCCCGGTCAACAATAGCAGGGCAGGCATCATCTGCGCGGACTGGTGGCAAACCCCGCTTGCTATGCTGCCCCCAAATCATGTTCCCGGTATAAATCTCATTGCTAAGCATCTTATGGACGGTAGTTTTGCCCCAAGTCTTTCCTTTCGGGCTGGCAATACCTTTCGAGTTTAATCCCTTCACAATTTCCGTAAGCCCCTTCCCACTTACAACCTCCTCAAAGATCCAGGCTACGACTTGGGACTGCAATTGGTCAATATCCAGCTTTGTGCGCTCCTTTCCGCCATCGTTCACCCTGATTCTGCGATAACCGTATGGCGCTCGGCTGCAGAGGTAAAATCCACGAGAGGCACTTTCTCTCATGCCTCTGGTTACCTCTTCACCCAGATTTTCGGAATAGAACTCATCCAAACACTCGATGATAGACTGCATGAACCTGCCCATAGCGCTGTCCTCAACCGGTTCGGTAATGGAAAACAGCTGCACACCGCTCTTTTTGAGGAGCGCCTTATACACTATGGAGTCTTCCCGGCTGCGGGTGAAACGCGAATACTTATAAACCAGTATCAAATCAAACGGTTTATCCGTTTGCTTCGCCGTTGCTATCATCTCTCGAAACTGCGGTCGATAGGAAGTGCGTCCGCTCTCTGCCTCATCAATGAATTCTCGCACTACTGAATGACCGCTTCTGCCGGCATATTCTCGCAGTGCCTTGAGCTGCGCTGCAACCGAGAGATCGACATCCTGTCGGTCTGAAGATACCCTTACGTAAAGTGCAGTTCTCATGCTGTTATCCCCCTTCTTTAGCTCTACATGCCCAGGCGACGGCAAATTGCACATTGGCCTAGCACCAACCCCAGGAGCCTGATATCTTCGACTACCTGTCTGGCCTTCGTAGTGATCTGCTCAAGCGCCTGATAAGTCTCCACCACAGCTTTGGCTTCGGGTGACTCTCCCAAGTCTCTTAGAGCGTCGAGCAGATGTTGCCTTGTCGCTCGTTCACTGCCGGGTGCCACAGCCAAAATTGATCCACTCCCAAAAACCACATCCCCGTTGTTCGTATTTACAGTAGTGGCAGCTTCCATCCTCTCGATGATACCTTTCTGGGCGTTTTCGTCCGGCGCAGCAAAAGCCATGTCAATGGCATTCTTATAAATCACGTGACCAGCTGTATAGGAACACATAAACGGCAAGGGGCCGTCACCGTCGATCAGGTTGTAGTTGGTCTTCTCCTCCAATAACGTTACTGTCTTACGCTGTAATGCTAGCTTGGCAACCAGATGATTGATTCTGGCTTTCTCCCATTGAGTTAACACCCTCCAGAGCTTGTCATTCTTCAGATGTTGCTTCAGTAATCGTCTCATGGCGCTATCCTCACAACTTTTCAGCTTTACCTGTTCATCGGGACCACTGAAAATAGAGTTTTCTCCGCGGGTCCAAGAGAGCACAGCGAACTCTCTTTCGGGGACGACCAGACTGCCCTTGATTTGGTCGAGCTCTTCGAGCAGTCCCTCCTGATGCTTCTGTAGTGCGTCTTTGACCAACTCTATTCTGGCGACCACCACATCCCGTTTAAGACGGGCCTCATTGATGGCATTCTTTACCGTTCTGACGTCACATCCGGCCCGTTTGGCAATCCATTTCTCGGACTTCCCCTCATCGTAGAGCTCTAGCCATTCTTTCTTTTTTGCATCGTCAAATTTTCTGGGCATAAAAAACCTCCACTACTTTTGTAGTCCTTATTCCGACTCATAATAGTATTTTACCGCATCTATGCGCCATTTGTCAACATCATCTACAGCTCCATGTAGTTTAGACAGATGCTTTGACTAGTGGTAAGCTGGTTTCATCAAGCAGATGAAAATGAAGGCGACCGACCAGTCAACTCCTTACACAGATCCTCAACCAGGCGAGGACTCCGAGGAACAAGGTCTCCGCATCCTGGCGAGGTTCATCGCCCGCAAACTGGCAAAGTCACGTAGAGATGAGCATGCAAGGGCGTATGAGCAGAGTGAAGATGATGCGTCGGCTTCGGTGAGTACAGAT
>JAWOCP010000056.1:0-16910 GCA_046483735.1 Dehalococcoidia bacterium
TACGCACTGCCTCGGCGTCACATAGGCCATCTCCTGCCGCCATGGTATCCCTGAAATGCAGCTCTGGCGAATCGTCCTTGCCCATAGCAACAGCAATACCGCCCTGAGCATATCTGGTATTGCAGTCATCTATGCTCCCCTTGGTCAGGACAAGAACGCTGCCCTGTCCTATGGCAAGCAGGGCAATGTAAAGCCCGGCAATCCCGCTACCAACTATGACATAATCGTAATGGTTCATTCACTCCACCGGACCGAGAACAATCGCCTCCGCCTTAAGCTCCTTTTTGAACTGTACGATCTTCTTCTTTGGCCTTTGCGAGACGAGGCCCTTGTGTCGCGCCACGTCCTAGCTCATCAGGCAGAAGCCTGACGTTAGAATACTCCCCGGCCTTGTTCCTCGACATCTTGTTTGCCGAGTATGCTACCTTTTGCAACCTTCATCGTTGCTCCTGATTCTATCCTCAGGATTACAGTCTCTTCACCGAGGCTTTCAATCTGCCCGTAGATTCCGCCAGCCGTAATCACCCTGTCCCCTGATTTCAAGTGCTCTTTCATTTCTTCTTGTTCTTTTTGTTGCTTCTGTCTCGGTCTGATCATGAAGAAATACATCAGGGCAAAGAGCGCTATCAAAATGATAATCATTCCCCAGCTTTCAAACATAGACCCTCCTTTAATTAGTTATTCTTCTAACCTGCCCACCAGTGACCAGGGGCTTGTTTTCTCAATCCGGATTGTCGCTAACCGGCCCAGCCAGTCGCCGGCGTCTTCAAAAAATACTAGTTTATCATTTCTGGTGCGCCCAAACCACTTCCCCTTCTTCTTGCCCTCTACCAGTACCTCTGCCAGCTTGCCCTGAAGCTGTGAGTTTATCTTGCCAGCGATGCCCTCTTGCAGCGCTTCAATCTTATTGAGCCTCTCCTTCTTAACTTCGGGGGGGACGTTATCTTGATATTCCCGCCGGGCAATGGTATCAGGACGAGGGCAATAAGCCGCGACATGAACGACGTCAAATCTCGTTTCTTCGAGCAGGGAAAATGTGCGTGCGAACTGCACCTCAGTTTCTCCGGGAAAGCCGACGATTATATCCGTGCTCAGAGACACCTGAGAAATCCTATGACGAATGGTGTGAACAAGTTCCTTGTATTGTTGCCCGGTGTACCCTCGCCTCATAGCCCTTAATATATCATCATCACCAGCTTGAACAGGCAGCTCCAGGTGCTCACAGACCTTGTTCAAAGAAGCTACAGCGTCAATGAGCTTCAGGCTTATATCTTTGGGATGATTCGTCAGGAAGCGAATCCTATCCAATTCCTCGATGCCGCTTATTTCGGTCAGCAAATCAGCCAGGTCAGGATGCCCGGGCAAATCGTGTCCATAAGAATCAACGTTCTGCCCCAGCAAGGTTACTTCTTTCGTACCACCCTTTGCCAGCTCGGCGACCTCACAAATTATCTCCTCCAGAGGACGGCTCACCTCCCTCCCCCTCCTGTAGGGGACAATGCAATATGAGCAGAAATTGTCACAGCCCTGGATGATGGGAATGAAAGCGCACGGCGAGAGACCCGTCCAAGTGTCATTGCGAGTCCCGATACAATCGGGACGAAGCAATCTCTCCTTAACACTCATGCCCTGTTTCTGACCCCAGGCAACCAGCTCACGATAAGCCCCGGGCTTGAACGAGAAATCAACCTGGGGAAATCGTCTCTCCAGGTCTTCATGGTTGGAATCCACAAAACATCCAGTAACAAGTATCTGGAGACCGGGACGTCTATCCTTCAGACCTTTCAATAGACCCAGGGTGCCCAGAACCTTATTCTCAGCGCTTTGTCTCACCACGCAGGTGTTGAGGACCACCAAATCGGCATCGGAAAAAGAGGTTGCCGCCCGATAGCCAGCAGAATCCAGGTAGCCGGCTATTCGCCGGGATTCTGCCTTGTTCATCTGGCAGCCGATGGTCCACACAAAATAGCGCGGCATAATATCGATGCCTCCCTCCTCAGGCTGCCTGTGAAGGTGTTCTATCTTGATTTCGTGTTCAATGGTGGACATTTCAGTTCCCCAAATTATAGTTTAAAATGACTGCTTCAGGGAAACTGGAATCTCTCCGACACGAGACGGACTCGAAGTGAGTATCGATTTCTAACACAAGGTAAACCTGAGAGATCAACGCAAGCTGAATCTTAGGTATTCTCGGGTCCGACCGAGAGTTCAGGTCGCAAAGAAAATTCTAGATTATGCCCTTCTGTTTCAGTTCCTTTAGCCTGGATGGCCCAAAACCCAGATACTTGAGATAGATGTGCTCATTATCATAGCCCACCGGACGGCATACCCACTTTGTCCTTACGGGCGTTTCCGTCATCTTGTGTTGTGCCTGAGCCACGACAAGCTTTCCGTAGACAGGGTCTTGAATCGGGGTGAAGATGCCTCTATCCGACCAGTTGGCGTCTTTCATGGCCTCCTCAGGGGAACACACCGGGGCCACCACCGGAGTAATGGGCGCCAGCCGCCCCTTCTTGCTGTATTCAACGGACATTGTCACGAGTTCTTCGTTGGTATACTTGCGTGTCTCCTCGAAGAGCAAGGGCGCCCACTTCAATTGTTGCTCCTCTTCCGTAAAAACCGTCAGGTTCGTCCAGCTCCCGGCATCCCACTCATCCCATTTTCCGACCATGTCGGCAAATGCTTGCCACATCTGTAACCTCAAGCCACCCAGAAAGACGGCGCCATCCTTAGTTGGTGCGAAGCAGTATAGCCAGCCGGCAATGTCCAGGCTGCCGAAGCGCCCAGCAACGACACCGGCTCCCTGATACCACAACGGGGGATAGTCATCGAAACGGGCGTAGGCCTCAGCTGTGGCCACGTCCAGCGCCTGTCCTTCACCGGTCATGCCTCTCCAATGTAAAGCAGCCAGAATATCAACCGCCATGAATGTCCCCGCCACGGACCAGGCTATCCAGGGGCCAGCCTTAGTCGGAACTGCCCAGGGGCAATCTTCGTAGCTCTTGCCCTCAGGCATAATCTCGCCTGTGCCTGACTGTATCCCTGACCGGGCCTGAGCTACATTGTCATAGTCCGGCATCCGACTCCGACTCATAGGGCCAAACTGCCCGTAGGCGGTTATGGAGGCGAATATCAACCGGGGATTAATCTCCTTTAAGTGTTCATAATCGATACCCCACCCATCCATAACTCCAGGTCGATAGGTCTCTATAAGCACATCCGTCTGCGCCACCAAGATCTTCAGTATCTCCCGCCCTTCGGTTTTGGTCAGGTCGAGGGTTATGTGAAACTGGTTTCTGCCCTCCGTCAAATAGTTGAGGCCTTCACCCTTATGCAGCACGCCATAAGGGGTGCAGGTCCTGAGGAAATCGCCCTCCGGCGGTTCTATTCTCAAAACTTGAGCACCAAACTCGGCCAGAAGTGAAGAGCAGTAGCACCCGGCGTAACTCTTGTAGCTCAAGTTCAACACGGTTATGTCATCCAGAGCCTCGGGCTTGGTATGGGCAATCCGGGGGTCGTCTCTCTCCCTCACCCAATCCGACCAGGGCTGTTCAATCTTCATTGCGCCTATTCCTTTTCCTCACCTTCTCGAGTAAGATTAAGCCCTGCCTTACCATCCCAGTCAGGCGGCGGTCGGCGTCCCGGCACATCAGCCCATTTACCCAAGGCACCGCACTCATATAACCGCTCAACTTCGTCCCTACTTTTGCCCAGGTGGTGCACCATTACGTATTCGTTATCAAAACCCACCGGCCTCACTGTCCACTTGACCTTCGGGGGCGTTCTGGACATCATCGCCGGAAATTCGTAGTCGTGGTACTGACCAAGGAGAGGGTCGTTAATTTCAGTGATAAAGCCCCGCTCCCGGGAATGCCTATCCTCAATCACGTCCTTGACAGTGTACACGCGAGATGCAGCGAACCCATACTTCTCGGCCAGCGCCTCGACCTCCTCCGGTTTCCTGGTTCTGACCCAGCCGGCAATAAGCTTGAGGATGGCAGTGGCGTTTTCTTCCTTCAGCCGTGTCAGGTGGTCCTGGAATCTGGGGTCTTCGGCCAGTTCCGGCTTGCCCATAGCGGTGCATAGTCCCTTAAACTCCTCCGGAGCCGGTGCTGCAATAGCCACAAAAGCATCATCAGCGCAGCGGAATGTGTCGGCAGGACATATGGAAACATCCCTGTTCCCAGCCGGCATGGCTACCTTGCCCGTGATTTGCTGGTAGGGCCAGACCCAGGACATAGCCCGCATAATGTTTTCGCTCTGTGATAGCTCGATATACTGCCCCTTGCCTGTCCTCTCCCGATAGTGGAGAGCTGCCAGTACCGCAAGTTCCCCCATCAATCCACCGTAATCGTCGCAGATGTATATGCGGCTCTTAAGTGGCTGCTGACCGGGGAAACTCGACATCCAGGCATATCCGGAGAATGCCTGAGAGGCACCATCGTTGGAAGGCCTGTTCTCCTCAGCATATTGGCCCCACTGGCCAAATCCGTTCTTGGCAATGTAAATAATGCCGGGATTGACCTCCTTGACCTGTCGGTAGCCAACATTCCAGCCCTCCATCACGCCCGGTCTCAGGTTTTCTTCAATGACATCAGACCTGGCCGCCAGTTCTAGAAACACCTTCTGTCCTTCAGGCTTATGCAGATCCAGGCCAATCCAGTACTTGTTGACGTTATTGTGAACAAATACCGGCCCGTACCCCTTGAACAAATAGCCAAAGGGGGTCATGTCACGACAGGTATCCCCCAACGGTGGGACTTCACACTTAATGACTTCAGCACCCATCGCTGCGGCATAACCCGGCCCCACAGGACCTAAAATCAGGGTGCAGACCTCGAGTACCCTGATACCCTTCAACGGCAGGGGCCGGGAGTGCTTCTTTTCTTTGTAGTCCTTCCACGTCTCTTGTGTCACGATAGTCTGGTCTCCTCCTGCCCATTGAGTTGGCTTCACGGCCCAACGGAGGCCACAATGTTTCTTACAGCAGCTTCAGAATGCTCGAACTACCCTGCAGAACACGATTTGCCAGTCGAAGAACCGCCTCTATCCTGTAATCAACTTCGGTGTCAGCATTTCTCCCTTTTCAAGCCAGGATTTTCTCCGCCTCTTCGATGTCTGCCTCCATCACATAGGGGATACCCGAGACCTCCGCCGCCTCACGCGTGAGGGCAACGATATCACCACGGTCAATGAACTCGAGGGCAAATTTGCGGCTTCCGCCCATAAGCTGGCGCAGCCCCTGCGCAAGCCGCTCGTAGTAAGTGTAGAGCCCAATAGCCGAAGTTGGAATTCTCTCATAATCTTTGCCGTACTCCCTTTTCAGTGTCTCAGCAGTGACAAAGATAGCTTCCCTCGTTTTGCCAAACCGCTGGAGATAGACAGGAAGTTGTCCGCTGTTAATCGATTCACCGATAGTCTTAGCAACCATAACAGCAGCCAGAGGCGCTCTTGCCATGCCTATTGCTTTCACATAGGGAGCACCCAGTGCCAGTCCCTTAAATAGCTGGTCTTCCAGGACAAATCCGCCTGCGATTATAATGTCAGGCACATATTCACCTTTCTCGGCCAAACGGTTACAATACTTGTGAAGCAGCGACCAGAGTTCTATACCAGGCACACCCCACTCGTTCATCATACGCCACGGGCTCATGCCGGTACCACCACCGGCAGCATCAACGGTGAGAAAGTCGACCTTCGCCAGAGAAGAGAACTTGACTGCACGCGCAAGGTCTGCAGGTCTGTAGGCTCCAGTCTTAAGCGATACACTTTTGGCGCCGGCCTTCCGCAATTGAGCGACAGTTTCAAGGAATCCCTCTTTGGTGACCATGCCGACCCGTGAATGCCGTTCAAACTCAGTGAAAACGCCACTATCGAAATCGTCTATCGCGGCAGGGTCAAACGGGTCAGGAAGAACGATGTAGCCTCGTTCCTTGAGGAGTTGCGCTTTCTTCAGGCTCCCTACCTTGACCTCTCCCCCAATATCCTTGGCTCCTTGTCCCCATTTCAATTCTACCGCGCTAACCCCAAGCTTCTCTATGGCATACTCCGGTACACCAAGCCGACCATCTTCTACATTTGCCTGCACGATGATAGCACCATACCCATCACGCTGCCATTCTTGATAGAGCTTCACACGCCTCTCGAGGCTGGGTGAGTGAACAATTCTCCCCTTCTCTATCTTTGCGTCATCATCCATGCCGCACACATTTTCACCGATAGTCAGCGGCGTACCGGTTAGGGCGGCACCGATCGCCAGACCTTCCCAGTTTTGCTTGGCAATATTGGTAGAACCCAGACCGGGAATGATGAATGGAAGGCGCAACTTGATTCCCCCATCACCACCCAGTTTTGTCTCGAGACGGACGTTTGGAAAGATGGCCTTATCGGAGTCTTCCTCTACGCCGTGAGCGCCGACCACTGTTCCCATTATGTTGAAGTGGGATAGGTCGAGAGGGTAGGCTTTTTGCGATGCAGTGGTAATGATACCGAATGGATGCGGATAAATAACCTCGTGACCGCGGTACGCGCTCTTGCCGATTTCGCACATACCGATACAGCCTTCGACACAGGTGACGCACATCCCGCTTACCGGGCACCAATCGCCACCTGTCCTATTCTTGGTTAACGTGGCAGCTGTTGCGTTATACCTAGTCAGTGTCATGTCTGACCTCCTTCTGTCTTTTGCCAGATTCCTTTATTTGACTTTCTGATTGCACTTCTGTTCCTAGTAAACTCTATGCCCCTGCGGGCCGACACTCTCCGAACATCCTGTACATACGGTACAGGTTTCCACAGGCGCAAGATTCTGACATCCTCCGCAGATGCCATCTTTCAAGTTCCCCGCTGTACAGGCTTGTTCGCACACCGGACATATCCACTCGCAACCGCCACAGTTGCGACACTCTTCGGGAGTGACATCAAAAGCGGTCCCCACCCTCCGTGATGTGCCGCGGCCAAGGAACCCGAGCCCACCCGATTGCATCTGTTCCTTGCAGTAGCGCACACAACGTCCGCAGAGAATACAGCCCCTGTCCTTTATCTTAAAACGAACCTTGTTGATACCCATACTTGCAGCCATGTCCTGCAGCGTCTTGGAGTTCGGACATGAACTAAGCAGCAACTCCACAATCAGCTTCCGAGTTCTTGTCACCTTCGCCGAGCCGCTGAGGATTACCTGTCCCTGTTCCACTGGCAGCGTACACGACGCTTCGAGTGATGAGCGATTGCCCTTAACAACCTCGACCAGGCAGACACGACACTCACCGTAGCAACTCAGGCCCGGATAGTAGCAAAGCGTAGGGATGGCAATGCCAATCTCTCTGGCTGCTTCAAGGACTGTGCTGCCCTCAGCCACCCGTGTTTTGATTCCGTCTATGGTCAATTCAACCATGCTATTCCCCCGTTACAAGATTATGACTGCATCAAACTTGCAGACGTCACGGCAGAGACCGCACTTGATGCATTTCTCCTGGTCAATCATATGCGGTTCTTTCTTTTCACCCGCTATGGCCTCCTGCGGGCATTCTCTGGCGCACACCCGGCAGCCAGTGCACTTCTCTGCATCGATATTGAAAGTTATAAGTTCCTTGCACACTCCCGCCGGACACCTTTTTTCCCTCACGTGAGCCTCGTACTCATCACGGAAGTACCTGATGGTGGAGAGCACGGGGTTGGGCGCCGTGCCACCGAGAGCACACAGGGAGGCTTCCTTGATGACGCCGCCAAGCTCCTCCAGGAGCTCGACATCTTCCTCCTTTCCCTTTCCCTCGGTTATATCGGTGAGTATGTCCAGCATCCTGTCCAGTCCTTCCCGGCAGGGCACACATTTGCCACAGGACTCTTCTGTCAGGAACTTGACGAAATACCTGGCGATATCCACCATGCAGTTGTCCTCATCCATCACTATCATGCCACCCGAGCCCATCATTGAACCCGCCTCGGCAAGCCTGTCGAAATCGACGGGCAGGTCAATCAAACTCTCAGGCAGACACCCGCCTGATGGGCCACCTGTCTGCACAGCTTTGAATTTCTTGCCGCCGGGGATTCCGCCCCCGATGTCATAGATGATTCCCCTGAGCGTAATGCCCATTGGTACCTCGACCAGTCCCGTGTTGTTTATCTTGCCAACCAGCGAAAATATCTTGGTCCCTTTGCTGCCTTCTGTCCCAATTTGCCTGTACCAGTCGGCGCCACGATTGATAATAAGCGGCACATTGGCCCAGGTCTCTACATTATTGAGATTGGTGGGTTTACCATAGAGTCCCTGCAGGGCGGTGTGAATATGCTTTGGACGAGGCTCACCAACCTTTCCCTCCAATGAAGTCATGAGCGCCGTGGACTCCCCGCAGATGAAGGCACCCCCACCACGCGAGATTTTCACGTCAAAATCAAAGCCGGAGCCGAGTATGTCCTGACCAAGAAGACCGTACTCTCTGGCCTGGCTCAAGGCTATGCCAAGGTTCTTCAGAGCGAGCGGATACTCGAGCCGCACATAGACATAGCCGTCGTGTGCCCCCACGGCATAGGCACCTATGACCATGCCTTCCAGGATGCTATGAGGGTTCCCTTCCAGAAGGCTCCTGTCCATATAGGCGCCCGGGTCACCCTCGTCGGCATTACAGATGACGTAGCGGACGCCGTCCGAAGATGGTGCATTGCGGCAGGATTCCCATTTGACGCCCGTGGGGAATCCCCCACCACCACGCCCGCGTAAGCCGGATTTCTTTATCTCGGCAATTATCCCCTCCGCCTGCATACTGAAGAGGGCTCGGGGCAGAGCCGAGTAACCTCCTGTAGCAAGGTAGTCCTCTATATTTGTGGGATCGATGAGACCGTTGTTGCCAAAGACAAGTCTTTGCTGCTTTTTATAAAATGGAACATCTTTTTCAAACTGCGCCTTCCCTCCGCTCACCGGGTCGACATAAAGGAGCCTGTCGATAATGTTGCCTTTTACGACTGTCTCCGCGATTATTTCAGAAACATCGTCTCGACTGACGCGCTGGTAGAATATCTTTCCGGGATGCAGTACGATCAGTGGACCACGTTCGCAGAAACCATGACATCCTGTCACTTTCAATTCGACCTGGTCGATTAACCCCTGTCGCTCTATTTCGTTCCTGAATGCATTGGCAACATCCTCGCATCCGTACGCATGACAGCCGGTGCCTCCGCAGATTGAGATAAACGGCCTTTCTGGCTTGCGCTGGCTCAGTGTTTTGACCCGCAATTGTTCAAGTTCAACTGCTGACCGTAATCTATTCATGTCCCCTGTCTTTCGGCGTCTTCCTGTACTTGTTGATGATTTTCTTGACTTTGTCCGAGCTCATTTGTCCCTGGTACTCATTATCTACAACCAGGATAGGCCCCAAAGCGCATGCTCCCAGACAATTCACCGTCTCCAACGTGAAGCGCATGTCATCGGTGGTGTCGCCGGGCGCGATGCCCAGTTGCCTTTTTGCTTCATCCAGTACAACCGGAGCACCGCGCACGTGGCAGGCGGTACCAAGACAAACCTTCACCGTATGCTCACCCCGCGGCTTTAAACTGAATGCCTTGAAGAAAGTGGCAACGCCGCAGACCTGTATCAAGGGAAGCCCCAACTGGCTTGCCACCGCCCTCAGAGCGTCTTCAGGCAGATAATGATATTCGGACTGCACATCCTGAAGTATTGAGATAACACTGTCGCGGCTGCCACCGTATTTATCCACTATTGCCTTTACTTTTTCGTAGTAGCTCATCATATCACCAAGCCCATCTGTGTACCCTTTAGCAGGTTTTCACTCTCAGATTCTCACAGCTATCCCTTTCCCAGCCAGATAGTCTTTGGCCCGGGAGATGGATATTTCGCCGAAGTGGAAGATAGAAGCAGCCAGAACCGCCGCTGCTTTGCCAATCGTTACAGCTTGATAAAGATGCTCCAAGTTTCCCGCACCTCCGGAAGCAATGACCGGGATGCTGACCGCTTCAGCCACAGCCCTGGTCATTTCCAGGTCGTATCCCTCCTTCGTACCATCGGCATCTTTGCTGGTGAGGAGAATTTCCCCGGCCCCCAGTGCCTCCACTTGCTTCGCCCAGTCGACAACCTCCATTCCTGTGGACTCGATGCCGCTTCTGACTACGACCTCCAATCGTGGAAGACCACTTCCAGGGGGATTCTTTCGCCCATCAATGGCAACAACAAGCTTCTCCCTGCCAAATTTTTTCGAGGCATCTCTTACCAATTCAGGGTTCCTCACAGCCGCGGTATTGACCGAGACTTTGTTCACGCCGAGGTCGAACAAGGCTTTCATATCCCCGGTATTCCTGATCCCACCGCCTACGGCAAAAGGGATGTTAACCTTCTCCGCTACCTTCCTGACCCACTCGAGCCTTGTCCCTCTGTTCTCGAAAGTGGCAGCGATATCGAGAAATACCAGCTCATCAGCCCCTTCCCGGCAATAAGCCTCCGCCGCCTCCACGGGGTCCCGGGCATCTCTCAAGTTCGCGAAATTTATGCCCTTGACCACCCTGCCGTCCTTGACATCCAAACAGGGTATGACTCGCACTATATTCATTTCACCGGTCCCAGAATCTAATCAACTCTTGATACTCCATATAATCCGGCAACAACTTCTTCATATTATGGGTTGACATTTGGCTGGTCTTCCCCGAGAACTGGCTAAGATTCTCCGATTCCCTTTCTAACTACCTGACCACGACGGAGATCTTGCTGCCAATGTATGTCTCTGAAGGGTCTAAGGATGAGCCCGCAACCTGGATAGGCTCGACAAATCGCAAAGCCCCTGGTTCTTAACGGGAAATAACCACGGCATCAGGAGTCATCAGGGGGCTCACCAGACTTGCTCAGGAAATCGAGAATAGCGACTACTTTGCTCTCCACTTCCTGGCCTTGGTGAGTTAGCAATTTTCACACTCCTCTTTATCTGCCTACGGCAACCAGTTACCGCATAATCTTGCCAGACACATGGCAAGCTTGTCAATTCCCTGAAAAGGTGACCGATACTACACAAAACACTCATGAATGTCTGGTATACTATATTTGATATTTGTTGCAGCGATAAGGAGGCAAATTGCACCAAATCAGGGTTGGAATAGCCCAGATTAATTCCACAGTAGGCGACCTCAATGGCAATACCCAGAGAATATTGCAGTCCATCGACCAGGCGAAGTCACTCGGAGTTGACCTGTTAACTTTCCCCGAGCTAGCCATCACCGGCTACCCTCCCGAAGATTTACTACTTAAACCACAATTCATCAGTCAAAACAGGGAAAGCCTTAACAAGATAATAGAGCACAGCTCGGATATGGCGGTAGTGGTTGGCTTTGTTGACAGCGATGGCGATATATACAACGCTGCGGCAGTGCTCTATAACAAGAACCTGGTCGGCATTTACCGCAAATTCTTCTTGCCGAACTACGGCGTGTTTGATGAAAACAGGTATTTTCAGGTTGGGAGGGAATGTCCCATTTTCGTCCTTTACGGCACCGCCATAGGCATAACTATCTGTGAAGACATGTGGTATGAAGCCGGGCCGGCAATTGTCCAGGCCTATGCCGGCGCCAGAGTGCTCATTAACATAAGCTCTTCCCCCTATCATGCCGGAAAAGGGGTCTTTAGAGAAAGGATGCTTGCTACCAGGGCATCCGACAGTGTAGCTATTGTGGTCCATAATAATCTGGTCGGCGGACAAGATGAGCTTGTATTTGACGGCAACAGTCTGATTATCAATGAGAAAGGAGAGGTCATTGCCCGGGGGAAGCAGTTCGAGGAGGACTTGGTAATAGCCGACCTGGATGCAGACTCGGTATTCCGCTCGCAGTTGCATGACCCCCGGCGAAGGAAAGAAACCCCATGGGTCAGGGAGAGGCTGGAAGAGGCTACCAGGATAGAGGTGTCCGGTGAGTATCCGCGCATCGCCAGGCCTCCTCTGCCACCAAGGCGAGTCGAGAGACTGGACGAACTCGCTGAGATTTACCAGGCCCTCGTTCTCGGGACCAGAGACTATGTGCTCAAAAACGGCTTTCAAAAAGTAGTTGTCGGTCTGTCCGGTGGAATCGATTCAAGTGTGGTGGCTGCCATAGCAGTAGACGCCCTGGGGGCCGAAAACGTCATAGGTGTTTCCATGCCCTCTCGCTACTCATCGCCGGGCAGCAAATCAGATGCTGAAGCTTTGGCAGGAAACCTGGGAACAAAGTTCATGGTAATACCTATTGAGAAAGTGTTTAGCTCCTATTTAGAAACACTGGCTGAGCCTTTCAAAGATACCCAACCCGACATCACCGAGGAGAACATCCAGGCCAGAATCAGGGGCAACATTCTTTTCGCCCTGTCCAATAAGTTCGGCTGGTTGGTGCTGGCCTGCAGCAATAAGAGCGAGACAGCCACGGGCTATACCACCCTTTACGGGGATATGGCTGGAGGCTTTATTCCTCTCAAGGATGTCCCCAAGACGATGGTCCTGGAATTAGCCAGATACAGGAATCGCCAGGCAGAAAAAGATGTGATACCGCCCGCCGTCTTGACCAAAGCACCAGCGGCTGAACTGAGACCCGACCAAAAAGATACCGATACCCTGCCCCCATATGAAGTATTGGACCCTATTTTGAAGGCTTATGTGGAAGATGACGCCCCAATTGACCGGATTATAGCCATGGGTTTTGACCCGGAAATAGTTATGAAAACGGCTCGACTGGTGGACCGCAGTGAGTATAAGCGCCGCCAAACCGCCCCCGGCATAAGGATAACTCCCAGAGACTTCGGCCGGGACAGGAGATTGCCCATCACCAACCGATTCAGAGAGGAAATACAACCTTACTCATAATACGGTACAGACTCTGGCCTCACAAACCTCTGGCTAATCCGTTCTACTCAGGAGACTACGCGATAGGACACAATTGTTCTAGTTAGCTGACATCATAAGAGACTTATATAAACGAAAAGAGACTTGGCAAGGACGGAACCCTACGTCGCCTCTTTTCATAGCGATGTCGAGCTTCAGTATACCGCACGGTTTGTTCATCTGTCAGGGCCGCTGGATTCTGTATCGAGTTCTGTTTGTTTCCGGTTGATAACTGGACAACGAGGAGGATTCTGTGCTAGCATATACCAGCTTATGATCAAGGAAGGAGGGAGAAAATCTCACAAGGAGGACATTAGATTTTGTGAAGTGGGCAGTAGGAGATTAATCCGGAGTTATCTATCTGCTTTTCTTCCATAGAGAGATAATAGTCTAATTGTCTTGTTCATAAGGCGTTGCTAATCTTGTTCGGATGCTGACTCTCAAGGTCTTTCAAATGACCAAGAACTGATCTTTTCTACATTCCCCCGAGTCACCCCTGGCCGGTAATTGATTCTTCATGGATTATGTCTTGTCCAGGGCAAGAATGAGGCCGCGGTGCGCCAGATAAAAGGAGGGTTGTAACAGCATGATTGTCACCGACGATAAAGGTGGTGTGGACATTGAGATCGACAAAAACCAGGTATATCACTACATAGGTTACAATGGTAATCACAAACTGTCGCCACGCATTTCATCCTTGGTTGATGACTATGCAGAACACGCTCATCACCTTATTAATCCATTATATTCATACGTTATCAAGGATGTAGAGTGGGCTCGGGGCTCCATTGCCTTTATTGAAGATTCGATTATCTTCAAGAGCCAGGTTCTCGTCCAGTTATTGGAGCAATGCCAGCAGGTCGCAATATTCCTGGTGACAATAGGCAAGTACCTTGAGGAGACAGCGTGGAAGCTGGCCAGAGACGGGCTGATACTCCAGGCGACTGTTTTGGATGCAATAGGGTCAGATGCCGTGGAGAAAGTGGCGGACCGTGTCCAGGACAAAATAAGAGGTCTAGCCGAAGCCCAGGGGCTTATTACCAGCCGGCGCTTCAGCCCCGGCTATTGTGACTGGAACGTAGGTCAGCAACGGATGCTTTTCCATGCTCTAACCGGTAATACGCTGGGGGTCCGCCTAACCGGGGAGTGTCTGATGATTCCCCAGAAGTCGATTTCCGGCATCATCGGTATCGCAGCCCAAAGTGGCAATGTGGAAAACTACAACCCGTGCCAGACCTGCAACAAACAAGATTGTCCAGGAAGGAGGCAGAGTTAAAGACAATGACCCGCAAAGGATTGGAGGGAGGCAGTTTTAAGGTTCTAACTGAAGAGGCCATAGTGAAGGTGCACCAGACTGCGATGCAGGTGATTGAAGAGGTGGGCTTCGAAGTGCAGTCAGACATGGCACTGGAGCTTTTCGCAGGAGCCGGAGCTACGGTGGACTGGGAAAAACACCTGGTGCGGCTGAATGAGAACAAAGCCAAAGAGCTTATTGAAGCGGCACCATCGGAAATCAAGCTCTGTGGACAGGATGAAGCACACGATATCATCTTGGGCGGGCGGCGAGTGTATGCTGGAACGGGCGGCACGGCACTTTATATCTATGAACCGGATGTCAACCAAACAAGACTGGCCAGCATGGAAGACCTGAGATGCATCGCCAGGTTGGTTGATAAGCTGGATAACATTCACCTCTTCATGTTACCTACCTATCCTAGTGAGTTGCCCGTCGAGCAAGTGGACGTGAACCGCTTCTTCGCCGGGCTGGACAATACTACAAAGCATGTGATGGGAGGCGTCTATACGCTGGAGGGGGTGAAGAACGTGATACGGATGGCGGAGATAGTGGCAGGTTCGCCTGAGGCACTGCGCCAACGCCCTCTCATCTCCATGATAGCCTGTATCATAAGCCCATTAAGGATGGACAAGACATATGGCGACTTGCTGGTAAACATTGCCAGAAATGGCATACCTGTGGCTTGTCCCGCTGAACCATTGTGTGGCGCCACTTCGCCGGTTACTCTAGCCGGAAATCTGGTAGTCCAGACCGTAGACTCATTGATGGGAGTAATACTGACCCAGATTGCAAACCCGGGGGCTCCGGTCATCTTTGGCTCGGTAGCAACAAATACAGACCTCAGGAACCTCAAGTATCTGGCTGGTTCAATCGAAATGGGGCTGCTCAATGCCGCCGGTGCCCAGATGGCCCAGTTCTACCATCTTCCCTTTTATGCCACCGGTGGCATGACCGATTCCAAAGCGCTCGATGCCCAAAGCGGCTATGAGTCTGCTTTGACCGCCCAGCTATGCGCACTTGCGGGAGCTAACTTCATCCACGATGCTGCGGGGCTTATGGAATTCGCAATGACTGTGTGCTATGAGAAGTTTGTAATAGATAACGAGATACTGGGAATGGTGATGAGAAGTGTGGATGGAATCAAGGTAAATGATGAAACTCTGGCCTTTGACCTAATAAAGCAAATGGGGCCGGGGGGTAATTTCGTAGCTGCCAGACATACAAGGCACTTCATGCGCAGCGAACACTATCAGCCTGTCCTGAGTAACCGCGCTAGCCGGGAGGACTGGGAAGCCGATGGTAGCAAGACCAGCTGGGAAAGAGCGGCGGAGAAGGTAAAAGAGCTATTAGCCGGTGATAAATACAGCCTTCCTGACAGAAAAAGACAACAAGTGCTTAAGGAAATAGAGGACCTGGTGACCTAGAACATGATTGTAATAGGAGAAAACATAAACGCATCAAATAAGTCAGTCGCTGAGGCTATTGCCAAACGCGACGAGGAGTTCCTGGTGAACCTGGCCAAGGCCCAAGTATCATCTGGAGCCGACTTCATTGATGTAAACGCGGGCAGTGGTAACGGCTCACTCCAGAAAGCAATTGCCGACGCCAGGTGGTTGGTGGGAATAGTCCAGACTGCCGTTGAGAAGCCACTGGCTATTGACAGTGATTCTCCAGAGGTTATCGAAGCTGCGCTGAGGGAATACAATGGTGAAAGACTGATAATTAATTCAATCACTGCGGAGCCGGCCAGGCTGGAATCTATCGGTCCGTTGGTGGCCGAGCGGCAGGCCTGGGTGATAGCACTGGCCATGGGAACAGACGGAATACCAGCCCATGTCGAGGAGCGTATGGTTGCTTGCGAACGGATAATGGCACACCTGACCGGTCTGGGGGTGAAGGCGGAACAGGTATTATTCGACCCGCTTGTATTACCTATCGCTGTTGATACACGTCAGGGAGTGGTCACATTGAAGACCATAGAGCAAATCAAATCGCGCTATCCCGATGCCAGGGTAGTGATGGGACTGAGCAACATCTCCTATGGTCTGCCCAAGAGAAAGCTAGTAAACCGCGCCTTCCTACTAATGGCCGCCTATGCCGGCTTGGACGCCGCGATCGTGGACCCGCTTGACAGCAAAGCCATGAGCCTCATCAAGGTGGCCGATATGCTAATAGGAAAAGACCCTTCATGCCGGGCATATCTGAGGGCACACAGAAAGGGCAATATAGTAGATTGAGCCCAGCGCAGATTTCGGAACTACCAACCTGCCTGCCAGGCCCTGGCGGACAGGTAGAAACCGTAACATTCAACATAGATTCGAGTTGGCGTTTGCAGTGCGCTAATTTATGTCTGGCACGCCAGACAGTGTAATAAAATATTGAAATCGGAGGATGATAATGCCAGAGGACATAATCAGCCTAATCCAAGAGAATGTTATCCAGGGGAGGTTAACCAAGGATGACGAAGGCATGGACGAAGGAATGGTAGGACAACCCGGCGTTACCGAGCTTGTTGAGCAGGCTCTTGCCTCCGGCTTGCAGATTCGGGATATAATAACCAAGGGGCTCTCTGCCGGTATGGACATTGTGGGGCAAAAATTTGAGGCCGGGGAATACTTCATTCCCGATATGCTAGCCTCGGCCGAAGCAGTGGGAGCGGCCATGGATATATTGCAGCCCCGGCTGGCCACGAGCGGCGTTAAGACCAAAGGTACTATAATCGTGGCTACGGTAAAAGACGACCTTCACGATATTGGCAAGAACATAGTGTC
>JAWOCP010000166.1:0-7852 GCA_046483735.1 Dehalococcoidia bacterium
GGGGAATAGAATACAGGGTCAAGTATCAAGCAATGCCAATAGATTGACCTGCGACAATGGACTAGACTAATATAGGGCAGCTGAATGAACGAATTCGATATCGCATCCTTCGTCTCCCGCATTGAGGCCAACCGTTCGGTCAAGGATGCCTTAATGCAAAGCTTGAAAACACGCCGACCTCCCTATCGCATCTCCGTAACTGACCTGCTGAACCTCAAGCAGGCCTACTTCAGGAGAAAATATCCTGAAATCACCCCTCCTCTGGAGAAACAGCAACTGATGTGGGCCGGCACCGGCTTTCACAAGACCTTCGGCTCAGCCGTATCCAGCGAAGAATACCTGGAGCAATTCGTAGAGGCCGAGGGCATTGTGGGTAAGATTGATATCTACGACAAGATTCCGGTGGAGGTCAAAACAACTTCCACGCCTATAGACACCACAAATCTATTGCGATACAGGCCCACTTATGTCGAGCAATTGGGCATGTACTGTGCCATGGTCAATGCCCACGAGGGAGAAATCATTATTTATCAGCGCCTGGCGGAGGAATCGCCCTCAACCTCCCCTTTGCTTGTCTATCACGTTACTTTCCCCGACCTGAAAGCAATTCGAAAGGAAATGCAGCGAAGACGAGACCTCCTGGTGCAGGCACTTATTTCCAATGACCCCGGCAATCTCCCCGTTTGCCCCTGGTTTAACAGGCAGTGCGATTATTCCCGGGTCTGCGACTGCCAGACCTCATCAGTGCCCGCATCGCATCAGATAGCTGATTTGGCCGGGGAAATTTGCGTCGATAGCACAACTTGCGAGCAACTCCTCAGCAAGATGGCCGGATCTCAATCACCCCAACTGTTTGGCATCAACGATATTGTTTTCCCCCGCAAAGCATATTTTGGGCGCCTTAAATCGAGCGAAGAAGCCCGGGAAGAAAAGGAGGAATATCTCCGCGCCATGGATGAGCGTGGCTTTGTTGATGTACTCCGCGATTCACTGCGCTTCGGTGCCCCCGGTGAAGCGCAGAGGATTCCCGTGCAGCACTTGCCATTGACTGACCTGGTCCAAACCTGGCAGAACTCACCCACCATCCTGCGCAACCCAAAATTCTCTTCGCTGGTGGAAAGAGAACGCTTGCCCCGAACATTCCCTCATTACTTTCTGCGACTGGCATTCGACTGTGCTTTGACAAATCATGCTCAGGGCAGACTCGTGGTATATTATGTCAACGTTCCAAGAGAAGATGCCAAGCTGATGGTCTACGACGTAACCTTCAGGAACCTGGATGCCATCAAGGCTGAAGCGCTGCGAAGAGTTGAGCTCCTGGACAAGGCCATAGCACCTCTCCAGCTTTCCAGATGTCCCTCCTGGATGTGCTCTTACTGCGAGTACAGGATTGAATGCGGCGAGACCTAAAACATGAAATGACTGGACCGCCCATCAAGGCAAGTATATTGAGGGAACAAACGCTTATTCTACGACAACATAAATAGAAGAAAGGAGGGAACTACAATGAACTGGCTGGACATAGTAATAGTAGTTGTTGCCGGCATACTTGGCTTCGTGGGGTTGCGGAATGGAATTATCAGGACAGCATTTGGCATTGCCGGGCTAATAGGTGGCATAGTTCTGGCCGGGCGTTATTACAGCGGGCTTGCTGCGTTGCTCTCTCCCGGCGGCGCAATCTGGGCTACGATAGCGGCCTATGCCATCATTCTGATAGCTACCATAATCGTAGCTGGCGTGGTCGGCTGGTTTGTAGCCAGGCTCGTCCATATTGCAACGCTCGGTTGGCTGGACAGGCTTATAGGCTGCATACTTGGTGTCTTCATAGGGGGTATGTTGTGCGCTGCTATCCTCGCCATCGTAGGTAAGGTTCACCCGGGCATCGAGGCAGTCATCGCTCAATCGGCAATAGCCAGATTCTTGATGGGTGGATTCCCCTTGTTACTGGCACTCCTACCTGAGGAATTCGATTTTATCCGCGACTTCTTTTCACCGTCAGGGTAGACTTACTAGCCGGTGGTGTATAATTCACCCTCCGAGAACTTCGTCCAATACCTTTTTGAGTTCCTTCTTGGGCTTGTAACCAATAACTTGCTGAACGGGCTGACCGCCTCGGAATATCAGCATAGTGGGGATGGAGGTTATACCATACTTGGCAGCCAGGGAACCATTGGCATCCACATCCACCTTAGCAAAGTCTATCTTACCAGCATACTCGTTCGCCAATTCCTCCAGAACAGGAGCAGTAGCCAGGCAGGGAGCACACCATTGTGCCCAGAAATCTACCATAACTGGCGACTTAGACTGCAAAACAACGTTTTGAAAATTATCCTCTCCTGCTATTGATTTTATCATCTGATTCACCTCCTTATTTAGAATACTGTATCTAAAGAGAACAGGTTGACGGCATTTCTCGTTGTCTGTTCAGCGATTGTGGCCTCATCAATCCCTTTCAGCTGTGACGCTGCCTTAAGGCCTCTTAGAATATCCGCGGGCCTTGACTCATACCTTGTCTCCCTTCCATAAGTGACAGGGCAATCAGTCTCCAGAAGTAATCTCTGCAACGGCGCTTCTTTGACCGCTCTTCTGTGTTCCTCATGATACTCAGCCGCTGGCGTGGCGGAAACAAAATAGCCACCATCAATTATATCTTTCAGAACCCCGGAGAAGCCAGTGAACCAATGAAAAACGGCTTTATCTATGCCAACATCCTGAATTATCTGTAGTGCGTCCTTCCAGGCATATCTGCTGTGAATTATGGCTGGCTTAGCATATGTTCTAGCCATATCCAGAAGCCGCATAAGAACCTCTTTCTGCCAATCCTTGGACGCTACCTTCAGCACCCTCTTGTCGTAGTCCAGACCTATTTCACCCACAGCAACCGCTGAATCGATATTTTGCTCAATAAACCGTAAACTATCACCGATGTCAGAAGCTCGGAGATCGGCTAACTCCCAGGGATGTAAACCAAGAGCAGGATAGACAAACCCGCTATGCTCTTGCGATACCTTCAGTGTCTTTATGTTCGATTGTTGGCTTGACCCCACAGCTACTATAGCAATAACGCCCGCTTCCCTGGCTTCCTCAAGCATCGAATCGAGGTTTCGCAGTTCATCAAGATGGGCATGAGTGTCAATGAGCTTGTACACTAAATCTTCTTCTCGTTAAGCATGGCCTTGTAATACCTGAGCCCCGTCTCTGTCGGCTTGTAGCTACAGAGAAACAACCTGTCTTCCGGTTCCCTGGTGATCAAATTCGCCGATACCAACGCCCTTAACATTGCCTCACCAAAGTATCCAGCCAAACTCAGGTGATGGTCAGGAACCGCTTTGTTAGTGGCTTCGTACTCGCGGCAAATAACGCCCAAGAGCTTCGCCGGCTCCCTCTCCAGGTTCTGCAGGAGGGTCTGCATAATTTCTGTCTTCCTTAATACGGCAATAAAATCTTCAAAAGCGCCCATGCCTGCCAAATCCTAATTCCAACAGTACTTAAGAGGTAACCTGGAGCCTTCCCTTTCAATACAGACCCGTCATTCTTGTCCTCTTGCCCCGGCTAACTTCCTGGAGAAGATATTTTAGCGATTTGAGCTCACTGAAGCAAGCAGAATAGGACCGTCATTGTCACTGGTATTGACAACATAGTTAGCCAATGCTATAGTGAAATAGAACTCGACATACTAATGAGGTGTTAACGAGGTGCAAGGATGAATTACGGACGTGAGTTATTGAAGGGAAACACTGATTCTCTGTTGCTTTGCTTGATCAGTCGTGAGCCTACGTATGGCTACCAAATAGTCAAGGAACTGGAGAGAAGGAGTAACGGGTATTTTCAGTTCAAAGAAGGTACTCTCTATCCCGCCCTCCACCGCTTAGAGCGAGAGAGACTTATCGAGGGTAGATGGCAGATACTGCCTAATGGACAACAAAGACGTTATTATTACATAACTGAAAAGGGACAGCAGGTCCTGGCCACAAGGTTAGCTACATGGCAGGACTTCTCCACGGCAGTTAAAGCAGTTACACAAGCGGAGACGTTCTAGAACCAACATGATTAACAGCGCAACCCATTATTTGAATAGGTTTAAAGCTTGCCTCAAGATTGACCAGACTATAAGAGACGGCGTGGCCGATGAGCTGCGCACACATCTCGAAGAGAAGAGTCAGGAGCTGGTAGAAAAGGGGCTAAGCAGAGAAGAAGCATACAAAGTCGCCGTGCAATCGCTGGGCTCCCCTGAACTGATTGCCCAGCAAGTCTACGAAACACATGCTCAAGGTACCTGGAAAGAGGCATTTGTCAGTGCCCTGCCCCATCTTCTGGTTGCCTTGCTTTTCACTTCATACTACTGGCAAAACATCGTCGCCCTGTCAAGCATATTGATACTAACCGTTGGCATAGCAATCTATGGTTGGTCTCAGGGCAAACCAATATGGCTCTTTCCCTGGCTGGGATACTATATCATGCCAGTAGTAGTTACAGGAATACTGCTGCTTAACCTTCCTCAAGGTTGGGGCTGGATAGCGGCCCTCATTTACATACCGTTAGCTCTTTATGCTCTTATCCACATAATGAAACAAACCGCAAGACGGGATTGGCTATATGCGTCACTGATGCTGGCTCCAATGCCTGTCATATTCAGTTGGTTTTTGTCCCTGGGCGCAGGGAATGAGCTTCTGGCCAGTGACATATGGATGGCAAGGTTACAGCCAAAGGCACCCTGGATAGTTGTTAGCTTTGTTGCTCTGGCAGCAGCAACTGTGGCTTTTATACGCCTTAAGCCGCGCAGGTACAAAATCATCAGTTTGTTGATCCCGCCAGTTGTGATCTTATCCGCCGTCACCTGGATAAGTCGAGGGAACATCGATCCCTGGGGTTGGGTGATACTGTCGTTTTCCTTATCTGCCTTCGCTATCCCGATATGGATGCAAGCCAGGGCACAAAGCTGAAGATTAACTCTGTTTCTGACTCCACAAGCCAGGCTGGGACTGAGCGTCTTTCTTGTGAGACAGCCCCAGGTGCTCATAAGCAAGTCTAGTAGCTACCCTGCCACGAGGTGTACGTTCCAGAAACGCCAGCTGCAAAAGGTATGGCTCATAAACGTCCATGATAGTATCAGCGTCCTCGTTGATAGCGGCAGCAATGGTATCTAGGCCCACAGGACCGCCATCAAACTTGTCGATTATTGTATGCAGCACTCTATGATCTATATCATCCAGACCCACAGAATCTATCTCCAGCTTTGAGAGCCCTGCCAGGGCGACTTCATCGGTGATCACTCCATTTGCCATGACCTGGGCATAATCTCTTATTCTCTTCAAGAGACGATTGGCCACTCGAGGAGTACCTCTAGAACGTCGGGCAATCGGGGCAAGCCCCTCTTGCTCTGCTTTCACCTTGATGATAGTTGCTGACCTCTGCAAAATTGTCTGTATCGCCGCCTCATCGTAGAAATCAAGATGATATGTAACCCCAAACCTATCGCGAAGGGGAGGACTTACCAATGCAAAGCGCGTAGTAGCCCCAATTAAGGTGAAGCGGGGCAGACTCAACCGCAAATTTCTGGCAGATGGACCTTTCCCAAGAAAGATGTCAAAGACAAAATCCTCCATTGCCGGATAGAGCTTTTCTTCTATTGTGTGGCTGAGCCTGTGCATCTCGTCAATGAACAGGACATCGCCCTCACGCAGGTTAGTAAGGATAGCTGCCAGGTCTCCGGGGCGTTCTATCGCCGGCCCGGAACTGACCTTGATATTAACCCCCATTTCGGCAGCGATGATGTAGGCAAGGGTGGTCTTTCCCAAACCGGGAGAGCCATAAAGCATGACATGGTCCAGCGGCTCGCCTCTCCTCTGAGCAGCGACAATAGCGATTCTCAGATTCTCTTTGATTTTGTCCTGACCGATGAACTCACTGAGGCGTTTGGGGCGCAGGTCAACGTCAATAAAGCTGTCCTCGGTTGTTGTTTTACCTGAAACAAGTCGCATTGCTGGCCTTCGGGATCTTGACTCTTACTGGATATCCAATTCTGAATCCGCCCTCTCTGCCTCATCAACATTTCCCACATTCAACTTCTTGCTGTCGTCAAGCTCCAGAGAGAGGACTTGAGATGGCATGCGTCTACCGAGAATAACGTTTTCTTTGAGTCCGCGAAGCTTATCCAATTTGCCTTTGATCGCAGCATCGACAAGAACACGTCCCGTTTCTTGGAAAGATGCGGCTGCTAACCAGCTGTCCTTGCTTAAGCTAGCTCTGGTTATCCCCAGAACTGCAGCCTGGGCCGTTGCTGGCTCACCTCCCTCGGCCAGTACCCTGGCATTCATATCTTCATAGTTAAACCGGTCAACTAACTCGCCAGGCAATAGCTTCGTATCTCCTGAGGAAATAATTCTTACCTTGCTTAACATCCTCTGAGCTATGACAGCAATATGTTTATCATGTATAGTCACTCCTTGCGAGCGATATACTTTCTGGATTTCATCAATCAGATATTGTTGGACTGCATCCTTTCCCATAATGCGCAAGATATCATGCGGGTCAACGGGGCCTCTGGTGAGCCTGTCGCCCGCTCTGACCTTGTCCCCTGACCGAACGAGCAAATATGCACCATGGGACACGCTATATTCTCTTTCCTCTCTCTCTTCATACCTGACATAAACCTGGCCATTTTCGGCGATTACTTGCCCACTCACTCTAGCCACTGTAGGTTGAGATTGTTCCGCTTCACTGTAGCCCGCAGCCGGTAAGCTCTCTCCAGTCTTCTCCGGCAGGAAAAATACGATGCTGCCGGCACTAACTGATTGCCCGTCTGTCACAGCTAGCTGTGCTCCCGGCGGAATCGGGTATTCATCCAGGTAGAATTCAGAGCTACTGATCTTGACTATACTCTCTCCATCCGAATGGGATACTTCAACGGTTCCATCGATCTCAGCAATTATGGCACTGCCACTTGGTGTTCTAGCCTCAAAAAGCTCTTCCACACGAGGAAGTCCAGTGGTAATATCGACACCTACTATGCCCCCTGTGTGAAAAGTGCGCAGAGTTAACTGAGTTCCAGGCTCACCGATGCTCTGAGCAGCAATAACTCCCACAGCGGTACCAGGCTTTACCAATTGATTCTTTCCCAGGTCCCTTCCATAGCAATTTCGACAAACGCCAAATCGAGAACGGCAGGTCAGAGGCGACCTCACGTGTACCTGAGAAATACCAGCCATGACAATTCGTTGCACTTTGTCTTCGTCGATTTCTTCATCCCGATCAACAATGATTGCATTTGTAGTCGGATCAACAATCTTGCTCGCCGCTAAGTAGCCGGTAATCCTTTCCTCAAACGGGGGGAGTGTCCCCTCTGCCGCTTCCCGTGGTATCCAAACTCCCTCGGTGGTGCCACAATCTATTTCATTTACAATGACATCTTGGGCTATATCGACGAGGCGCCTGGTAAGATAGCCACTGCCTGATGTCCTCAGAGCCGTATCAGCTAATCCTTTGCGAGCACCGTGAGTGGAAATGAAATACTCCATGGGTGCCAGGCCACCACGCAGGCTCGCCTTGATGGGAAAATCTATTATCCGCCCCGAGGGATCGGTCATCAACCCGCGCATTCCTGCCATTTGCCTGATTTGAGAAATATTACCCTTGGCACCTGACGTAGCCATCATATAGACACTACCATACGGGTCCAGCGTTTGGGATATATTCTCAGTAATCTTATCGGTAGCCTCCATCCATACTTGAACTACACTCTCATACTTTTCATCATCGGTGATCAAGCCATGATCAAACTGATTTTCTATAAGGCTAACTTGTTCCTCGGCTTCTTTGAGAATTTTCGCCCTCTCCGGAGGCTCTTCAATAT
>JAWOCP010000011.1:0-8815 GCA_046483735.1 Dehalococcoidia bacterium
CTATTCATAGAATCGCCTATCTAACATAAGATTCCCTGATTTGCTCAGTCTCAAACACATATCCTGTCAGAGCATCCCAAGTATTCTGACGATTCCAGTGTGCCCAATCAGAAGTCGTCTCGCTACGTGGAATTACCCACCTGTTAAGGGCTGCAATTGCGATTTCAGCAACGTTGCGTGACTGATATTCAGGTGTTGCTTCCTTTCCTAGCAGAATCTCGCGCCAATTGGTGGCCAGTGGAATAGCGTAGACTTCGCGCCTAATCCCGTGTCTAAGCAAGTCCTGATCTATGCCTAGAATACTGCACGCTTGTCTTAGCGCTCTAAGTCGCCAACTCGGCCCCTGTCCAAACTTGTAGTTGTCGAAATAAGGATCTTCATTTGTCCTGAGGACAGCCCTGACTTGCCGGAACAGTTCATCACTAACAGTGAAGTGGCCCCAACCTTCTGTAGTTCCGATTCTGATGAAATCGACGTTGCCTGGCAGTCGCAATCTATTGTACACCGAAGATCTTCCCAAGGCAGATGTTGTAGTGATGAGGACAAGGTGAGGCTCTTTAATACGTTTGGAGATGAGGCCTTCTTTGTGAGCATAACGCTCTCGGAACTCTACCCGTATCTCCTCGGCCGCCACCAGCGAACCAATCAGCTTGGCACCTAACACCAGCGAATACGGCGGAACAGCTCCTAAGACATACGCGTCAAACACATAGGAGAGGCGCTCGCGACGCTGTTGAGCATTCCAGTTAATCCATTCATCTCTGCACTTGAGGTTAAAAACGGGATCGCCGAGACCAATAATACCAACGAGCTTGCTATTTTGTCGGTCAATCACCAAGTACCGTATTCTACGGCCGTAACCGTGTGAGACCGGAACCGACCAGAGAAGCGTTGCTGCACGGAATAGACGACCTTCCAAGCTGTCAGACTTAACAATAGGGATGAGCTCGGGGTCTATCTTAAGAGGCTCGACTTCTTTCCCTTCCGCAAAATGCGGGATAATCTGATTCCCGTGCTTCTCAAGTAGCTTTTTCTCCCTCATTGCACGCTCGCGGCGTTGTGCTTCGTGTAGGTGCCTTATGATATCCTTTGTCTTCGGCCGACCATTCGGGCTATTAAGAGAGGCCAATAAGCTATTACGAACGCTCTGGAAATCGACTGCAGCATCATCCATATTTACCGTCTGGTTTTGTCTTTCCAATTCGACCCTCAAACAGACGCTGAATATTGTTTCCTTGCAGTATAACACTATAGGGCGATTCAAGAATAGGTAGCCAGTGGAGAAACCTCCTCGGTGATGATGGTGAACCTTCTCATCCCTTGCTGTCACACACTTCGTCAGCTTGTTGAATTTCGCTGAATGTCTAAGAGAGACCAACTACACCACATCAATGTTCTTGACCACCCCCATAGGCTCCAAAAACTTCTTGTACCCCCTGATAGGGAAGATTAACTCTGGCCTATACTCTTCACCCATTCGGACATCAACCACGGTGTAACAGCTGGTTAGATTCCCTTCCAATGGTGGAGTACTGTCAATATACACAAGCCCTTTGTCTTTTGTATCAAAAGCGTTGCACATATGACCACCGTCACTTCCGAAGTCTACATATACCAGATGGCAATCCAAGTCAGCCGCTTTTGCGTCGGCCTGCAAACTTCTCGCAAAGTCTTCGCAAACGTAGCTTCCTGGGACGTATCTGCTCTTGTCAACCCTTTTGCGCAGGAACTTCTTCAACTCCTTCCAGGATATTGTTCGGTACACAGATGGCTCGAACCTTCTGTCCTTTGCACAGCTTGCACAGCGGCAGGCGGGGGGATGGGCCTCATGCCAGTTGAATCTAGGCATCTGTTACCAACGCCTCCTTCATGCTCCCACACCGAACCACACACCGAAATTCCTATTCCTTCTGTGGTACTCTCTGTTCACTGCTATTCACCTCCAGAATGAAATAGTCGTTCCTTTTCACCTCTATACTACACCATATAACGACTCTGCAGGATTGTCAATAGTGAGATTGCAGGATGTGAGGAGTTATCCCATCTTGTGAGTGTTACCTGAGAAAAGCGACGGGAAGGTTGTATCGCACAGAGAATCTACTCAGCCTTAAAATCTTCCCTTCTTGTCACCAATAATACGAGTGCCAGCACCGAAATCGGAGTAATTATAATACCAAAGTAAGCACCTCCCACGGTTGTCATAAAGAGTGTTATACCGCCAATCACGGAGAGGATGGCTCCTGAGAGGGCCCACCAGTAGGCTTTCTTCCTCAGGGCATAAATGCCGCTTCCCACAATGAAAAGCACTAGGAGCAAAGATGGGAACGCTATTTGCATATCCATGCCCCGCCTGATAACAAGAAATTGTTCATACGATGCTGCCCTTGTCCAGGCTATCATATCCGCTATCGATGCTGGGACTACCACTGAAAGGACACCAAGGACTATCAGCAGAATGCCTGCTGCTATTCTCATGCCACCACTCTTCTTGCGAGGCAATTCACGTTGATGGACACGCTGTTGTTCGGCCGCCAAAGCCAAGCCCGCTAGTCTCTGTCCACACTGGGGGCAGAACTTCATTCCTTCGACCCCTGAGTTTCCGCAATGAGGACAATAATTCATAAATGATTCGCCCGTTCCTTTTGCCACTTTGATGGGCTACTTCAGTATTCGCAGACTCCTAACTATGGCATCGAAATCAGATTCCCAGTATCTATGCTCATCTGGCAGCGCTGTACAAGTCACCGTCCACGCAGTATTGTTCACAATGCAAATCATGAATACGTAGTGAAATGCACCGAGTACGGGCAAAGTTGCTTGGCATTCTATTATTGTTGCGGGTCTATTATCGACGGTTGTTTTGACTCGTGAGAGCTCGTGGTAATCTGACGCAACTAACTTGAGCGATTCTATTGCTGCTGTCACCACTCGGTCATGTGTCCACATTATTGCGGGGATTGGTTCTACCACGATGTTAACATTGACAGCCTCCAGCGGCGGAGCAGCCAGGAAAACAAAGCGGCCTTCTTCCAAAGGAATGTCTGAGGTGATAGCGGCTATTATTTCCTTTGAGAAATGATCAAGTTCTTGCATGTACTCTAGGTCGATCTCCCATTCTGGCGGGTAGGAGATGGTAAAGAGCTCTGATTCGTCTGTATAAGTCGTAAAGTGAGCGGGAATCGCTGGCTCAGGCCTTACGGTTTCTGGTGGCCGTGCAGCTATGACTACTATTACGACGGCAGCTATGATACAGCCAATTACGATTCCTGCTATCTTCTTCTTACTCTTCCCCTTGACAGCTTGCTCTACCTCCAATAGACGTCCACACTCGTGACAAAACCGAGTATCCTGGCTCACTTTCGTTCCACAATCAGGACAGAATGGCATCGCTTCCCCTTACGTCCTTTCATATACCATAAACCACCCCTACAAGGACTGTCAATACCCCCAACCACCCCAACCTCAATCGGCATTATAGGCCAACTGCTATTAGCGTCTTCCCTCTGTTTTCAACGAATTGCCTGGGGCTAAGGCCTGCGAGTGAACTGTGTGGCCGGCCATCATTATAGTCTATCCAGCAGGTTTCGATGATATCTCTTCGGGTCTTTCAGGCTGATTGAACGAATATGCTATGTATGATATTTTGTCTATATCGGGAGGGGTCAAGGTTCAACAGGGAATGGACCAAATTTAGCGAAAGACCTGAATTCTGAGGGATTATGCAGGAAGACAGCAAGAGACATAGTTTGGAACTCTCATCGCTCCAGAAAGTGGCAGCATGCATTTATATTCAGGCTGCTTTTGCGATATCTAATCTTTTCCAGGAGGTATTCGACTATTTCGTGAGGGGTAAGACAGAAGGAGGAGCGATTTGTAAAAAGGAAACGAGGAAGCTGTCAGCCGAGGAAGCAAATGCGTTGTCGAAAGAAGTGGCAAGCTACATCTACTTTTCAACTGTGGAACAAATCTGGAAGTATCAAACTGGAGGCTTGTCCGAAGACGATGCACGTGAGCTTTTGGACTTCATATCCACTTTGTTCTGCGACACCTACTGCCTTGACGTTGATATCCTTAACCAAAAGCTAGAGGATTACAGAAGCGTCAGCAATTACCTGGAGCAATTCTCGAGGAATATATTGGATACTCTGAGACAAAAGGATGTTTTTGACCTGATGACAATAGCAGCAATGGTTTCGGGAGTGGACCAACATGTTCTGTTGCCCGGCATCAGTCGAATGTTTACTCTCTCGGAAAACGATATGACTGAGATAATCAAGGATTACTTTATGAACTATCATTCGGGAATCCATTACAGAGAGCCTTCTCCTTCGGTGCAGGAATGCTTCGCAGGTTCTATCAAGTGGGAGAGGTTTGCCGGCGTGAAGAACACCAGGGATAGTGTTCTGAAGAAAGCATCTGCCTTAGCACAGGCAATGGCTGCCATTGCGAGACGCAGCGTGGGGGTAGTACAGGAAGGCATCGTCTCCAAGTATAGTGGAATGGGGATTCAGGACGAACGATGGTGGAAAATATACTACGATTTCTTGGTCTACATCATGTACATTGCCGATAGGCACGCTACCTATTATCTGCGAGAGGAGGAGAAATGCGTGTTCAGGGATCAGCTGTTTGAGGAGATCACGGAAATCTGCGGTGCAGATTTCGACGAGCACCGTGCAAGCGAATTGAGGCGCCAGCTTGCCTACGCCTTAGTGTTCTTCAAAAACGAGCTTGACTCCTGCAAGCTAGGCCCTGTAGATCATCTGACAGAGAATGTCACATTTCAATTCGCTAAGTACATCCAAATCATCCGACTAAGACAAGATGCCAACTTCATGCTGGGCGCAGAGCTCTTCCGGGCTGTGCTCGCGACAGAAGCTATTCTGAACATACAGTGTCTTCTTGATGACGGAAGTCATCAAGAAACGGAACCGAGGACGTAGAGACAGTTTAACAAAAAGCCATTTTGCATCGTGAACGAGGCTGGATGCAATATCAATCAGTATAGTTGATAGCAAGCCAACTCTAGGATTGGTCAATACCCCCCACTACTGTATTAACTGTTATAATACGAACAGATTAATAATGGGAAACATTGAAACGAGGAGGTGAATGATGGGAGCCGATCTCCTGAATACAGCTATAGGAGCGTTTATTGCATTCCTACCCATAGTTATAATTGGCGGCTTAGTCTGGTTCTTTCTCCGTCTCAGGGAGCAACGCCGCTTGGTTGGCAATCCGGCCGCGCTTGCGGCCACTCTTGTGGCGAGGAGTGAGCAAATACTTAGGAATGCTAAGAGGACTGCGAATAGACACCTCTCTGCCGCAGGACACTCAGAGCCACCAGGATTTGAGAGTGAGCTGCGCATGTTTTGGTGGTTTGCTCTCGACTATTGGCTCAAACAGGACGCTTTGAGGGAGCCATTTCACACACATCTTGCAGAGGTGAGCGGGCGTGACCATCCTGCAGTGCTGGACCGCTTTGATGCGTACGGGCAAGCAGTAAATGAGGCGAAAGGCGATACTACCGCTGCATTTATGGGCGTAGGTAACAAGCTGGCGGAATTCTCTGGCATTCCCCGGTCTATTGCCTGGATCTTGTCTCCCGAGCTGTTCACAAAGGCTGGAGAATTGGTGTTGCAGGAAAAGAAGGCTTTGAAGCTATGAATGGTGCCAAAGTGTTGTGCAAAAGCTAAAACCTAACCTTCTCCCCACAGGTGGTTATAGCAGAATATTACGTGTAGCATTTCGCTGTAGCGGAGAGTCAAGGTGTTTTTGCTTGAGTATCTATTCTTTCTAGGGGTCGCCTGGATTGTTTTTTGGCTTGTCAATTGGCTCTTTGGCCTCCTTGCCGTAGCAGTGCTCACACTCACGAAGTTTGAAAAAGGATTTTACATCACAACAGCATTATCTGGATATATCTTTGTGTCCTTGACCGCCTTATTGACCCTGGGTTCAATACAACTAAACCCAGGCACTGCATCGGCTATTGTATTACCTATACTTGGGGGATTCATCGTCTTTACGGCACTTGGTCAAAGCGCTTACGATAGAAAGAAGCACGCGATGGAGAGTTTCTGGCAGGGCTATGATTATCAGTCGATGGAGCGCGTGAAATATGATGGATTACTGGTGATTGGCTTAACGGCACTATTCGTAGTCATGCTGTTTGTGCCTTTCATAAAAACCTCCGCTGGATACCCCCCAGCTTGCTGGGGGGAGGAAAGCGGCCCCGTTCGCAACCCGGTGGGGCGGCTCCCTTACCCGTAATGCCCCACAGCTTGCTGTGGGGTACTTTACTGCACAAAATCCTTTAACGATGCGCTTATTGGCATTGATAGATTGGGCCTATAACCTGAGAATTATCGGATGGATTTTGCGGATAGGTGGTGCGCTGTTCTTGCTTGCATTTGTTTTTCAAGGGTTTTTGCTTTCTCTCTTCTTGATAGGGAGCGTAATCGGTGAATTGAGAAAAGGAAAGGCAGAACCTAGCTGGTTTCAAAGACACCTGAACTGGGCGCTTATTCTTGGCTACCTAGCAATCTTTCTAATAGGTTGGATTCTTGATAGAGTTATCCCCACATTACCAATCCTTACTGAACTGACAACCATGGTGTTTATCGCAATCTCCCTATGGGCGCTAACAATCATGCTGGTCATCTGGTATCTAAAACGCAAGGGTAGAAGCCTATGGCATTTACTTTGGGCAATTCCGCTAGGACTCATTCCCGTTATTGGTGTGCCTGCTCTTCTTTGCCTCCGTAACAAGCGTAGAGCTGTATCGCCTGTGGGGATGGAGACGATAGACAGGCAATCTACCCCAGAGTAGATTTACTCTAGAAGACCATTTTGGATAACTAAGCGCGTGCAGCACTAATTCCCTGGTGACCTCCCTATACTCGTGGATGCACGATAATCCCTCGGCTGGACTAGAGTATGAGAGCCAGATAGCCTCTCTCCTTGGCTTGTGAACTGCAAACTTTGACCTGTGAACATTTATTAGCTGTGCTCTTCGGGCTGTTACACAAGCCAACTGGTGCGTCGTTATCAATTCTTGGAGGCGTGCAACGTGGTTACGACAATTGAGAGGGGGGAGCGCTGCTGCTCGAGACAGAAGGCGGACGTAGGCGTAGTAACCATACGGTTGACTTCAACAGACCTCAATACTATGATTGCAATTGTGAGCAAAACTAAGTTGCCTATGCTTCCCGGCGTAAACTTGGGAGACTTTGGAGTGGACGCCTCCTTGCGGCAGCGTGGTTTTGTGATTGCAGCCCGCGGTGATTATGCACAAACCATTGCTCCAGCGGGCATGCAACCGGGCCAAATCTTGAGTAGCGGGGCGTGCATGCCCGACTGGGATAATGATTTTTACAGGCGTATGTCCAAGATATCGCAGCGCAAAATGCTCAGATTCATGCTGGCTCATCCGGAGGGCGTTTCAGAAGTGGACCTCTCCAATGAACTCCAACAAGAAAGAACCACTGTACATAAGAGAGTTCTGCACCTTGAGAAGGCCGGGGTTATCCGAGAGTGTTATGAGAACCGGTGGTGTTTATCCCAAGCAATTGACAATTTCGGCCCCACATATGAACGTTACGTGAAATCCATTTTTGAGAGGGAATTTAGTTGGTCTGCTGAATGGGGCATAGAACTTGAGGATTTCGCATATGGAGACTTCGATGTTCTCGCGACAACTGCATCAACGCTCTGCTATGTGGAATGCAAAACTTCCCGGCCACAAGACGTACGCGACGAGCAACTCAGGTTCTTCTTGCAGCGCAGCCAAGACTTGGCCCCCGAAATCGCTGTTCTCCTCCTAGACACGGAAGACTCGCTAGACAAGCCCCTCGAACAACTGGAGAATATTCTGACAGGGATTAGGCGGAAGGAAATGGCAAAACCTAGCCAGAAGCCAGAAAAGCCGTTCTTCATAGAACCGGCCAGATTTGCTGGAGTCCATTTCGGTTGTCGCAGAATATTCGTAACCAATGCCAAGCCAAGCGTCGTGCACAATCTGCGGCTGTGCCTGAAATTCTACTGGACATGGCTGAAGTTCCAGTCATTTTTGAGTGGCCCCCAATACAATTACGTCACGGAAGAGGTGTTTCCGTTCCCGCTCTGAACCATTGGCCCACTTCAGCAGCGAGCCATTCAGCACAGCCCAAAAGGGCAGGTTCGTCCGAACGAGCTAGGAGGCTGGGTCACCACTCGGCCAAGAGGCAGTTAAGAGGAGTGTGAACATGGTGAAGGTCTTCCCGTCTATGCACTCATGGGTTATACTTTGAGCAAGGAATGCGCAGATAGGAGTCAGACATGATAGGCGTAGAATGTAAACCCTACATCATAGATACTGGTTATCTTTTTCCTCCTTCGCTGGCCGATTTCCTGGGGGCTGAGGATGAAGTGCACGTCTTCAGGGAGGTCACGGAGCATCTGGACGTAAGCCATCTGGATTCGGAGTTCAATGGTATGGGCCAGCACCCCTATCACCCGTTGATGCTACTTCGGCTGCTGATGTGGGGCATGGCCAACAGAGTGGTGAGCACTCGCCGGATCGAGGTGCTAACTCACAGGGATGTGAGCTTCATTTACCTGGCTGGAGGGCAAAGGCCTGATTACCGCACTCTGGCCAGATTCCGCCGGCGCAATGCCAAGGAGATAAAGAGGCTATTCAAACAGACTGTGCTGTTTTGTGCCAGGCTGGGGATGGTGAATCTGGGACACGTTTCCCTGGATGGCACGAAGCTCAAGGCCAATACCTCCAAGCATAAAGCTATGAGCTACGGCCGGATGAAGCAAGAGGAGAAGAGGC